>NZ_WMEE01000007.1:0-143388 GCF_009709595.1 Microbacterium sp. ZXX196
ACAAGGGACGCAACGTCGTCGAGCGCTGCTTCAACAAACTCAAGCAATGGCGCGGCATCGCGATGCGCTCAGACAAGACAGTCCGCTCCTACCGCGCCGCGATAGCCCTCGCCGCCACGCTGATCTGGATCACGACCGACTTAATCCACACGGCCTAAGGCGTCAGCCGAGCGGGAGCGCGAAGGCCAGCGTGATGACCGCGCCGGCGGCGGCGAGAAGGATCCAGCCCCAGCGGCCGGCGGCCTGGGCCGCCTCGGCCGGGGAGAGCAGCTCGGGGCGCTCGGGATACTGCGGGTCCGGATCCGCGCCGCTCTCCTCGGGGAAGACCGGACGCGGCCAGTGGTCGGCGACACCCTCGCGCGTCGCGCGTCGGCTGCCGCCGACCATCTGATCTCTCTCGGTCATTCCGGTGTCCCCCGGGCGCCAGCCTAGGAAGCGCCCGCCTCGCTGTCTGTCCCCCATTCGGCCAGAATTCCGGTTCGGGCCCGGGCGCGACGGAATATTCGCGAAACCCAGCGGTTGTAGCCTCGCGTGGGCGCGATCCGCCCCCGAGCCGACCCGCATTGGAGACACTGTGACCACGACGACCCTCGACCGCACGGCCCCGACCGACGTTCCCGTCCTCGACATCCTCGCCGCGCGCTGGAGCCCGCGCGCGTACGACGAGACCGCGACGGTTGACGAGGGCGCCCTCGCCCGCGCGCTCGAGGCCGCCCGGTGGAGCCCCTCGGCGTACAACTCGCAGCCGTGGCGTTTCATCGTGGCGCGGCGCGGGTCCGAGGCCTTCGCGGGCCTGTCGGCCGCGCTCGTCGAGTTCAACGCCGCGTGGGCGACGCGCGCCGGCGTGCTCATCGCGGCGATCGCCGAGACCGAGAACGAGGCGGGCCGCGCCAACGTCACCGCGCAGTACGACCTCGGCCAGGCGGTCGCGCACCTCTCGGTGCAGGCGCACCACGACGGCCTGTTCGTGCACCAGATGACGGGCTTCGACCCGGCGGTCGTCAGCGAACGCTTCTCCCTGGCGGACCGCTTCCGGCCGTTCACGCTCCTCGCACTCGGTGAGGCGGGCGACCCCGAAATCCTTCCCGACGCGATGCGCGAGCGCGAGCTGGCCCCGCGCGAGCGCCGCGCGCTCGCCGAGACCGTTCTCGTCAACGACTGACCCAGGGCGTATCTCCCTCGCACACACGGCGCCCCCGTCCCCTTAGTGGGGGCGGGGGCGCCGTGTGCCGCTCCGGTTACGCCGTCAGCGCGAGGTGCGTGCCCTCCGGCGCGACGTCAACGCGCACGGTGTCGCCGTCGTGGATCCCGCCGGAGAGGATCGCCATCGCGAGGCGGTCCTGAATCTCCTTCTGGATGAGGCGGCGCAGGGGCCGCGCACCGAACGCCGGGTCGTAGCCGCGCTCGGCCAGCCAGGCCCGCGCGTCGGGGGTGACGGCGAGAGTGAGCCGACGATCCGCGAGGCGGCGCTGCAACAGCTCGACCTGCAGCTCCACGATCTGCGCGAGGTCGTCCTCGCCGAGCGCGTGGAAAACGACGATGTCGTCGAGCCGGTTGATGAACTCGGGCTTGAACGCGCGATGCACGAGCTCGAGCACCTGCGTCCGCTTCTCCTCCGCGGCGATCGCCGGATCCACGAGGATGGGGGATCCGATGTTCGAGGTGAGGATGAGGATCGTGTTCTTGAAGTCCACGGTCCGGCCCTGACCGTCGGTGAGGCGGCCGTCGTCCATGACCTGGAGCAGCACGTCGAAGACCTCCGGGTGGGCCTTCTCCACCTCGTCGAGCAGCACGACGCTATAGGGGCGCCGCCGCACGGCCTCGGTGAGCTGGCCACCCTGGTCGTAGCCGACGTACCCCGGAGGGGCGCCGACGAGGCGGCTGACGGAGTGCTTCTCGCCGTACTCCGACATGTCGATGCGGATCATCGCCTGCTCGTCGTCGAAGAGGAACTCGGCGAGCGCCTTCGCGAGCTCGGTCTTGCCGACGCCCGTCGGGCCGAGGAACAGAAAGGATCCCGTCGGCCGGTTCGGGTCGCTGATGCCGGCGCGGGAGCGCCGCACGGCGTCCGACACGGCGGTCACCGCGTCCTTCTGGCCGATGAGGCGGCGGCCGAGCTCAGCCTCCAGGTGGATGAGCTTCTCGCTCTCGCCCTGGAGAAGACGGCCGACGGGGATCCCCGTCCACGCCGCGATCACGCCCGCGATGTCCTCGTCCGTGACCTGGTCGCTCACCATGCGGTCGTCGGACTGCTCGGCGCGCTCCGCGTCGGCCAGCTCGCGCTCGAGCCCGGGGATCTCGCCGTAGAGCAGGCGCGAGGCGCGCTCGAGGTCGCCCTCGCGCTGCGCGCGCTCGGCCGAGCTGCGCGCGGCGTCGAGCCGCGTCTTGAGGTCTCCGACGCGGTTGAGCGTGGCGCGCTCGGCCTCCCACCTGGCCTGCAGGCCGGACAGCTCCTCCTCCTTCTGAGCGAGGGTCTCCCGCAGCGCCGCGAGACGCTCCTTCGCGGCCGCGTCCTTCTCCTTCTTCAGCGCGAGCTCCTCAAGCTTCAGCCGGTCAACGTGCCGGCGCAGCTCGTCGATCTCGAGCGGCGCGGAGTCGATCTCCATGCGCAACCGGCTCGCCGCCTCGTCGATGAGGTCGATCGCCTTGTCCGGCAGCTGGCGGCTGGGGATGTAGCGATGCGACAGCGAGGCGGCGGCGACGAGCGCGCTGTCGCTGATGGCGACCTTGTGGTGCGCCTCGTAGCGCTCCTTCAGGCCGCGGAGGATCGCGATCGTGTCGGCGGCGCTCGGCTCGCCGACGTAGACCTGCTGGAAGCGCCGCTCGAGCGCCGCGTCCTTCTCGATGAACTCGCGGTACTCGTTAAGCGTCGTCGCGCCGATCATGCGCAGCTCCCCGCGCGCGAGCATCGGCTTGAGCATGTTCGCCGCCGCGACGGATCCCTCGCCGCCGCCCGCGCCCATGAGCACGTGCAGCTCGTCGATGAAGGTGATCACGCGGCCCTCGGACTCCGTGATCTCCTGCAGCACCTTCTTGAGGCGCTCCTCGAACTGGCCGCGGTACATCGCGCCCGCGACGAGCGCGGAGATGTCGAGGGCGATCAGCTCCTTGCCCGCGAGGCTTTCGGCCACGTCGCCCGCCACGATCCGCTGCGCCAACCCCTCGACGACGGCCGTCTTGCCGACGCCGGGCTCCCCGATCAGCACAGGGTTGTTCTTCGTGCGGCGGGTGAGCACCTGGCTCACGCGACGGATCTCGCTGTCGCGTCCGATGACCGGGTCGAGCTTGCCGCTGCGGGCGCGCTCGGTGAGGTTGATGCCGAACTGCTCGAGGGCGCTCTGCTCCTCCTGTTGCGGCACCTGTTTCGCGGGCATGGGATCCTCCTTGCGTCAGCGGGCGATACAACTTGAGTCTTGCAGACTCAACTTTACCACCCTCGCCCGCGACGCGCCACGTTACGCGGTGCTCAGCGGCCGAGGACGCGCTCGTAGATCGCTATCATCGCCGCGGTCCGGGAGGACTGCACGAAGTCGGCGAGCACGCGCGCGGAGGGCTCCGGCGCGGCGCCCCGCGCCAGGTCGGCCGCCGCGCGCGCGAGCGCCGCGGCGAGCGCCGCGACCCGGCCGGGCTCGTCCGCGGCGGACGCGACCGCCCAGCACGCCCCGTCGAGCTCCCGGGCCACGTCCGGATCGCTCACGATCGCCGGGGTGCCGAGCTGCGCGGCCTCGAACGGCGTCATTCCCTGCGTCTCGAATCCAATCGAGGTCTGCACGAGGGCCGCGGATCCCGCGATCCGCGCGAGCGTCTCGCGGTACGGCAGACGCCCCGCGAACGTCACGCGATCCGCGATCCCGCGCTCGCGGACCAGGCGCTCGGCCGCCTGCCGCTCGAAGCCGGATCCGATGACCTCGACCGGCAGAGTGATGCCGCTGTCCGCATAGGCGGCGAGGAACGGCAACAGCCGCTTCTCGGGGCTCATCCGCCCCACCCAGACGAGGCCGCCGCGGGTGTCGGGCGGCGCGACGTCCGCCAGCGCGTCGTCATCGATGCCGTTCCACACGACGTCGACGGGGGAGAAGACGCCGTGCTCCTCGAGCCGCCGCGCGAAGTGGTGCGAGGGCGCGGTCACGGCGCTCGCGCCCGCGGCGAGGCCGCGGAGGTACGCCCACCCGTCGGATCCGCGCCCCGATCCCGGAAGCGCCCGCCGCCGCCACGCGTTCAGGAGCCGCAGCGCGAGCCGCGGCGCCGGGACCGTCGCCGCGAGCCCCACGTCGACGCGGTTGTGCATCGTGTGCACGACGGGAATCCGCAGGCGCCGCGCCAGGCGGTACCCGAGCACCGCGCCCCAGTAGTCGGCCTCCACGTGCACGAGATCGGGGAGCGGGGCGCCCGCCGCGACGCGGCTCGCGATCCCCCGCTCGGCCGCGGCGAGCGCCCGGCGGCCGGGCCAGAGGGCCGAGTACTCGCGATCTGTCGGCACCGCGATCGACGGCAGGTCCACGTACCCCTCGTCTTCGGCGCCCGGGAGGCCGTGCCCGTGCCGCCGCGGCGCGACGATCGTGACCGTGTGCCCCGCGCGCTCGAGGAAGGTCCGCTGCAGCCGCATCGCCACCTGGGCGCCGCCCGACGTCTCGACGTGCTGGTCGGCGAACATCACGACGTGCATGCGCGCCCCTCCCGCCCGCGGCCTCAGGCCGGGAGCTCCTCGCCGCGGTACAGCGCCTCGAACGTGTCGAGCGTGCGCGTAATGTCGTGCACCGCGACGAGGCTAAGCGAGGCGCGCTGCATCCGCTCGTACTCGCGGGGGCTCGCCTCCAGGACCGCGCGGATCCGCTCCGTCAGCCCGGGCACGTCGCCCGGCGGGAACAGGAAGCCGTTCTCGCCGTCGCTCACGAGGTGGGGGAGGGCCACGGCGTCGGCGGCGACGATCGGGAGCCCGGAGGCCATCGCCTCCATCGTGGCGATGGACTGGAGCTCGGCGATCGACGCGATCGCGAATACCGAGGCGCGGGTCAACGTCGCGCGGAGCTCGTCGTCCGGGACGTGACCGTGGAATTCGACCCGGTCCGCGATCCCCAGCTCGGCCGCGAGGGCCTCGAGCGCGGCGCGCTGGTCACCATCGCCCACGAGCTCGACCGTGACGCCGTCGAGGGCGGCGGCCGCCCGCAGGATGTCGTCGACGCGCTTCTCGCTCGTGAGCCGCCCGACGAAGGCGATCCGCCGCTCGGCGCGCGGCGAGAGGTCGGGCGTGTACCGCGACATATCGATCCCGCAGCTGACGGGGATGACGCCGGCGACGTCGACGGTCTTCTCGAGGTAGTCCGCGGCCTTGCGCGTGGGCGTGGTGACCGCCGCGCACATGCCGAAGGTGCGCCGCGCGTCGGCCCACTCCTCGCGCACGAGGAAGCGATTGAACCACTCGGGCGCCCGCGTAAAGTCGAGGATGTTCTCCGGCATGACGTGGTTCGTCGCGATCACGGGGATGCCGCGCTTGCGGGCCTCCCGGGCGAGGCCGCGGCCGATGACGATGTGCGACTGGATGTGCACGACGTCGGGACGCACAAGGTCCAGCACGCGGCGCGCGTAGTGCTTCGAGCGCCACGGCCACACGAAGCGCAGCCACTCGTGCCAGGGGAGGGGGACCGCCGGCAGGCGATGGACCGTCACCTCCTCGCCCTCGATCACCTCCGTGCCTGGGCGCGCCCGGCGGTAGACCTGGTTCGGAGCGCTCACGTGGACGTCATGGCCGCGCTGAACGAGCCCCGCCGCGAGGCGCTCCGCGAACCGCGCCGCCCCGTTGATGTCGGGCGAGAACGTGTCGCAGCCCAGGAGGACCGTCAGCGGGCGGTGAGGCGAGGAATCGGACACGACCGCCACGCTACCGGCGGCCCCGTGAGAATCCCGCAGGCGCCCCCGGCATTCGGGGGTTACCCAGACGGGTTCTCGGCCCACCACGCCACGAGGCGACGCTCGGCCTCCTCGGGCCCCAGCGGACCCTCGTCCAGGCGCAGGTCCATGAGGAAGCGGTAGGCGCGCCCCACGTCCGGGCCGGGCGAGATGCCCAGGATCTGCTGGATCCGGTTGCCATCGATGTCGGGCCGAATCGCGTCGATCTCCTCCTGCTCGCGCAGGTGCACGATGCGGCTCTCGATGTCGTCGTACGCGGAGGCCAGGCGGCGCGCCTTGCGCTGATTACGCGTGGTGACGTCGGCGCGGGTGAGGATGTGCAGGCGCTCGAGCTCGGGGCCCGCGTCCCGCACGTAGCGCCGCACGGCCGAGTCGGTCCACGCGCCCTCCGCGTACCCGAAGAAGCGCAGGTGCAGCTCGATGAGCCGCGCGACCGAGGAGATCGTCGCCGAGTCGTACTTCAGCCGCGTCAGGCGCTTCTTCGCCATGCGGGAGCCCACGACGTCGTGGTGGTGGAAGCTCACGGCGCCGCCCGGCTCGAGCTTGCGGGTGCGGGGCTTGCCGATGTCGTGCAGCAGCGCGGCGAGCCGCAGCGCCACGTCGGGGGCGGCGTCCGGGGTCCGCTCGCGCTCGAGGTCGATCGCCTGCTGGAGCACGGTCAGGGAGTGCTCGTAGACGTCCTTGTGGTGGTGGTGCTCGTCGACCTCGAGGCGCATGTCGCCGAGCTCCGGGAGGAACTCGCCCGAGAGCCCCGTGTCGACCATGACGCGCACGCCGCGGACCGGATCCGTCTCCGCGAGGGTGCGGGACAGCTCCGCCTGGATCCGCTCGGCGCTCACGATCGACAGCGTGCCCGTGAGCTCCTCGAGCGCCTCGCGCGTTGCGGCCTCGATGTCGAAGCCGAGCTGCGCCGAGAACCGGGCCGCCCGGAGCATCCGCAACGGGTCGTCGCCGAAGCTCACGCGCGGGTCGATCGGGGTGCGCAGGGTCCCGGCGACGAGATCCTCGACGCCGCCGGTCGGATCCACGAGCCGCACCTCCGGCACCGCGAGCGCCATGGCGTTCACCGTGAAGTCGCGGCGCGCGAGGTCGCCTTCGAGGCTGTCGCCGAACGCGACGACCGGCTTGCGGGTCTCGCCGTCGTACGTGTCGGCGCGGTAGGTGGTGATCTCGACCTGCTCGCCGCGCACGCGCGCCCCGATCGTGCCGAACGCGCGGCCGATGTCCCACTGCGCCGTCGAGATGGGCGTGACGATCCGGAGGATGTCGTCGGGCCGGGCGCTCGTCGTGAAGTCGAGGTCGTGGGTGGCGCGCCCGAGCAGCGCGTCGCGCACGGGCCCCCCGACGATGGCGAGCTCGTGCCCGGCGGCCGCGAAGGCGCGGGCGAGCTCGGCGACGACGGGATTCTCAGCGAGGTCGCCGAGGCGCGCGAGTCCGGCGGCCATGTTGAGCATGGGTTCCAGCGTACTGGGGGCGCCTGGTGGGCCGCCGGGCGATTAGCCTCGAGGCATGCGGGCAACCATTCTCTACGGCGAACGTGACATCCGATCCGAGCAGGTCCCGGATCCGGTCCTCAGCGGCACCGGGCGCGACGCGATCGTGCGCGTCACGGCCGCGTGCGTGTGCGGATCCGACCTCTGGCCCTACCGCGGCGTGACGCACCCCGACGTCCCCCGGCGCATCGGGCACGAGTTCGTCGGCGTCGTCGAGGAGATCGCCGACGGCGTCACCCGCGTGCGGGTGGGCGACACGGTGATCGCGCCGTTCTACGACTGCTGCGGCGTGTGCGCGAACTGCGTGCGCGGCGTCACGACCTCGTGCCTCGAGCTCGGGTGGTGGGGCGGCGACGACCACTGGGGCCACGCGACCGACGGCGGCCAGGGCGAGTTCGTCCGCGTGCCCCACGCCGACGGGACCCTGCAGGTCGTGCCGGGCACCCCGGATCCGGAGCTCATTCCGAGCCTCTTGACCCTCAGCGACGTCTTCCTCACGGGACACCACGCGGCCGTCTCGGGCGGCGTGGGGCCCGGCTCGACCGTCGCGGTCGTCGGGGACGGCGCCGTGGGCCTGTCCGCGGTGCTCGCGGCCCGGCGGCTGGGCGCGGAGCGGATCGTCGCGATGTCGCGCCACGCGGACAGGCAGGCCGTGGCGCGCTCCTTCGGGGCGACCGACGTCGTCGCCGAGCGCGGGGACGAGGGCGTCGCCACCCTGAAGGACATGTTCGACGGCATCGGCCCGGACGCGGTCCTCGAGTGCGTCGGCACGAAGGAGTCGATGGACCAGGCGCTACGCTCCGCCCGCCCCGGCGGCCAGGTCGGGTTCGTGGGGGTCCCGAACGGCGGCCCGGAGCTGCCGATGCGCACGATGTTCTCGACGAACGTCGGCGTCCGGGGCGGAGTCGCGCCCGTGCGCAGCTACGTCGAGGAGATCCTGCCCGAGGTGCTCGACGGATCCCTCGCCCCCGGCGCCGTCTTCGACCGCGAGTTCGCGCTCTCGGACGCGGCTGACGCCTACCGGGCGATGGACGAGCGCCGCACGATCAAGGCGCTGCTGCGCCCGTAGGGGCCGGGGCCCGCGGTTGCCGCGGGCCCCGACCTCCGACGCGAACGGCGCCTCGATGCCCGTGGCGACCGCGCCCGGCGCGACGGCGTTGATGCGCTGGCCCGAGAGCGCGTACAGGTAGGCCGAGCTCTTCGTCATGCCGACGACGGCGTGCTTCGAGGCGGTGCAGGCACGCGTCTCGGCGTCGATCCTCGAAGCGCTCCGGGCCCGGCCCGCCGGCGGCGCCGCGCTCGATGGGCGGCTCCGCGCGATCATCGGCGCGGTCCTCGCCCGCGGGGAGGCGGATCCGGCGGTCACGGTCGACGACGTCGCGACCGCGACGAGCATGGTCGCGCTCCACGTCGCGCTGCAGCCGGACGACGCCCGCACGGCCGAGCGCGTCGTCGACCTCGCCGTGCGCGCGCTCGCGCCGGGCGCGGGCCGCTGACCCGATGGTCTGCGGCCCGCGCGACCGGTCAGTCCTGAACGACCGAGATGGTCACGGGGATGTTGCCCCGCGTGGCGTTGCTGTAGGGGCACACCTGGTGCGCCGCGTCCGCGAGCCCCTGCGCGACCTCGTGCTCGACGTCGGGGATGACGACCTCGAGCTCGACGGCGAGCGCGAAGCCACCCTCCCCGTTCGAGCCGATCGAGACCCGGCCGCCGACCGACGAGCCGTCGATCGAGACCTTCTGGCCGCGCGCCACGGCCTGCAGGGCCGAGTGGAAACACGCGGCATACCCGGCCGCGAACAGCTGTTCGGGGTTCGCGCCGTTGCCGGATCCGCCCATCGCCTTCGGAACGGCGAGATCGAAGTCGAGGTCCGTGCCCGCGACCGCGACGCGGCCGTCGCGGCCCGCGCCGGTGGCGAGTGCTTCTGTCGTGTAAAGAGCGTCCATCACCCCAGGCTGGTACGGATCCGCCGCGCCCCGGCGGACCGTGCGTGGGAACTTCCTCTGAATGAGAATGGATCCCGTGCTGAACCCGGATCCCGATCTCTGCCGCGCGCTCGCCCGCGACCTCCGCCGAGCCGACTTCCGATCCGAGCCGCTGCGCGCGGCGTGGGGCGTCGAGGCCGACGACGCGATCGGTCGCACGCTCGCGCTGCCCGCCCTGCGCGCGCTGGGGGACCGGACGGATCCCGCCGCGGTGCTGGCCCGCCTGCTCGTTTTCGGCCGGACGCAGCCCGCCGACGAGGTCGACCGGGCGCTCCCCGACACGGGATCCGCGGGCCTCGTCCGCCTCGGGCTCGCGGAGCGCGACGGCGACGACCTGCGCCCGCGCGCGACCGTGCGGCCGCAGTCGTTCCACGACGACCGCGGGCCGGGGGAGTGGTGGATCGCCGCCGACCTCGACGAGCTCGCCCTCGGCGCCGGCGCGCTCGCGGAGGATTACGTGCTCGGCGTGGGCGGGGCCTCCGTCACGCTCGCGGGCCTGCAGCTGCCCGACCGGGCCGGGCGGGTGCTCGACCTCGGCACGGGGTGCGGCGTGCAGGCGCTCCGCGCGCGGCGGTACGCGGACGCCGTCGTCGCGACCGACATCAGCGAGCGCGCGCTCGCCTTCGCGCGGATCACCGCGCTCCTCAACGGCGTGGACGCCGTCGAAACCCGCCTCGGGTCGCTCTTCGCCCCCGTCGCGGGCGAGACGTTCGACCGCATCGTGTCGAACCCGCCGTTCGTCATCACCCCGCGCATCGCGGGGGTGCCCACCTACGAGTACCGCGACGGCGGGCTCGTCGGCGACGCGCTCGTGCAGCAGGTCGTGGCGGGCGTGGGCGCACACCTCGTGCCCGGCGGCACGGCGCAGTTCCTCGCCAACTGGGAGACGCGCGGCGGCGAGGACGGGCTGGAGCGGATCCGCGGCTGGATCGAGGCGTCCCCCGTTCCCCTCGACGCGTGGGTCATCGAGCGCGAGCGGCTG
This sequence comes from Microbacterium sp. ZXX196, assembly GCF_009709595.1. Classification (NCBI taxonomy): domain Bacteria; kingdom Bacillati; phylum Actinomycetota; class Actinomycetes; order Micrococcales; family Microbacteriaceae; genus Microbacterium; species Microbacterium sp. ZXX196. The sequence continues at coordinate 10,369 of NZ_WMEE01000007.1, forward strand.
AACCCGATCGAGTACGCCGAAATGTGGGTGCGCGACGGGGGCACGGCCCCCGGCAGCCCGGAACACGACCGGATGCTCGCCGCGTGGCTCGACGACTTCGCGGCGCGCGGGGTCACGGGGGTCGGGTTCGGGTACGTCCTCCTCCGGCGCGCGGACGCCGGCCCGACGCTGTCGCGGTACGAGCGGATCCCCCAGCCCGTGGCGTCCGAGGGTGCGCTCGGATCCCACCTCGCGGCAGCGCTCCGCGCCCACGACGCCCAGGCCGCCCTCACGGACGAGGCGCTCGCGGGGGCCCGCCTCCGGGTGGCCGCCGACGTCACGGAGGCCCGCCATCACACGCCGGGCGCCGAGAACCCCACGGTGATCGAGCTGCGCCAGGGCGGCGGCTTCGGGCGCTCGGTGCAGGCGGATCCCGCCCTCGCGGGCCTCGTCGGCGCGTGCGACGGCGAGCTCGCGGTCGGTCAGATCGTCGCCGCGCTCGCCGACATCCTCGAGGTCGACGAGGCCGCCCTGGGCGCCTCGCTCCTCCCCGCCGTCCGCGCGCTCCTCGTCGACGGGTTCCTCGCGTTCGCGTGACCCCGCCCGCGGCACCACAACGCAGTCAATTTTCGGCGCGGCGGCCGCGGCGACGCGGATCCGGGCCGTGTCGGCAAAAAATTGACTGCGTTGTGTTGGTCGCGCGTCGGGTCGCGGGGGAGCGCGGGGCGTTAGGCGTCGCGAAGGACGCCGTGCGACGGGACGACCGTGAACTGGTTCGGCGCGCGGAAACCGGCGCGGGCGAACGCGTCGGCCACGGCCTGGCGGGTCTGCTCGAGGCGCGCCTCGTCGACGAGGGCGATCGCGGCCCCGCCGAACCCGCCGCCCGTCATCCGCGCGCCCACGGCACCGGCCTCGAGGGCGCTCTCGACCGCGGTGTCGAGCTCGGGAACCGAGATCTCGAAGTCGTCGCGCATCGACACGTGCGAGGCCACGAGCAGGCCGCCGATGGCGCGGGGCCCCTCGGCCCGCAACGCCTCCACGGTGTCGAGGACCCGCTGGTTCTCCGTCACGATGTGGGCGACGCGGCGGAACGTCACGTCGTCGAGCACCGCGCGCGCCCGTTCGAGGTCGCCCACCGTGAGGTCGCGCAGGGCGGGGACGCCCAGGGCGGTCGCGCCGCGCTCGCAGGCCTCGCGCCGGTCGCGGTAGCCGCCCGTCGAGTGCGAGTGCGAGACCTGGGTGTCGATCACGAGCAGCGCGAGGTGCTCGCGGGCGAAGCCGAGGTCGACAGCCTGCGTCTCGAGCGTGCGGCAATCCAAGAACGTGGCGGCGTCGGTCTGGCCCATGATCGAGGCGACCTGGTCCATGATCCCCGTCGGCGCCCCGACCGCCTGATTTTCGGCAGTCCGGCCGATCTTCGCCATGTCGAGCGGCGTGAGGCCGAGGCCCCACAGGTCGTCGAGCGCTCCCGCGGTCGCGCCCTCGATGGCCGCCGAGGAGGACAGGCCCGCGCCGATGGGCACGTCCGACGCGATCGCGATGTCGACGCCCGGGATCTGCGTCGCGCCCTGGCCGTCCGCGGCGAGCGCGGTCCACGCGACGCCGAGCGGATACGCGGCCCACTCGGGCACGGATCCGCTGCGCACGCCCTCGCCCGCGTCGCCGCCGAACAGCGCCTGGAGCTCGACGATCGCGACCTCGACCGGGTTCGGGTCGAAGGTCGACACGACGCGGATGATGCCGTCGGATCGGCGCCCGACGGCCGCGTAGGTGCGGTGCTCGATCGCGAACGGCAGGACGAAGCCCTCGTTGTAGTCGGTGTGCTCGCCGATGAGGTTCGCGCGGCCGGGCGCCGACCAGATGCGCTCGGGCGCGGATCCCGTCAGGCGCTCGAACAGCGCGGCGGCGGACTGTGCGGTCGGCGACATCAGAGGACCTCCCCGGCCTGGGCGATGGCGTCCCGGAGGCGCTGGGCCCCCGTCTCCGGCGGAATCTCGGCGGCCCAGGCGCCCATGGCGGCCTCGGATCCGGCGAGGAACTTGAGCTTGTCCGCGCCGCGACGCGGCGACGTGAGCTGCAGGTGCATGCGGACGCTGTCGCGCCCGACGTGAACGGGCGCCTGATGCCACGCGGCGATGTACGGCGTCGGGGTGTCGTAGAGCGCGTCGACACCGCGCAAAAGGCGCAGGTAGACCGAGGCGAGCTCGTCGCGCTCGGCGGAGGTGAGCTCCGAGAAGTCGGCCGCGTGGCGGCGGGGGACGAGGTGCGCCTCGACCGGCCAGCGCGCCGCGAACGGCACGTACGCGACCCAGTGCTCGGCCTCGATCAGGACGCGCTCGCCCGCGAGCTCGAAGTCGAGGATCCGCTCGAACAGGTCGGCGCCCTCGCGCTCGACCTGCCCGAGCAACGCCTGCGTGCGCGGCGTCACGTAGGGGTAGGAGTAGATCTGCCCGTGCGGGTGGTGCAGCGTCACGCCGATCTGCTCGCCGCGGTTCTCGAACGGGAACACCTGCTGGATCCCGGGCAGCGCCGACAGCGCGGCCGTGCGGTCGGCCCACGCCTCGATGACCGTCCGGGCACGCGTGACCGACTGGGTGCCGAAGGATCCGGTGCGCTCCGGGCTGAAGCACACGACCTCGCAGCGGCCGATCGCCGTGCGCGTGCGGCCGAGGCCCGGCGCCCGGAGGTCGTCGAGGCCCTCGGGCGCGTCCTCGCCGGCGGGCACGTCTCCCGTGGCGCGCGCGAGCGCGGGGCCGAGCGCGGGGGACCGGTTCTCGAACACGGCGACGTCGTAGACGCTGGGCACCTCGGACGGGTTCGTCGGCGTCTGCGGGGCGAGCGGATCCAGCTCCGCTGGCGGCAACATGGCCCGGTTCTGGCGGTTCGCGGCGATCGTGATCCAGTCGCCCGTCAGCACGTCGCGACGCATCGAGGCGGTCGCGGGGCGGGGGTCCAGCGCGCGCGCGTCGACCGCGCGCTCCGGCGGTAGCGCCGTGCCCGCGTCGTCGAAGTAGAGGATCTCCCGTCCGTCCGCCATGCGGGCCGCGCGGCGCACGACTCCGCCCGTGAGCTCGGTCGCCGAGGTCGCGGCATCGAGAGAGGAGGTTGCTGCGTCTTCGGGCATTCCCATAGTCCTCGGGGGTGGATGGAGAGGGGGATACGCCTGATCCTATCGAGCGCGCAGGCCCCGCCCGCGCACGCCGGACCGCGCGGCGGGAACACATCGTTCCTCCTGTGCGGCCTGACAGGCGCCCGTCCGTAGACTCGTCGTCAGCGCGGCTCGCGGTCGCGGACTCTCCTATGAACGATTCGACTTCCTGGACGCGGCGCCCCCTCACCCTCGGCGCCGCCCTCGTCGTGGGCTGCGGGCTGGCGCTGGCCGCTCCGGGCGCCGCGACCGCCGCGACCCTGCCGGCGTCGGTCGCGAGCGCCGACGAGGCGCCGCCGGAGGCTGCGGCCCTCCCGCCCGTCACGCTGCGGATCGGCGACCAGGGCGTCGTCTCGGGCGACGAGGCGGCGCTCGACATCGGCCTCGCGAACCCCGACGACGCGGCCTACGACGCGGCCGAGATCGTCGTCCGCCGCGGCGACGCGTTGACGAACGCCGCGGCCGTCGAGGCCTGGATGTCGGGCGCCGGCGGCGACGCCTCGGAGGAGATCGCGACGATCGAGACCGACGAGCTCGGGGCGGGCGAGGCGACGAACCTCAGCGAGAGCGTCGACGTCTCCGACCTCGACCCGGGCGTCTACCCCGTGCTCGCGACGTACTCCGGGCCGGAGATCCCCGCCGGCGCGCGCGCCGTCATGATCGTCTCAGGCGGATCCGCACAACAGGTGGCGCTCGTCGTCCCGATCACGGGGCCGGTCGCGACCACCGGCGTGTACTCCGCCGAGGTCCTCGCGACCCTCACCGGCGAGTCCGGCCTCCTCACGGCCGAGCTCGACGCCGTGGAGGGCACCTCCGCGATCCTCGCCGTCGACCCGGCCATCCCCGCCGCGATCCGCGCGCTGGGGGACGACGCTCCGCCCCAGGCGAGCGCGTGGCTCGCGCGCCTGATGGCGCTCCCCAACGACCGGTTCGCGCTGCAATTCGCCGACGCCGACGCCGCGACGCAGGTCGCCGCCGGGCTCGACGCACCGCTCGCGGCCGACCATCTGTCGGCCTACACGACGGCGATCGAGGGCGACGCGGCCGGGATCGACGCCCTCACCGATATCGGCGAGACCGCGAGCGCGCCCGTGTACTGGCCCGCGAGCGGATCCCTGAACGACGAGCTCGCGGCCGCGCTCACCTCGGGCGACGGCGCGCGGGTACTCGTGCCGGCCTCTGACACCGCCGACGGCGAGCCCGCGCTGGGGGAGAGCACGATCGCCTACGACGACGCGCTCTCGGACCGCCTGCTCGCGGCCGCGGCCCTCGCCGATCCCGCCGAGCGCGATCGCGCCCTCTCGGCAGCGACCGCCGAGATCTGGCTCGCGGCGGACGACGAGCCCGTCGTCCTCGCGCTCGACCGCATGGGCTCCGACACGCTCACGACCGACCAGGCCGGATCCGTCGTCGTAGACGCGGAGGCCGACGTCACGGCCGACGGCCTCGACGCCGCCGTGGGCGCGGCGCTCGGCACGCCCGCGTCGACGCCTCGGACCCTGTCCGCGCTCGCGGGATCCGGATCCATTCCCCTGACGGAATACGAGGTGGACGAGGCGCGGATCGCCGCCGTCGCGGGATACCTCGCCGACGTCCCGGGGCTCCAGCACATCGCGACCGCGCTGGAGGATCCGAGCCTGCTCACCAGCCAGACGCGCGCGGAGTTCCTGCGGCTGCTCGCGGTGAGCTGGTCGACGAACCCCGACGGGTGGCAGGAGGCCGCCGAGACGCTGGACGCGCTCAACACTGACCGCCAGCAGGCGATCGACATCCAGCAGCCGTCGCCCGTGCAGCTCCTCAGCCCCGAGGCGCCCATGCCCGTGTGGATCCGCAACGACCTGCCCTATCCGGCGAACGTCGTCATTGTCGCGGAGCCCGACGACCCCCGCCTCTCGATAGAAGAGCGCACCGTCGTCGTCGCGCAGCCCGACAGCACCACGCGCGTCACGATCCCGATCGAGGCGCGCGTCGGCAGCGGGGACGTCACGGTGCACTATCGACTCGAGGCCGCCACGGGAGAGGTGATCGGGCCGGAGCGCGACATGCCGGTGACCGTGCGCGCCGACTGGGAGCGCATCGGGATCACGGCGTTCGGCGTGCTCATTGCGGGCCTGCTCGGCACCGGCGTGGTGCGCCAGGTGCGGCGGCGCCGCCGCCTGCGGTCCGAGGCCGCCGACAACAATTCCGATAGCGGCATACAGGAAGCGGGCGAATGAGCCTCGGACGATCGAGCGCCGTCATCGCGGCGGGCACCCTCGCCTCCCGCGTGACGGGGCTGCTGCGGAGCATGGTCCTCGTCGCGGCGATCGGCGCGTTCGGCCTCGCCAACGACGCGTTCTACACCGCGAACATCCTGCCGAACTACGTCTTCCAGGTGATCTCCACCGGCGTCATCACCGCGGTGTTCGTGCCGCTCATCGTGCGGTGGTCGACGGCCAAGGACGGCGGCCAGCGACAGCTGTCGAAGCTCTTCACCCTCGGCACCGTCGTCATGCTGGGCGTCACCGCCGTCGCGCTCGTGGTGGCGCCCCTGCTCGTGTCGCTGTTCTCGCACTACTCGGGTCCGCAGTTCGACCTCGCCGTCGCATTCGCCCTCTGGTGCCTCCCGCAGGTGTTCTTCTACGGAATGTTCGCCCTCATCGGGGAGACGCTCAACGCCCGGCGGGTGTTCGGGCCCTACGCGTGGACGCCGATCGTCAACAACGTCGTCTCGATCGCCGGCTTCCTCGTCTTCATCGCGATCTACGGCGGCGGGAGCATGCCGATCGAGGAGTGGGATCCGGGCAGCATCGCGCTCCTCGGCGGCACCGCGACCGCCGGGATCGTCGCGCAGACCGTCGCGCTCGTGATCTTCTGGCGCAAGACCGGCCTGCGCCTGCGCCCCGATTTCCGCTGGCGCGGCATGGGCCTCGGCGAGGTGCGCCGCGTCGCCACGTGGAGCATCGCCATGCTGCTCGTGGGCTACGTCGTCACGGCGGTGCAGCAGCAGATGATCTCGACGGCGTCGGGAGAGAACGCGTCCGTGACGGTCTGGCAGAACGCCTGGCTCGTCTTCATGCTCCCGTATTCGCTCATCGTGATGAGCATCGGGACGCCCTACTTCACGCGCATGAGCGAGCACGCGGCCGCGGGGCGCGACGCCGACGTCCGCGCCGACATCGGCACCTCCACGCGCGTGCTCGGCATGCTCATCGTGATCTCGGCCGTCACGCTCATGGCCGCGGCCGTGCCGCTGTCGCGCCTGTTCGCGACGAACACCGCGGAGGCGGAGGGCACCGCGACGGTGCTCATCGGATTCCTGTTCGGGCTCGTGCCGATGGCGGTGCTGTTCATCGTCCAGCGCGCGTTCTACGCGTACGGAGACACCCGCACGCCGTTCTTCTTCACGGCGTTCCAGGCGGCGCTCGCGGTCGCCGGGGCCCTCGCTGCCCGCGCGCTGCTCGGCGACGCCTGGGTGACGGCGGGCATCGCGTTCAGCCAGGCGGTCGCGAGCCTGGCGCAGGTCATCCTCGCGTCATGGCTGCTGCGTCGTCACCTCGGCCCGCTCGGCATGCTCCCGAACGTCTGGGCGATCGGCCGATTCACGGCGGCCGCGCTCCCCGCGGGAGCGACGGGATACGCGGTGTACCTCTGGACGGGCGGTCCCGGCGGGTGGATGCTGTCGGGCCTCGCCGGCGCCGTGGCCGGGTGCGTCGTCATCGGCCTGGTGTGCTCCGTGATCTACGCCGCGCTCCTCGCGATCTTCCGCGCGCCCGAGCTCTCGGCGGTGACCGCGACGCTCCGCGCCCGCCTCGGCCGCCCCTAAGTCCACAATTCTCCGACATTTCATCGGGGGATTCCCCGATGAAATGTCGGAGAATTGTGGACTTGCGCGGCGCGGGGTTAGCCGCGGGCGATCGCGACGCCGCGCGGGGGGAGCGTGGTGGATCCGTAGAGGAAGTCCGTCGCGACCCCACCGAGGTCGACCGTGTCGTCGGTGCGGTTGATGAAGAACCGCACGCGGCCGTTCGCCCCCGCGCGCACGACCAGCTCGACCGAGGAACGCAGCGCCTCGGGCAGCTCCGAGGTCACCCCGGCGCCGGACAGGAGCTCCGGCAGGATCGCGGCGAGGCCCTCGAGCCCCAGGCGCGTCGAGACGTACGCGGCGGATCCGGTGCCCGCGGGCCGGCGCGTCACGGCGGCCCCCAGCTCCTCGTGCTCGTACGTCGCGAGCACCTCGACGTCGCCGGCGACGACGTCGATCGGTTCGCTCCACAGCGATCCGGTCGTCCCGGTCGACAGCGGCACCGTCTCCCCCGCAAACAGGGGACGGAACTCCTCCACGCGGATCCCGAGCAGGTCGCGGAACGCGCCGGGATAGCCGCCGAGGTAGGCGTGGTCGTGCTCGTTGACCGTGCCGGAGAAGTAGGTGGTCACGAGGTGGCCGCCGCCGGTCGCGTACGCCCGCAGGGTGTCGGCGAGCGCCTCCGGGACGCTGTAGAGCACGGGCGCGACGACCATCCGGTACCCCGCCAGGTCGGCGCCGGTGGGCACCACATCCGCGCGGATCCCGAGGTTCGCCAGCGCCGTCCACCATTCGAGAGCCTCGCGGCGGTACTCCAGCAGCTCCGTCGGGTGCGAGTCGAGCTCGGATCCCCACCACGACTGCCAGTCGAACAGGATCGCGACCTGCGCCGGGTCGCGGTCGGATCCGACCACGTCGCCGAGGCCCTGGAGGATCCGCCCGAGCTCCACCACGTCGCGGTACACCCGCGTGTCTTCGCCGGCGTGGGGAACCATCGCGGAGTGGTACTTCTCGGCGCCCGCCGAGGACTGGCGCCACTGGAAGAAGCACACCGCGTCCGCACCGTGCGCGACGTGGGTCAGGGAATCCCGGATGAGCTCCCCCGGGCGCTTCGGCCGGTTCACCGGCTGCCAGTTCACGGCGCTCGTCGAGTGCTCCATGAGGAACCACGGCCGGTGTCCCGCCACGCCGCTCGTAATCGCCGCGGAGAATGCGAGCTCGTCGCGGTCGGCGGTGACGTAGTGGTCGTTGGAGACGAAGTCGATCTCCTTCGCCATGGCGGCGTAGTCCGCGTGGCGCGTGCCGCCCGTGATCATGAAGTTTGTCGTCACGGGGACGTCCGGGGTGATGCGGTTCAGCACCTCGCGCTCGGCGACGAGGTAGTCGATCAGCGCGTCGGAGGAGAAGCGCGCGAAGTCGAGCTGCTGCGTGGGGTTCGGGAACGACGCGGCCAACCGCGGGGGCAGCACCTCGTCGAAGGACCCGTACGCCTGCGACCAGAACGCCGTCCCCCACGCGTGGTTGAGGCCCGCGACGTCGCCGTATCGGTCGGCCAGCCACGCGCGGAAGGCGGCGGCCGCGTCGTCCGAGTAGTCGTACGCGTTGTGGCAGCCGAGCTCGTTGTTCACGTGCCACGCGACGACGCCAGGGTGGGATCCGTACCGCTCCGCGAGCTTCTCCACGACCGTCAGCGCGTACTCGCGGAACACGGGCGACGTCGGCCGCCAGTGCTGGCGGGCACCCTGGGAGAGCACGTGGCCCTCGGCGGTGACGGGCAGCACCTCCGGGTGCGCCATCGTGAGCCACGGCGGCGGGGACGCGGTCGCCGTCGCGAGGTCCACGCCGATGCCGTTCGCGTGCATCAGGTCGATGACCTCGTCGAGCCACGCGAAGTCCCACACGCCCGGGGCGGGCTGGAGCTTCGCCCAGGAGAAGATCGCGACGGACACGACGTCCACGCCGGCCTTCTTCATGAGGCGGACGTCGTCGTCCCACACCTCGCGCGGCCACTGGTCGGGGTTGTAGTCGGCTCCGTAGGAGATGCGCGGCGCGGTGCCCTCGGGCGTGCGGAGCCAGCGGTGAGTCGGCATGGGGATCCCTTCGGGGAAACGGGGTGAAAAGAGGGCGGGTCGCCAGGATCCGCGTGCGAGGCGCGGCTCCTGGCGACCCGAGGGGTGTCAGCGGCGGGGCGGGGTCACTCGATCGTGAAGCCCTGGTCCGCGCCGTACTGCTCGAGCGTCGAGTGCCAGGACCCGAGCTGCTCCGAGATCGTCCCGTCGCCGAGGAAGGCCTGGCCGACCGAGTCGCCGAAGATCGTGTTCGCGTACACCTGGAAGGGCAGGTACTGCCATCCCTCGACCACGTTCGCCGACGACTCCGCGAGGACCTCGTTGATCTTCTGCCCGCCGAAGTACTCGAACTCCTGGTTCAGGAACTCGTCCGACTCGAGCTCGGCCGTGGTCGCCGGGAAGGCGCCGTTGTCCAGGCGGGTCTGGACGCCGTCGCCCGCGTTCGCGTACTCCATGAACGCGTACGCCAGCTCCTTGTTCTCCGCGTCCGCGGGGATCGCCAGCGAGCTGCCGCCGTTCTCCGACGAGGTGGCCTCGCCCTCGGTCCACTGCGGCATGGGCGCGACGCGCCAGTCGCCGGATCCGTCCGGGACGCTGCTTTCGAGGTTCGCCGGCATCCACGCGCCGATCGGGAGCGTCGCGAGGGTGCCGTTGGCCATGCCCTGGAACCACTCGTCGGTCCAGCCCTCGATCGGAGCGAGAAGCTCGTCGTCGAGCATGCCCTGCCACAGCTCGGCGTACGCCTGCGCGCCCGCGTCGCCCGTCAGGTCGAACGAGACGTTCGTGCCGTCGACGGTCCACGGCGTGCCGCCGGCCTGCCACATCATCGACGCCGCGAAGCCGGCGTCGGAGGACTCGTTGCCGATGTAGACGTCGGGGTTCGCCTCCTGGAACTGGGCGGCGGCCTCGGCGAACTCCTCCCACGTGGTGGGCACCTCGACGCCGTACTCGTCGAAGACGCTCTTGTTGTAGAACAGCGCCATGGGGCCCGAGTCCATCGGGAGGCCCACGATCTGCTCGCCCGAGTGCACCGAGTCCCACGGGCCCGTCGCGAACGCGCCGTCGTACTCGTCGGCCCCGAACTCCGTGAGGTCGGTGAGCGACTCCTGGAGCGCGAACTGCGGGAGGGCGTAGTACTCGACCTGCACGAGGTCGGGCAGGCCCTGGCCCGCCGTGATGGCGTTCTGCAGGGCGGTGTACGAGTCGATGCCGGTTCCGACGTTGACGAGCTCGACCGTCACGCCGGGGTTGTCGGCTTCGAAGTCCTCGATCACGGGCTCGAGCGTGGGCTCCCACGCCCACACCGTGATCGTGCCGCCCTCCTCGAGGGCCGCGTCGGTGTCGACGTCGCCGCCCCCGGATCCGCCGGAGCAGCTGGCGAGGGCGAGGGTGGCGACGCCCGCGAGGGCGGTGCCGGCGAGAACGCGCCGGCGGGTGGATCGGATAGTGCTCATGTGTGTCAACTCCATCGTCGAGGGGAGGGGGTCATTCCTTCACGGATCCGGCGGCCAGTCCCGACTGCCAGTAACGCTGCATGAAGAGGAAGGCGATGATCAGCGGGACGATCGTGAGCAGGGCTCCCGTGATCACCAGGTCGAAGATGGCCTCGCCGCCGGCGGTCGCGGCCTGCGCGTTCCACTGGTTGAGGCCGATGATGAGGGGGTACCACTCCGGATCCCGCAGCATGATCAGCGGGAGGAAGTAGTTGTTCCACGTCGCGACCATCGTGAACAGCGCCACGGTGATCGTTCCGGGGGTCAGGAGCGGCAGGCACACCTGCCAGAACGTGCGGAACTCGCTCGCGCCGTCGATACGGGCGGCCTCCATGAGCTCCTCCGGGATCGCCTCGCTCGCGAACGTCCACATGAGGTAGAGGCCGAACGGCGAGATGAGCGACGGGATGATGACGGCGAGCGGGGTGTTCGTGATCCCCATCTCGCTGAACATGAGGAACGTCGGGACGGCGAGGGCCGTTCCCGGAACCGCGACCGCGCCGATGATGATGGCGAACACGGCCTTCTTCCCGGGGAAGGAGAACTTCGCCAGCGCGTATCCGCCGAGGACCGACAGGAGGGTCGCGCCGCCCGCGCCGACGACGACATACAGCAGCGTGTTGGCGAACCACCGCAGGAAGACGCCGTCGTCGTAGGTGAGCGCGCGGCCGATGTTGTCGAACAGCGCGAACGAATTGCCGAACCACAGGCCGAAGGTCGAGAACAGGTCGGCCTGCGTCTTCGACGCGTTGATCACGAGCCACGCGAGCGGCAGCAGCGAGTACACGACCATGATGGCCGTGAGCACCGTCAGCAGGACGCTGCGGCGCGGCTTGTCGATCGTGCCGAGTCGGCCGCGGCGCTCGGCGCGGGTCGCGCCCGTGCGCAGGGTGACGAGGGTCGTCGTGCTCATGTCAGGATCCCTTCCGCATCCCGCGCAGCTGCACCACGTAGGCGACGATCATCGTGATGACGCCCATGATGATGGCGACGGTCGCCGAGTAGTTGTGCTGCTGGCCGGCGAACGCCAGCGAGTAGGCGTAGAGGTTCGGCGTGTACGACGTCGTGATCGCGTTCGGCGCGAGCGACTGCATGATGCTCGGCTCGTTGAACAGCTGGAAGCTCCCGATGATCGAGAAGATCGTCGCGATGACGAGCGCGCCGCGGATCGCGGGGAGCTTGATCGCCGTGATGACGCGGAACTGGTTCGCGCCGTCGATCGCCGCCGCCTCGTAGAGCGAGGTCGGGATCACGCGCAGCGCCGAGTAGAAGATGAGCATGTTGTAGCCCATGAACTCCCACGTCACGACGTTGCCGATGGACGCGAGGATCAGATCCGGCGAGAGCAGGTTCGGCAGGCTCCACCCGAACATGTCATTGAGGTTGCCCACGAGGCCGAAGCGCGTGCCGTACATGAAGCCCCACATCAGCGAGGCGACGACGGCGGGGACCGCGTAGGGCAGGAAGATCGAGAGCCGGAAGAAGCTCTTGCCGTAGAGGCGCCCGCTGTCGATCGCCAGGGCCGCGAGCAGCGAGAGGAAGAGCATGACCGGCACCTGGACGACCAGGAAGAGCGCGACGCGCCACACGCCCGCCCAGAGCTGCGGATCCCCGAACGCGCGCACGTAGTTATCGAGACCGACGAACTCGGTGCCGCCGACGAGCTGGCTGCGGAAGAGGCTGAGCCAGATCGCGTAGAGGATAGGCGCGATGAACACCAGCGCGAAGACGATCGCGAACGGCGCGAGGAATCCCCAGCCGGTCCACCGCCCGCGCGCGCTGCGGCGCGTCCGGACGGGCGCCCGCTGGGGGAGCGTCGCTGGCATGGACGTCATGGTCTTCCTCCGCTTCATCGCGTGAGCTCTGCAACAATGTTTACGTAAACATAGCCCATTTCGCCACCCGTGGCGCACATCCGCCCGATACCTTGAGCGAACAACCCATGAACACACCCTCTGAACGACCCGGCTCGCGACGGCGCGTATCGATGGGCGACGTCGCCCGGCACGCCGGCGTGTCCGCGCAGACCGTTTCCCGCGTCGCCAACGGCACCGGCACCGTCGTGCCCGAGACGCGCGAGCGCGTCATCCGCGCGATGCACGAGCTCGGGTATCGGCCCAACAGCGCCGCCCGCGCCCTGAAGCTCGGATCCTTCCGGACCATCGGCGTGCTCTCGCAGACGCTGTCGACGATCGGCGACGTCCGCACGATCGAGGCCATCGCGCTGAGCGCGGCCGAGGAGGGCTACGCCACGACACTGCTGCCCGTGCACGCGACGAACCAGGCCGACGTCGATCGGCTGTTCTCGCGCCTCCAGGAGCTCGCCGTCGACGCCCTCATCCTCAACCTCGAGGCGCCGCAGCTCGGGCACGCGGCCGAGATGCTTCCGCCCGGCGTGCCCGTGGTCTACATGGATCCGGACGCGCCCCGCGCCCGCGCGGTCGTCGACACGGATCAGGAGGGCGGCGCTCGGCAGGCCACGGAACACCTGCTCTCGCTCGGCCACGACACGGTCTGGCACATCGCGGGCCCCGAGGAATCCCGCCCCGCGGCCCGCCGCATCGACGGGTGGCGCGGCGCCCTCGAGGCGGCCGGGCGCGAGGTGCCGGATCCGCTCCGGGGTGACTGGAGCGTCGCCTCGGGCTACCGCGAGGGGCGCAGGATCGCCGGCCGCGAGGACGTGACGGCGGTGTTCTGCGGCAACGATCAGATGGCGCTCGGGCTGTACCACGCGCTCGCGGAGGCGGGCCGTGGCGTCCCCGACGACGTGCACGTGGTCGGGTTCGACGACACGTCGGACGCGCGCGCATACGACCCGCCACTGACGTCCGTGCACCACGAGTTCTCCGACGTCGGGCGCCGCTGCATCGCCGCGGCCCTCGCGCTCGCGCGCGGCGAGACGCCGGATCCGTTCTCCGTCGTCACGACGAAGCTCATCCTCCGCGAGAGCACCGCCGGGCGGCGCGGCTGACGCCGGCCTACGCCCGCGTCACCTCGATCAGCATCGCCTGCTGCGGCGCCAGGGTCGGCAGCGGCAGGCCCACCGTCGCCAGCGCCGCCGCCGGCAGGGTCAGGCCCCGCCGCGCCGCGGCGACCCACGCCGGCGGCTCGTCCTGCATGAGCCGCGCGGCGCCCGCGTCCTCGAGGATCCGCACGACGACGGATCCCTCCGGGTCGATGCCCGGGAAGGGCACGACGCCCGTGCGGGTCGCGGCCGCGGAGTCGGTGCGGCTCCAGCGGAACAGGGCGTGGCCAGTGCCCTCGTCGACGACGCCGTCGAGCGCGGCGCCCGCGTCGAGCCCGTCGGCATGGACGACCCGGCCGCCGTGGAGGAGCGGCCGCAGGCGCTTGTGGAGGGCTGCCCAGGCCGCGAGGGTCGCGCGCTCGGCGGGGGAGCACTCCAGCAGGTTCCACTCCACGCCCGCGTGCCCCATGAGCGCCGCGGCCAGCCGGTACCCGAGGTCGGTCGCGCGCCCCGTCGTGTGCGCCGCGGGCGGGCCCACGTGGCCCCCGATGAGCTCCGGCGGCAGGAGGAGTCCCGTGTAGCGCTCGATCCGGCCCCGCTCGACGGGGTCGTTGCAGTCCGACGCCCACACGCGGTCCGTGCGCTCGAGAATGCCCAGGTCGATGCGGGCGCCGCCCGCCGAGCACGACTCGATCTCGAGCGCGGGGTGGCGCTCGCGCAGCGCGTCCATGAGCCGGTACGTGGCCCGGGTCTGCGCCCCCACGATCGGGCGGTCGGATCCCTCGCGACGCGCGACGGCCTCGAGGACCTCGCGGTTGTGATCCCACTTGATGTAGTCGATGCCGTACTCCGCGACGAGCGCCGAGATGCGCTCGAGCAGGTAGGACCACGCGTCAGGGTGCGAGACGTCGAGCACGTACTGCCCGCGCATCGGGAGCCCGAGGCCCGCCGCGGGGCCGAGGATCCACTCGGGGTGCGCGCGAGCGAGGTCCGAGTCAGCGTTGATCATCTCGGGCTCGAACCACAGCCCGAAGCTCATGCCGTGCGCGCGCACGACCTCGACGAGCGGGCCGAGCCCGTCGGGCCACACGGCGTCCGAGACCACCCAGTCCCCGAGCCCGGCCGTCGTGTCGCGACGGCCGCCGAACCAGCCGTCGTCCAGCACGACGCGCTCCAGCCCGACCTCGGCCGCGGCCTCGACGAGGCGCGTGAGCGTCGCGAGGTCGTGGTCGAAGTACACGGCCTCCCAGGTGTTGAGCACCAGGGGGCGCGGATCCGCGGGGTGCGAGGGCCGGGCGCGCAGGCGATCATGCAGCCGCGCCGCGAGGCCGTCGAGGCCCGCGTCCGACCAGACGTACACGGCGGTCGGCGCGCGATAGGTGTCGCCCGCCTCGAGGCGCACCTCGCCCGGGGCGAGCGCCTCGCCGAGGCCGAGGACGCCCGCGTGCGCGCCCGCGCCCTCGGGCAGGCGCTCCGCCAGGTACCGGCCGTTGCCGCTCCAGGCGAGGTGCGCGCCCCACACCTCGCCGGAGCGGAATCCGAAGCCGGGGGTGCCGGCCATCAGGAGGAACGGCGAGTCGTGCCCGGGCCGCCCGCGCCGGCCCTCGCGCACGTGCGCGCCAATTGTGAAGGGCGCGCGCTGCGGGGCGCGCTCGCGGCACCACCGCCCCGTGAAGTCGATGAGCTCGCCCGCGCGCTCCGGAACCGGCACGAGCGCGGTCAGGGCGGCCAGGTCGTACGCGCCCGCGGCGCCCGCGTGGCGCTCGAGCTCCTGATCGATCGCGAGCACGCCGAAGCGATCCAGCGCGATCCGGACCGTCAGCGACAGGCCGGCCGCCGCGTCGGACAGGCGCACGGTCGCGGACTCGCCCGCGCGCGTCCGCTCCACCTCGACGGCGCGCGTCTCGGGGCGGGGCGTCGTCGCGGATCCGTCGGCGTGGCCGGCCACGCTCGGCGTGCCCACCCAGCCCTCGTGCTGCGTCACCCACAGGCCGAGGCGGCGCGCCACGTCCGGCTCGGATCCCGCCGTCCCCACGTGAGACGTGGCCTCGAGAGCGGCCAGGGCCTCCCCGCTCAGGTCGCCGACGTCGCGGCCGAAGTGGGCGATGCGGGGCACCGCGCCGTCGGTCGCGAGCACGACCGACGCGCCGCCGCCGCGCAGCAGGACGGGGGAAGGGGAAGCCACCATGGGGTCCTCTCACGGGGTGCGCGTCGCGCGCGGGATCTCGAACAGGGAAGAGTCTCGCCGCACGGCGCACGAAAGGCGAACTGCCACGCGGGCGGGACGGCGCCGAGACCCACCCCGTCGGGAATACCGGGCCCGTAGCATGGGTTTCAGCACAAGAACCAAACGCCTGAGGAGGCCGCGACAGTGCGAGACGTCATCATCATCGGATCCGGTCCCGCCGGGTGGACCGCCGCCATCTACGCGGCGCGCGCCAACCTGTCGCCGGTCGTCGTGGCGAGCCAGGTCGAGGTCGGCGGCGAGCTGATGAACACGACCGAGGTCGAGAACTTCCCCGGCTTCCCCGAGGCCGTCATGGGCCCGGAGCTCATGGCCAAGATGCAGCAGCAGGCCGAGCGCTTCGGCGCCGAGGTCGTCTACGACGACGCGACCGCGCTCAACCTCGCGGGCGACGTCAAGAGCGTGACCCTCGGATCCGGCGAGACGCTGGAGGCGCGCACCGTGATCTTCGCGACCGGATCCGCGTACCGCAAGCTCGGCGTGCCGCGCGAGGACGAGCTGTCGGGCCACGGCGTGTCCTGGTGCGCGACGTGCGACGGCTTCTTCTTCCGCGACAAGACGATCGCGGTCGTCGGCGGCGGCGACTCGGCGATGGAGGAGGCGACCTTCCTGACGAAGTTCGCGTCGAAGGTCTATCTCATCCACCGCCGGGACGAGTTCCGCGCGTCGAAGATCATGCAGCAGCGCGCCTTCGACAACGAGAAGATCGAGGTCCTCTGGAACACCGAGATCGCCGAGCTGCAGGGCGCGAGCGGCCTCACGGGCGTCGTGTTGCGCGACACCGTGACGGGCGAGACGCGCGAGCTGGCCCTGGACGGCCTGTTCGTCGCGATCGGCAACGACCCGCGCACGCACCTCGTGCACGACACTCTCGACCTCACCGTCGACGGCACGATCGCGGTCGACGGCCGCTCCTCGCGCACGTCCGTTCCCGGCGTCTTCGCCGCGGGCGACGTCATCGACCCGTCCTACCGCCAGGCCGTCACGGCCGCCGCGAGCGGCACCGTCGCGGCACTCGACGCCGAGCACTACCTCGCGGCGCTCGACGACGCCACGCACGCCACACCCGAGGCCGTCACGGCCTAACCGACTTCCCTAAGGAGAACCACTATGAGCGCCAAGGTCACCACCTCCGCCACCTTTGAGCAGGATGTCCTCCAGGCCGACGGGCCCGTGCTCGTCGACTTCTGGGCCGAATGGTGCGGCCCGTGCCGCATGGTCGCGCCCGTCCTCGACCAGATTCAGTCGGAGAACGCCGACAAGATCACCATCGTCAAGCTCAACGTCGATGAGAACCCCGACCTCGCGATGAAGTACCAGATCACGTCGATCCCGGCCATGAAGGTCTTCTCGGGCGGCGAGGTGGCCACCACCATCATCGGCGCCAAGCCGAAGCAGGCGCTGGAGCAGGACCTCGCCGAGTTCCTGAAGTAATCCCGCCGCGCGAAGAGGGGGTGTCCGGATCCGTTCCGGGCACCCCCTTTTCGCGTACGCCTCGCCGCTTAGCGGCCGCCGAGCACCCGCACGACCGAGTCCCACCGCCGGTGCGTGTTCTCGGCGCCGAGCATGCCCCAGACCGCGGCCGAGAGGTCCGGGTACTGCGCCGCGATCTGGCGGAGCAGGCGCTGGTTGCGCGCGTGGGTGGGGCGCAGGCCGCCGTCCGCCTCGATGTGCTCGGCGCGCAGCATGAACACCACGAGCTCGTCGACCGTCGGAAGGTCCTCCATGAAGTCCCACGGATCCTCGCCCTCGCGCAGGCGCTCGTGGATGAGCGTCGAGAGCTCGTCGTGCGCCTCGGCACGGAGCACCTCGACGCTCGCGCGGCGGGGGAGGAGGGGGTCTTCGGAACTCACCCCTCCAGGCTACGGCGCGCGGCGCACCCCGCGGTCGATAGGGCCTGGGTGATCAGTGCGAGCGCAGGGCGTCGATGAGCTCGCCCTTGCGCATGCGCGAACGGCCGGTGATCCCGAGCTCGCGCGCGCGTTCGCGGAGTTCGTCGACCGTGCGGTCCTCGTAATCGTCCGCGGATCCGCCCTTGCGGCCCACGGACGAGCGCCCGTCGCGCGCCGCGGCGTTGGCGATTCGGGCGGCCTTCTCCTTCGAGGCTCCGTCCTCGCGGAGGCTCTCGTACAGCTCCTCGTCCTTGATGCTCGGATTCGGCATGTGTGCTCCTCCCTCTCTCGCGGCGATCGCCGCCACCCGGACAGGGTGTCACATGCCGGCCGGCGGGACTACTGCTCGTAGCCGGATTCGCCGAGCTCCTCGAGGATCCGGTTGAGATCCTGAATGGTCGCGAAACTGATCTTGATCTGGCCTTTTCTCGCCGTCAGATCGATCTTCACCTTCGTGTTGAGACGATCGCCGAGCTTGTCGGAGACCTCGTCGAGGTAGGCGCGGCGCGCGCCGGCCTGGGGGCGCTTTTGCGGGGCGGGGGCCGCCGTGCCCGCGGCCTGGATCACCTTCGCCGCGGTCTCGGCGCCACGCACGGTGAGCTCCTCGTTGACGATCTTGTCGGCGAGGCGCTGCATGCCGTCGGCGTCTCCGTCGAGGGAGAGAATCGCGCGCGCGTGCCCGGCGCTGAGGACGCCCGCCGCGACCCGCTGCTGCACCGACTCGGGGAGTCGGAGGAGCCGGATCGTGTTCGAGATCTGCGGGCGCGAGCGCCCGATCCGATCCGCCAACTGCTCCTGCGTGATCCCGAAGTCGTTGATGAGCTGCTGGTACGCGGACGCTTCCTCCAGCGCGTTCAGCTGCGCGCGGTGGATGTTTTCGAGCAGCGCGTCGCGCAGCAGGTCCTCGTCGGCCGTCTCGCGCACGATCGCCGGGATCTCGGCGAGGCCGGCCTCGCGCGAGGCGCGCGTGCGCCGCTCGCCCATGATGAGCTCGTAGGTGCCGTCCTTCTTGTCGCGCACCACGACCGGCTGGAGCACGCCGAACTCTCGCACCGAGTGCACGAGCTCCGCGAGATCCTCCGCGTCGAAGAGCGTGCGCGGCTGCCGCGGGTTGGGCACGATCGCGTGCGGGTCGACGTGCACGAGGCGCACGCCCGGCACCTCGGTCAGCGGCGCCACGGACGGGCTCTCGGCCGCCTGGGCCTTCTTCGCCGCCGGGCGGCGCTTCGGCGCCTCGGGCGCGGCGGGCGGGTCCTCGTCGAGGGCGGGGGATCCCGCGAAGAACACGTCAGCGGGGCGCTCGCGTGCCTCGGTACCGGTGGGGATGAGTGCCCCGATTCCACGCCCCAGGCCCGTGCGCTTCGCCATTACTTTCGCCCTTTCCTGCGGGGTGCCCCGCGCTTCACGATCTCCACCGCCGCCTCCTTGTAGGCGATCGCCCCCGCGGATCCGCCGTCGTACGCGATCACGGTCTGGCCGAAGCTCGGCGCCTCGGAGACGCGCACCGATCGCGGGATCATCGTCTGCAGCACCTCGTCGGGGAAGTGTTCGCGCACCTCGTCGGCGACCTGCTGGGAGAGGCGCGTGCGGGCGTCGTACATCGTGAGGAGGATCGTGGACACCTTGAGCCGGGTGTTCAGGTGCTTCTGGATCATCTTCACGTTGCCGAGGAGCTGGCTCAGGCCCTCGAGGGCGTAGTACTCGGCCTGAATCGGGAGGAACACCTCGTCCGCCGAGCTGAAGGCGTTGATCGTCAACAGCCCCAGCGATGGCGGGCAGTCGATCAGGACGAAGTCGAAGGGGTCATCGAGCTGTTCGAGATAGTCGCGCAGAGCCGTGTCCAGCCGCTTCTCGCGCGCGACCTGCGAGACGAGCTCGATCTCGGCGCCGGCGAGGTGGATGGTGCTCGGCAGGCAGAAGAGGCGCTCGTTCTCGGGGCTCTGCTGCACCGCCTCGGCGATGGGGAGGTCGTTGATGAGGACGTCGTAGACGCTCGGGGTATCCGCCGTGTGGGGGACACCCAGAGCCGTGGAGGCGTTGCCCTGGGGATCCAGGTCGATCACCAGGACGCGCCCACCCAGGTCGGCGATCGCCGCGGCGATGTTGACGGTCGTCGTCGTCTTGCCGACGCCGCCCTTCTGGTTGGACACCGTCATGACGCGCGTCCCGCCGGGGAAGTCGACGTCTACCTCCTCGAGGCGGCGTCGCCGGGCGCTGAGATCCTGCAACTGCCGCATGATCGGGCTGTCATCGAAGGCGGCAGCGATATCGCTGGAATGCTGACTCACGCTCGTCCTTTCGTGTCCCAGGCCGACCTCACCACTCTATCCCGGCGGCGCCCGAACACGCCCAGGGCCCGCGCGGTGTTTCACGTGAAACATCCCGGCGACGCGCCCACGGCTCGCGGAGAATGGGGGCGTGCTCGCCACCCTCGACATCTGGCCGCACCCCGGCCCGCGCGTGACCCGGACGCCGTTCTCCGAACGCGACGTGGACGAGGCGTGGTCATATCCCAGCCTCCCCGAGGTCACGACCTGGAGACGAACGTGGCTCGCGTCGCGTGACGCGTGGCAGGGCGACGCCTCCCGCGCAAAGCTCGTCGGACGCGGGCTTGCGGCCCGGGCAGGGGGCGCCCTCGTGGGCGACGCAACGCTGACGCTCGCGGACGGCTGGGGACAAGGCGGGTCCGACCCCGCCGCGGTCTCGCGGTGCGAGGCAGAGGTCGGGTGCACGAGATCGACCCGCGCCTCGCGGGCCGCGGCCCGGGCACGGAGGTGGGGAGGAACTGCGGCGGATCGCGTTCCTCTGCGTCGGGGTACGGCGCGTGACGGCGTCGGCGCTCGCGGATAACACGCCGTCGATCCGCATCATGGAGAAGCTCGGCGTACGCCGCGAGGCCGCGCTCACGGTCTCGGCGGCCTTCCACGCCACGCGCGGGTGGTTCGACGGCGTTGACGACGCGATTTCGCGGAGGAACGGCGTGAGCGCTCGTCTTCTCGCTCTGGTGATGTTTCACGTGAAACATCGCGCGACGGGTAGACGCAGCGCGCTCCGCACGGTCGCGTGCGGCGGTCCCGCGCCCGCAGAGGACGTGCCACCCCGGCCGCGTTCGTGTACCCGGCTGAGACCGCTACCACCGTCGGCCCGAATCAGCTTCGCTGCTTCAGAACGCCGGCGGGGCAGCACGGGTTGCGCGCGAACACCGTGGCGTGCGCCGCGCGGCGGCCGTGCGGACGCTGCGCGGCGCACGCAGAACGCACCAGCCGGGCGTCCGCGACGGGCGCCGTCGCCAGCGCGGCAGTATCCTCGCGGTTCGGTCGTGCGCTCGCGGACGTCGTGTCCGCCGTGGCGTGCGTTCTCGGGTCGGGTCCCCGCATCCGTGGGTGACACAGTCCGCAGAGCCGCATGAGTGCTGCAACCCCCGACCTCACGCCGCGGATCCCGACAAGCGGATCTACGGCCCCGGCGCGCTGCGTCCCGCCTGTGCTCCCCACAGTCTCGATGTTTCACGTGAAACATCGGCCGCCTCGGCCACACCGATGGTGCACGCCTCAGTCCCCTCGCCAGGTTGGCCGGCCCGCTGCGGCTGACCGACCTGCCACCCCGGCACCACTCGGACCTTCGCCTGAGATGTTTCGTCACGCCACCCACCGCGGGCCCATCGGTGAGGCGAGGTGTGTCACGCCGGAATTCGTCACGAACGGGCTCTCGCGCAGGGCGCGCCCGCGGGCGCATGCTCGAACGATGTTTCACGTGAAACATCACCATGCCCGGCCCCGGACCACTGAAGGGCGCTGAGGAGAGCGGCCAGGAGCTCCAGCCTGGCGCCCTCATCCCGCGCGCTCGCGCGCGGCCAGCAATCGCCTAGGGGCTGTCTCCGTCTTGGAGACGCACCGAGCAAGGGCCCGAGTGCGTCCATCGCAAGGCGGACGAGGGGCGCGATGCTCCAGCATCGTCGCAACCGAGGACGACGCCGAGGACGACGCCGAGAGGCGCGTGCTCGGCCCCGGCGTGACCCGGTGCCGAGACCCGCGAGTGCCCCACGCCGCCCGGTCGTCACAGGGAAGTCGCATCGGTAGCTCGCTCAGGGCCGATCCCCCCCCCCCCCGTCGTCCCGTGTCGCGCCAATGTTTCACGTGAAACATTCGCCGCCGACGGAAGGACGACCGCCCCACTTCGCTCGGCGCCCCCACCACGCGCACCGCGGGCACGGCCTCGCGCCATGCCTCCGCGGATCCCGACGTAGCCGACTCTCGCCCACGGACTCACTTCAGGCGCTGGTGCGGGACCGGTCGCACACGCCGCCATCACGCGCGGCACGTCGTCAGACTGCGCAGGGAGCGCGGAGCCGCGATTAGTCCGCATCGGTTCCCGCTCGAGCGGGGAGACCCCATCATTTCAGGGCTCCTTCTCCGCGCATACGTGGCGCGCACCGCACCGCACCGCACGCGACGGACTCAGGAGCACGCGGGCGGCCGCAAGTCGCGCGCGGAGCCCGGTACACGGCACTCTCCTCCTACCTGCGCAGCACCGCCGCCCGCGGAGGCCCTTCTCACCCGCGAGCGCATTACCGGAACCGCTCGCATTCCATCGCGCGCGGGCGCATTCCGACAGCTGGCTGACCACGCCCGGGCTGGCCGGCGGAGCGGCGATGTGCCGATTGCAGTGCGCGGCTGCATGAACGCAGACCAAGACACGGCGCACATGGCGGCAGACCGCGGCCGCAGCCCGCGCGCACGTTCCGTTGAGCCGGCGACGACTGCGAGGCCACACCGGGCACGCCCGACTGCGAAAGCGCCGTGGCCCGCTGCGCGTGCCGCGGGCGCGTCGGCGGGCCGGTGCCGACAGCACTTCGCGGGCGTCGCCGCAGCCGGGGGAGGGGTGCGGTGCGCGAGTTGGGGTGCGCCCCCGGGTCCACTTCGGGCGCAAGCGCGATCAGCGCGACGTTCGTCGTTCGTGCTGACGGGGTCGCGAGCCATGCCTGCGCGTTATCGTCGCCCCTTCGCGAGGGCCAGCGGAGCCTGCGCGACATTTTGCGCCGCGACGCCGTGCATACCCATCACGACGCGGCCCGCGTGCTGCGGTCGGAGCGTCGCGCCGCAACAATGTTTCACGTGAAACATCGGTCGTACGAGGCCCCTCGGCGCCGTGCCATGCGAGACGTGTCACGACAACTGATCGCGACGCGCACCCCGTCACCACGGAGATGCCGGGCCCCGACCCTCATCACCACGAAACTGCCCGGCCCCGACCCTGATCACCGCGTCGCAACTCCGCCCGCGAGGCCGCACCCCCGCCCCACACGGCGAAAGGGCTGGGGTGGCCCGTGCCGTGGCCGGAGCGTCGCGCCGCAGCACTGTTTCACGTGAAACATCGGTCGTGCGAGGTCCTGCGGCGTCGCGCCGTGCGAGGCACGTCACGAAAGCTGATCGCGCCGCGACCCCCCCCCGTCGCCCATGCAGCTGCCCGGCCCCGACCCTGATCACCGCGTCGCACCTCCGCCTGCCAGGCCGCACCCAGGCCTCACCCGACGCACGAGGTGGGCAGACCCCCGTGCGGCAGTCAGAGCGCCACGTCATAGCGATGCGTCACGCGAAGCATCGGCCGTACGAAGTTCTCCGGCGCCGCGCCGCGCGAGGCACGTCACGAATGCTGATCACAACGCAGACCCTCGTCACCACGGCGCTGCTCGACCCCGCCCTCCTCAACCCGGCGCAGCGTACGCCCACGGTGTCCGTGACATGTGCACGCCGGACGACGACGCATCCGATCCATCCGAAGCACACACCGCATCACCAGGCGACGCCACGATCGGCGCACACACGACGCTCAAAGTGACGGAGGAACGGGCGCACAATGGCTCCACCAGCGATACGCCCGTGGGCGAGATGTCCGCCCCGCTCGACAGGCCGCGCATTCGCATCCTCGTGCGCATCCCGCGAAAGCCCGAGAGCGCGAGACGACGTAGCCACGATCGCGCGAGCGGGCACAGGCAGCGCCGCAGCGCGCGCAAGGGCAGGAACGCACCGCGGCACGAGGACCATCCACGGCATGGCCTCGCCCGACTCAGCGGACGATGAGCCCACCCGAGGGCCAGCCCACGAGAACTGTGACGTGAACGCCCGCCCCACCGCTTCCACGACCACACCCATCACGCCCACCGTTTCACGTGAAACATTCGTACCGCGGGTCGGCCGCCATGGAGGGACCCGACGCGGCGCGACCGCGCGCCGCGCGCACCGTGCCGCGAGAGCGCGCGCTCCCGCGAGGCCCGGATGTCGTAACCGGTCCACCTCGCGGAGGACCGCTTCCCGCTTCCCGCCTCGCGCCGGCAAGCCTCGCGCCGCTTTCGCACCTCCCACGTCGCCCACCGCGTCGCTCCCGCCGCACCGCGCCCCTGCGCACCGGGCCTCCACACCGCGCGCGGGCTCCCGCCTGCATCGATCAGGCGCTCCCGACCCCACTCGACCGCTCCTACCGTGCCGATCAGGTGGAAGGTCGAAATCGGGGGAGACGCCTCTGCATCGGGGGAGACGTATCACTGCCTTCGCACATGGGGCCATGATGATGGTCCGAACGACCGGGGGAGCGCGCCACGCTTCGCGCCAGGCGCCTCGCCCCACCTACTCCTCGCTCAGATCCCCCGCGTATGCGACGCACCACTGCGGCACGATCCGGAACATGCGGATGTCGTCGCCCCAGGTGCGCGGATCCGACCCGTAGTGCCGCGCCCAGTGCGCGAACACCGCGGTCTCGTCGTCGCCGAGCGGGACGGCCCGCCCGTGGGTGAAGAATCCGGTGCGTTCGCCGTCGATCCAGGCCGCGCTTACCGCCGGCCGCGCGGCGAGATGGCGCGCCTTGGCCGAGGACCCGTCTGTGCCGAACGTCCAGGCACCGTGGAGGAAGTGGCCGTCCACAGCGCTCACCCGCGGCGCGCCGCCGGCGGTGACCGTGGCGAGGCTCAGGACCCGCATACCGTCGAGACGCGCGAGCAGCTGCCGCGCGCCCCATCGATGATCCCCGGACACGATGTCCGTCAGGTGTCGCGTCGCCCCCTCGTGCGACGCCGCGAGCAACGCATCCAGCGCCGCGATCTCCTCGTCCGTCTCGTACACCCCGCGACCCCCTCACATGTTTCACGTGAAACATCCCCGAGATCAGTCTCACACGGGCCTCCGGCATGGCCCGGTGCGCGCGTGACCAGCATGGCGACGCGCGCGAGCGCTCATCCCAGCGCCCGCAGGGCGCCCGACACGAGCCGCACGCGAAGGGGCAGATCGGGAAGCGGCTCGCCGTCGCCGTGGGGGAGGGGCGCGCCCCCGCCCGCGGCGATATCGATGCCGCGGGCTCGCCCCACGAGGACCCGCGGAGACGAGGTGTGGCGTCCGAGGAGCATGCGGGCGAACAGCGGGAAGGCGCCCCGCCGCCCGACGTCGCCCGCCACGACGACGTCCGCCCACCCGTCGATCGCGGACGCGCGCGGCGCGATCGCGATCCCCCCGCCGATCGTCGGCCCGTTCGCGAGGGTCACGAGCGCCCCGCGTGCACGCCAGTCGGCGCGGTATCCGGCGCCGTCCTGCTCGGCGGTCACGCCGACGACGCCCGGAAACCGGGCGACGCGGTCGAGCTCCTCGGCGGAGAGCGCCATCCCCCGAATGGACACCTCGTAGCCCCAGGCGCGGTACCCGGCGAGCTCGCGCAGCGCGGCCCACACGTACCGGGAGGCGCCGCGAACGTGCCGCATCCCGTTCGCGCGCGCGTTGACCGCCGCGTCGAGGCCCGCGGACACCGCCCCCGCCACCCACACGTCGGATCCGCTCTCCGGGCACACGCGAAGGAGATCGACGTCGCGCACGCGTTCCGTCGCCATCGCCGTCACCACGCGCGACACCGCCGCATCCGTATCCCGCGGCATCGCCAGCGTGCGCGCGAAATCGTTCCCCGTGCCGACGGGAATGATCCCGAACGGGATGGGGCCGTCCGCCAGCTCCTGAATCGCAAGGTGGGCTATACCATCTCCCCCCACCGCGACCACCGCGCGCGCGGATCCGTCTCGTGCGGCGCGCACGCGCGAGGACCCCTCCGCGGCCGTCGAGGCCGACAGAATCGTCGCTGCGATCCCTGCCCGCGCGAGACGCTCGCGCGTCGTCCTCGCGGTCGCGACGGCCCTCCCGGCGCCCGCGCGCGGATTCGCGAGGATCGCCACGTCCCCGGGCCTGAGCAGCGTCATGACCCGACGCTACCGCTGCCGTTGGGCGTCAGGCGCGCACGGTGGCGCGCACGACGCGCGTCGGCTCCGCAATCTCGCCCTCGCCGAGGATCTCGACGCGCACGTCGCTCAGCTTGTACTTCCGCGCGGCCTTGGCCGCCGCGTCGATCTCGCGCTCGGCGTTCTGCCCCTTGAGGAGGATCAATTCCCCGCCGTCGCGCACGAGCGGCGCGGTCCACGGGATCAGGGTGCGCAAGGCCGACACGGCCCGCGCCGTCACGGCGTCCAGGAAACCCTCGTAGCGACCGGCCTCCTCCGCCCGCGCGCGTTCGACGCGGACGTTGTCGAGCCCCAGCGCGTCCGACTGCTCCGTGAGCCATGCCACGCGACGCTCCATCGGCTCGATCAGGATCCACTCGATGTCGGGGCGCGCGATCGCCAGCACCAGGCCCGGCAGGCCCGCCCCGGACCCGACATCGCCCACGCGGCCGCCCGCGGGGAACAGCGACGCCGCGATCGCCGAGTTGAGGATGTGACGGTTCCACAGCCGCGGCACCTCGAGCGGGCCGATCAGCCCGCGCTCCTCGCCGTGCTCGGCGAGGGCGTCCGTGAAACGCCGCGCGAGGTCGATGCGGTCGCCGAACAGCGCCGCCGCCTCGGCGGGCTCCGGCTCGAGCGCGTCGTTCGTCACGGCCGTCAGGCCTTGCGGATGACCGTGTGTCGGTCGTCCCGCTCGCCGTACGACTCCGAGACGAGCCCGCGCTCCGCCACGATGTCGTGAACGATCTTGCGCTCGTACGACGTCATCGCGGGCAGCGAGGCCTGCGTGGCGCCGTCGTCCAGCCGCGAGACCGCCTGATCGACGAGCTCCGCCAGCTGGGCGCGGCGCGTGTCGCGCGAGCCCCCGACATCGAGGATGAGGCGCGAGAACTCGCCCGTCTCCCGCTGGACCGCGAGCCGCGTGAGCTCCTGGAGCGCCTGGACGGTGTCCGGATCCGCGAGCGGACGAAGCGACGCGTCGTCGCTCTCGACCGACACGTACGCGCGACCCTGCCGCACGTCGAGCTCCAGGTCGCCGTCAATGTCGGCGATGTCGAGCAGGCCCTCGAGGTAGTCGGCCGCGACGTCACCCTCGCGCTCCAGCTGCTCCTTCGTCGGGGTGTCCTCGTGCGTCATGCGTTCTCTCCCGCCGACCCCTGGCCGGACTTCTGCGGGCCCGGGCCCGCGTTTCGCTGCTGGTCCTTCTTGGCGCGCTTCGCCGACTTCGGCTGCACGCGCTTCGCGCGCTCCTGGCGCTCGGCCTCGACCTTGCGGGCCAGCTCCTCCTGCTCGCGCTCGTACTCCGCCATCGACACGACCTTGCCCGCGGCGTTGACGGCCTTGCCCTTCTTCGCGAGGCGCTCCTCGCGGGCCTTGGCGGCCTCGGATCCGGGCGTCGGGTTTTCGTGAATGATGTAGAACTGCTGGCCCATCGTCCACAGGTTGTTGAAGAACCAGTAGGTGACGACGCCGAGCGGGAAGAAGACGCCCGAGAAGATCATGGCGAACGGAATGATCCAGAGCATGATGCGCTGCATCTGGTAGGCCTGGCCGGTCTTCGCCTCGGGCGAGAGGTTCTTCGAGACGATCTGCAGCTGGGTGACGAACTGCGTGGAGATCATCAGCGCGACGAGGATGATCAGCATGATCACGGCCGGCAGCGAGTCGATGCCATTGTTAAAGTGATCGACGAGCGTCATGCTCAGCGGCGCGATGTCGAACAGCGACGCGTCGTTGAACTCGTGCACGCGCTCGGCCGTGAACAGCCAGGTGTTCAGGCCCGACTCGTCGGCCGCCGCCCACACGCTGATGTCGCGCAGCGTCCAGTACAGCGAGAAGAAGATCGGCATCTGCACGAGCATCGGCAGGCAGCCCGACACCGGGGTCGTGCCGTGCTTCTTGTACAGCGCCATCGTCTCGCGGCTCATCGCCTCGCGAGACAGCTGATCGCGCTTGCCCTTGTACTTCGTCTGGATCTTCTTGATCTCGGGCGCCAGCTCCATCATCTTTCGCTGGCTCTTGATCTGCTTGACGAAGAGCGGGAAGATCGCCAGTCGCACGACGACGACGACTCCGAGGATCGACAGGACCCAGGTGAGGCCGCCCGCGCTGGGCATTCCCACGGTCGTCAGCAGCCAGTGCCACCCGACGAGGATCGCCTCGATCACCCAGCGGATCGGGAAGAGGATCGTTCCGAAGAAGTCCACGGAGGGTCAGTCCTTTCGGCGCGGCACCACGAGGCCACGGGGGGTCAGGTCGTATCGGAAGTTCGCGTGCGGACGCACATCGTCCTCGCCGCCCGCGGCCCAGGGATGGCACCTCGCGATGCGCGCCGCGGCCAACCCCGATCCTCTCACGAGGCCGTGCTGCTGCACTGCGGTCACGGCGTATGCCGAGCAGGAGGGGTAATAGCGGCAGACGTCGCCATACATGCGGGAGATCGTCGCCCGGTAGGCGAGGAGCAGGCCGAGGCCCAGGTTGCGGGGCACGAGCGGGAGCGCGCGGCCCGCGTCGACGCCGCGGATCCGCCCCGACCCGACGGCGGACGCCGGCAGGACGCTCACGCGCCGGCCCTCCGTGCGAGCCCGCGGGCGACGTCGCGCCGCAGGTCGGCGAAGGGCGCCGCGGCGGAGGCGGGAAGCGCGCGGATCACGACGTCGGCGCCCGGACGCAACGACGGCGTCGCCTCGAGGCAGATGGCCTTGAGGCGACGCCGAACGGTGTTGCGCGTCACGGCGTTGCCGACCGCCTTGCTCACGATGAAGCCGAAGCGGGGCGGACGGGGTTCGCCGGTGTCGACGACGTGCACGACGTGCGTCTCGCCCGCGCGCCGGGCTCCCCGCCGGACGACCATGCGATAGTCGATCCCGCGGGTGATCCGCTGCGGCTTGCCGAGCACACCCGTCGCGACGTCGAGGGGCGTTACGCCGAGAGCTCGGTGCGGCCCTTGCCGCGGCGAGCGTTAAGGATCGCGCGGCCGGCGCGCGTACGCATGCGGGCGCGGAAGCCGTGCTTCTTGGCGCGGCGACGGTTGTTGGGCTGGAAAGTGCGCTTGCTCATAGCCTTCTCACTCCGGGAGGACGTGTCACCGGAACTGGTCGACCGGAGACGGGTACAGGGGTGCCCGAGATGGGCACAAGTCAACCGCAATAGAATACGCCGGGCGCCGCTCGCGGCGCAAACCGCGCGCTAAACCTGTCAGTATCCCCACAGGACGGGTCCCTTGCCCGCCACAACACGCGGATCCGCTCGCCGACGCGTTTGCGGGGCGGCGCCAGGATGACTAGCGTATTCGAAGTTATCCACAGGCTGTGTACAAGGGGGAATGGACCGATGGCAGACGTCCCGGACGTGCCGATCTGGCGCCTGGTCATCGCGGAGCTCGAGAACGACGAGCGGATCACGCCGCAGCTCGAGGGCTTCCTGAACCTCGCGGTGGCCCAGGGGGTCATGGGAGGCGCGCTCTACCTCGACGTGCCGAACGACCTCACCGCGGGTCAGCTCAACAAGCGCATGCGCGATCCCATCATGGACGCGCTCGGCCGCATCGGGGACGAGGTCACGAGCTTCCGCGTCGTCGTCAACCCTGAGCTCGCCGACCAGCCCTATATCCCGGAGCCGCACCCGATCGCGGACGAGGCCCGCGAGGCCGCACCCGAGCGGTCCGCGCCCCGCCCGATCGAGACGCCGCAGACCCAGTCCCGCAGCGAGACGCGGCTGAACCCGAAGTACACCTTCGACAACTTCGTCATCGGACAGTCGAATCGCTTCGCGCACGCCGCCGCGGTCGCGGTCGCGGAGGCTCCGGCGAAGGCGTACAACCCGCTGTTCATCTACGGCGACTCCGGCCTCGGCAAGACGCACCTCCTCCACGCGATCGGCGACTACGCGCAGAACCTCTTCCCCGGGGTCCGCGTCCGGTACGTCTCCAGCGAGGAGTTCACGAACGACTTCATCAACTCGATCGCGAACAACCGCGGGGCGGCCTTCAACGCGCGATACCGCGACCTCGACATCCTGCTGATCGACGACATCCAGTTCCTCCAGGGCAAGGCCGAGACCCAGGAGACGTTCTTCCACACGTTCAATACGCTGCACGACCACGACAAGCAGGTCGTCATCACGAGCGACGTCGCGCCGCGACTGCTGACGGGGTTCGAGGACCGGATGCGGTCGCGGTTCGAGTGGGGCCTCATCACCGACGTGCAGGCACCCGACCTCGAGACCCGCATCGCGATCCTTCGCAAGAAGGCCTCGAGCGAGCGGATCTACATTCCCGAGGACGTCATCGAATACATCGCGTCCATGGTCTCGACCAACATCCGCGAGCTCGAGGGCGCCCTCATCCGGGTGTCCGCCTTCGCGAGCCTCAATCGCTCCGAGGTCTCCCGCGAGCTTGCGGAGGGGGTCCTGCGCGACATCGTCGACAAGCCCGAGGACACCGTCGTCTCGCCGACCGACATCATCAAAGCGTCGGCCGACTACTTCAAGCTCACCGTCGAGGACCTGTACGGGCCCGGTCGCGCACAGGCGGTCGCGCAGGCCCGGCAGATCGCGATGTACCTCTGCCGCGAGCGGACGAACCTCTCCCTCCCCAAGATCGGGCAGTTGTTCGGCGGGCGGGATCACACGACGGTGATGTACGCGACGAAGAAGATCACCGAGCTCATGAAAGAGAAACGGCAGCTGTACAACCAGGTGCAGGAGATCACCGCGCGGCTCGGTCGCCGCTGACGGCGCGCCCGTCCGTCCACAGCGGCATCCCGCGCGGATCCTCGCGCCTCGCGACTTTTCCACACGTTATCCACAGGACCCCCGTCGACAAAGACGGGGGTCCTGCCGTGTTTTTCCCCCCGCGTTCCCCCGGGCGCATCTGAACGCGCGGTGGCGTATTCCCCAACTCGCGCTTGACACGACTGCGGCGGGGGCGTTAAGGGTTCTCCCCAGTGTGGAAAACCTGTGGATAACTGTGGAGACACGCCCTGCCGGGTGTGCATGACACGCGCCCGCCTTGTGAAAACGGCTGTGGGCGTCGACCCGCCGCGCCTCCGGCTTCCCCCACACCCTCCGCATCGATTCCACAACTCACATGCGTGTGATTCCTTACTGCTGACACGGATCCACAGAGTTATCCACACTCTCCACAGCCGTTAACGCTGTTAAGAGATTTCTCTTTCGAAGAGGGCCCCCGATCACCGTGACGCCGGCGGCGTCGTGGGCCGCCAGGCCGACGCACTAGCATGGGTTTCCCGCGACATCCGCGCTCCTCCCGAGCGCTCACCTGCGTGTCGCGCCCGGTCTTTCGCCACATGAGGGGGAGTTACGTGAAGTTCCACGTGAACCGCGATGTCTTCAGCGAGGCGGTCTCGTTCGTCGTCAAGCTGCTGCCGCAGCGCAATCCGCAGCCGATCCTTGCGGGCGTGCTGATCGAGGCGGGGGAGGACGGCACGCTCGCGCTGTCGGCCTTCGACTACGAGGCCTCCGCGCGGACGACGATCGAAGCGACCATCGACGAGCCCGGCACGATCCTCGTCCACGGCCGCCTCCTCAACGACATCGCGAGCCGCCTCCCGCACGCGCCGATCGAGGTCTCGACCGAGGACGATGGCAATGTCGCCGTCATCTGCGGCCCCGCGCGCTTCGCGCTCGCGTCGATGCCCGTCGAGGAATACCCCGCGATTCCCGAGGTCACGGGCGAGTCCGGCCTCGTCCCGGGCGAGGACTTCGCCACGGCGATCTCGCAGGTCGCCTTCGCCGCCTCGCGCGACGATGTCACGCCGGTGCTCACCGGCGTGCAACTCGAGGTCCACGACAACCAGCTGAGCCTCGTCGCGACCGACCGCTACCGCGTCGCGCTGCGCGACATCAACTGGGACGGTAGCCAGTCCGATGCGAAGGCCCTCGTGCCCTCGCGCACCCTCACCGAAGTCGGCAAGACGTTCTCGCACGGCGGCAACATCTCCGTCGCGTTTTCCGGATCCGGCGACCGCGAGATCATCGCGTTCACGGCGGGCAACAAGACCGTGACCTCGCTGCTCATCAAGGGCAACTTCCCGCCCGTGCGCCGCCTGTTCCCGGAGCAGACCGGCCACTACGCCGTCGTGTCGACGAGCGACCTCACGGAGGCCGTGCGCCGCGTGGCGCTCGTGCTCGATCGCTCCGCGCCCCTGCGCTTCACGTTCTCGCAGAACGAGGTCACGATGGATGCCGCCGGCGGCGACCAGGCGCGCGCGTCCGAGTCGGTCGACGCCACTCTGACGGGCGGCGACGAGGTCACGCTCGGCCTGAACCCCCAGTACCTCCTCGACGCGCTCGGCGCGGTGAAGAGCGAGTTCGCGCGGATCACGTTCACGTCGAGCGACAACGCCAACAAGCTCAGCCCCATCCTCGTCACGGCGCAGACCTCGGTCGACGACGCGGCAAGCGACAACTTCAAGTACCTGCTGCAGCCCAACCTGCTGCTGCGCTAAGCCGGGTTCGACGCATGATCGTCGAACACCTCAGCCTCGTCGATTTCCGCAACTACGCGCACGCGGAGCTCGAGCTTCGGCCGGGGACGAACCTGCTGGTCGGCCGCAACGGCCAGGGCAAGACGAATCTGGCCGAGGCGGTCGCGTACCTCGCGACGCTCGGCTCGCACCGGGTCTCCGCCGACGCGCCGCTCGTGCGCGAGGGGCAATCGGCCGCGTTCGTCCGGGCGCGCCTGACGCACGGATCCCGCAAGGTGACCCTCGAACTGCAGATCAACAAGCAGGGCTCGAACAAGGCCCGCATCTCGGGCAACCCCGTGCGCACGAGCGAGCTGCCGCGCTACGCGCAGGTCGTGCTCTTCGCCCCCGAGGACCTCACGATCGTGCGCGGCGACCCCGGATCCCGGCGTCGCTTCGCGGATCAGCTCCTCGTGCAGCGCACGCCGCGGCTCGCGGCGGTCATGGCGGACTACGACCGCGCGCTGAAGCAGCGCACCACGCTCCTTAAGTCCGCGCGGGCGCGCGGCATGCGCGCCGAGAGCCTCAGCACCCTCGACGTCTGGGACGACAAGCTCGTCGCGCTCGGATCCCAGATCATCGACGCGCGCTCGCGCCTCGCCGCGGATCTCGCGGCCCCCGTCGCCCGCGCCTACGCCGCGATCGCGGGCGAGGATCATGCGCCGCAGCTCGCGTGGGCACTGTCGATCGGGGGATCCGACCCCGAGGAGGGCGAGGACATCGAGGAGGGCGCCCCCGCCGCGGGCGACACGGCCGCCCAGTTCCGCCAGGCGCTGGAAAACCGGCGCGCGCAGGAGCTCGAGCGCGGCCTCACCCTCGTCGGGCCGCACCGCGACGACCTCGTGCTGCGGCTACGGGGGCTGCCGGTCAAGGGATACGCCTCGCACGGCGAGGGCTGGTCCGTCGCGCTGTCCCTCCGGCTGGCGTCGGCCGAGCTGCTGCGCAGCGAGTCGCCCGGCGGCGACCCGATCCTCATCCTCGATGACGTGTTCGCCGAGCTCGACGCGGCCCGGCGCGGGCGCCTCGCCGGTGTCGTCGCCGACTACGAGCAGGTCATCGTGACGGCGGCGGTGGCCGGCGACCTGCCGGATCCGCTCCGCCGAGACGCCGTGCGGATCGAGGCGGGCGCGATCCTCGGACCGCTCTCCGAGCATCCGCTGGAGGAGCCGCGATGAGCGACGAGCGGCCCCCCGGCGTGCCAGAGACCATCGCGACCTACCTGCGCCTGCGCGGGCTGCCGCTGAGCAAGGCGGCGCGCTGGAAGAAGCGGCGGCGCGGGGATCCGGACGGCAGCCAGCCGTTTGCAAAGGGGCGGGATCCGAAGCCCCTCGGCGACGCCATCACTGCGCTCACCGCCTCCAGCGGGTGGGCGCCGCAGCTCGAACGCGAGGACCTGGCGCTGAACTGGGAGGAGATCGCGGGCGAGGATAACGCCGCCCACTCCTTCATCGAGACCTTCGCGCAGGGCCTCGTCGTCGTCCGGTGCGACTCGACTGCCCGCGCGAAGCAGATGCATCTGCTGCGGGCCGCGTTCCTCACGCGGATCCTCCAGCTCTACCCCGAGGCGGGCGTGAAGGAGATTCGCTTCTTCGGGCCAGACGTGCCGACCTGGAAACATGGCTTCAGACGCGTTCAGGGCCGCGGTCCGCGCGATACGTACGGGTAAGACGGGTCGCATCCCGTCGGAGGGGGATTTCTCCCGCGAGAGGGCCTGTTACGCGGTTTTCGTCGTCCGAAACGGGTAGAATGGCAGACGCTGTTCGACCTACAAGGAGCGACACCTACATGACGAGCGAGACCCCCGGGAACGAGCCTGATTCGACGACGGCGAGCGGGGGCACCGGCGCATCCGTGGGCTCCGGCAAGGTGACGAACGCGTACGGCGCCGACCAGATCCAGGTCCTTGAGGGCCTTGAGGCGGTCCGCAAACGCCCGGGTATGTACATCGGATCCACCGGCCCGCGCGGCCTGCACCACCTGGTGTACGAGATCGTCGACAACTCGGTCGACGAGGCGCTCGCCGGCTACTGCGACACGATCACCGTGACGCTCCTCGAGGACGGCGGCGTGCGCGTCGTCGACAACGGGCGCGGGATCCCCGTCGGCATGCACAAGGTCGAGAAGAAGTCGACGCTCGAGGTCGTCCTCACCGTTCTCCACGCCGGCGGCAAGTTCGGCGGCGGCGGCTATGCGGTCTCGGGCGGGCTCCACGGAGTCGGATCCTCCGTCGTCAACGCGCTGTCGACGCGCCTCGAGGCCGTCGTCCGCACCGACGGAAGCGTGTGGCGCCAGTCCTTCACGACGGGTGGCGTCCCGACCGCGCCCGTCGCGCAGGGCGAGCCGACCGACGAGACCGGCACCTCGATCACGTTCTGGCCGGACCCCGACATCTTCACGGAGACCGTCGAGTTCGAGTACGAGGTCCTGCGCACGCGCTTCCAGCAGATGGCCTTCCTCAACAAGGGCTTGAAGATCGAGCTCTTCGACGAGCGGCCCACCTCGACCGAGGAGGTCGAGACGGAGGAGGGCGCGCCCGTCGCGAAGCAGCGTCACGACGTGTTCCACTACGAGCGCGGCCTGATGGATTACGTCGACTACCTCAACAGCGCGCGCAAGGCGGAGCGCGTCCACGAGGACATCATCAGCTTCGAGTCGGAGGACACCGAGCGCAAGATCGCGCTCGAGGTCGCGATGCAGTGGACGACCTCGTACAGCGAGAACGTGTTCACGTACGCCAACACGATCAACACGCACGAGGGCGGCACGCACGAGGAAGGCTTCCGCGCGGCGCTCACCTCGCTCGTGAACCGGTACGCGCGCGCCAACAACCTTCTCAAGGAGAAGGACGACAACCTCACGGGCGACGACGTCCGCGAGGGCCTCACGGCCGTCATCTCCGTCAAGCTCAGCGAGCCGCAGTTCGAGGGCCAGACCAAGACGAAGCTCGGCAACACCGAAGCCAAGAGCTACGTCCAGCGCATCGTCGCCGACGAGCTCGGCGACTGGTTCGCGCGCAGCCCCGCGCAGGCGAAGAACGTTGTACGCAAGGCGATCGACGCCGCGACCGCGCGCATGGCCGCCCGAAAGGCGCGCGAGACAGCCCGCCGCAAGAGTGTGTTCGAGTCGGCCGCCATGCCCGACAAGCTCAAGGACTGCACGAGCAAGGACCCGTCCATCAGCGAGGTGTACCTCGTGGAGGGCGACTCGGCCGGCGGATCCGCCGTGAACGGCCGCAACCCGCTCACGCAGGCGATCCTCGCGCTGCGCGGCAAGATCCTGAACGTCGAGCGCGCGCGCCTGGACAAGGCCCTCGGCAACAAGGAGGTCCAGGCGATGATCCAGGCCTTCGGCACGGGCATCGGGCCGGACTTCGACATCGAGAAGGCGCGCTATCACAAGATCGTCCTCATGACGGACGCCGACGTCGACGGCCAGCACATCACGACGCTGCTGCTGACGCTGCTGTTCCGCTACATGCGCGGGCTCATCGAGGCCGGGTACGTCTACCTCGCGATGCCGCCGCTGTACCGCCTGAAGTGGACGAACGCCGACCACGAGTACGTCTACAGCGACCGCGAGCGCGATGTTTTCCTCGAGGCGGGCCTCGCGCGCGGCTGGCGCTTGCCGAAGAGCAACGAGGGCGGCGTGCAGCGCTACAAGGGTCTCGGCGAGATGAACGCCGAGGAGCTGTGGGAGACGACCATGGACCCCGAGACCCGCACCCTGCGCCAGGTGACGATCGAGGACGCGGCCGCGGCCGACGAGATCTTCTCGGTCCTCATGGGTGACGATGTCGAGTCCCGCCGCGGGTTCATCCAGCGCAACGCGAAGGACGTCCGCTTCCTCGACATCTGATCGAGCGGACGAACGAGGAAGACACAGACTTATGACTGACGAAGAGCGCCCCGACATCAACGCCGGGCACAACCACGGCCGCATCGACCAGGTCGACCTGCAGTCGGAGATGCAGCGCAGCTACCTCGACTATGCGATGAGCGTCATCATCGGTCGCGCACTGCCCGACGTGCGCGACGGGCTCAAGCCCGTGCACCGCCGCGTGATCTTCGGGATGTACGACGGCGGGTACCGGCCCGACAAGTCGTTCTCGAAGTGCACCCGCGTCGTCGGCGAGGTCATGGGTCAGTACCACCCGCACGGCGACAGCGCGATCTACGACACCCTCGTGCGCCTCG
Source organism: Microbacterium sp. ZXX196 (assembly GCF_009709595.1). Taxonomy (NCBI): domain Bacteria; kingdom Bacillati; phylum Actinomycetota; class Actinomycetes; order Micrococcales; family Microbacteriaceae; genus Microbacterium; species Microbacterium sp. ZXX196. Next base: position 46,873 of record NZ_WMEE01000007.1, read on the forward strand.
TGCAGCCGTGGTCCATGCGCTACCCGCTCGCGCTCGGCCAGGGCAACTTCGGCACGCCCGGCAACCAGGGCGCGGCCGCCCCGCGGTACACCGAGACGAAGATGGCTCCCCTCGCCCTTGAGATGGTGCGCGACATCGAGGAAGAGACCGTCGACTTCGAGGACAACTACGACGGGCGCACGCAGGAGCCCACGGTCCTGCCCGCGCGGTTCCCGAACCTGCTGGTGAACGGATCCGTCGGGATCGCGGTCGGCATGGCGACGAACATCCCGCCGCACAACCTTCGGGAGGTCGCGGCCGGCGCCCTGTGGGCGCTGGAGAACCCGGAGCTGCCGCGCGAGGAGGTCCTCGGCGGCCTCATGCAGCGGATACCCGGCCCGGACTTCCCGACGGGCGCCCAGATCCTCGGCAACAAGGGGATCCACGAGGCGTACCGCACGGGGCGCGGGTCCATCACGATGCGCGCGGTCGTGAACGTCGAGGAGATCCAAGGCCGCACCTGCCTCGTCGTGACCGAGCTGCCCTACCAGGTGAACCCCGACAACCTCGCCGTGAAGATCGGTGAGCTCGCCCGCGAGGGGCGCGTCACGGGCATCGCGGACATCCGCGACGAGACCTCGGGCCGCACGGGGCAGCGGCTCGTCGTCGTTCTCAAGCGCGACGCGGTCGCGAAGGTCGTGCTGAACAACCTCTACAAGCACACCGACCTGCAAACGAACTTCGGCGCGAACATGCTCGCGATCGTCGACGGCGTGCCGCGCACGCTGCCGCTCGACCGCTTCATCTCGCTGTGGATCACCCACCAGCTCGAGGTCATCGTCCGGCGCACCCGGTTCCGGCTGCGCAAGGCCGAGGAGCGCATGCACATCCTGCGCGGCTACCTCAAGGCGCTCGACGCGCTCGACGAGGTCATCGCGCTGATCCGTCGGTCGCAGACGGCCGACGACGCCCGCGAGGGGCTCAAGGCCCTCCTCGATATCGACGACCTGCAGGCCGACGCGATCCTCGCGATGCAGTTGCGCCGCCTCGCGGCGCTCGAGCGGCAGAAGATCGTCGACGAGGCCACCGAGCTTGAGGCGAAGATCGCCGACTTCCTCGACATCATCGGCAGCGACGCGCGCCAGCGCGACATCGTCAAGACGGAGCTCACGGCGATCGCCGACAAGTTCGGCGACGACCGCCGCACCGAGATCCTCCCCGGGTTCGACGGCGACGTGTCGATCGAGGACCTCATCGCCGAGGAGGAGGTCGTCGTCACCGTCACCCGCGAGGGTTACGTCAAGCGCACCCGCAGCGACCTGTACCGCAGCCAGCACCGCGGCGGGAAGGGCGTGCGCGGCGCGCAGCTGCGCGCGGACGACGTCGTGGAGCACTTCTTCGTCACGACGACGCACCACTGGATCCTGTTCTTCACGAACACGGGTCGCGTCTACCGCGTCAAGGCGTACGAGCTGGCCGAGGCCGGCCGCGACGCGAAGGGCCAGCACGTGGCGAACCTGCTCGCGCTGCAGCCCGACGAGCAGATTGCCGAGGTGATCGAGCTCAAGAGCTACGAGGACACCGAGTACCTCGTGCTTGCGACCCGCAACGGCCTCGTGAAGAAGACGCGCCTGACGGAGTACGACTCGAACCGGCAGGGCGGCATCATCGCGATCAACCTGCGCGACGGCGACGAGCTCGTCGACGCGCTCCTGGTCAACGGCGACGATCACATCCTGCTCATCAGCCGCAAGGGCATGTCCCTGCAGTTCGCCGCCGGCGACGACTCGCTGCGGCCGCTCGGCCGCTCGACGTCGGGCGTCAAGGGCATGTCGTTCCGCGAGGACGACGAGCTGCTGAGCGCCTCCGTCGCCCGCGCCGACACGTACGTGTTCACGGTCACCGACGGCGGCTGGGCCAAGCGCACGCCGATCGCCGAGTACCGGCAGCAGGGCCGCGGCGGTCTCGGCATCAAGGTGGCCAAGCTCAACGACGACCGGGGCGAGCTCGCGGGCGGTCTCGTGGTGTCGGAGGACGACGAGGTGCTCGTCGTCCTCGCCAAGGGCAAGGTGGTACGCTCGGCCGTTGCCGAGGTGCCCTCCAAGGGCCGCGACACCATGGGAGTCGTGTTCGCGCGCCCCGACAAGGGCGACCACATCCTGACGATCGCGCGCAACAGCGAGCGGGGCCTGGGTGAGGGCGAGACCGACGAGCCGGCGACCGACGCCGCTCCCGAATCCGCAGAAGGTGACGCATGAGCACGGTAGCTGACAAGCTCGCGAAGAAGTCCGCGCAGAAGTCGTCCTCGAAGCAGGTGCGCCTGCGGCTCGTCTACGTCGACTTCTGGTCCGCGGTGAAGCTCTCCTTCCTCGTGGCGATCGCCGTGGCGATCGTGACGCTCGTGTCGTTCCTCCTCGTGTTCCTCGTCGTGCAGTCGACGGGCCTGATCGCGCAGGTCGACGAGTTCGTCTCGAGCTTCAGCGACGGCGCCTTCTCGATCCAGGCCGCGGTCGGACTGCCGCAGGTCTTCGCCTTTGGATCCGTCGTCGCGATCCTGAACCTCGTCGTCGTTACCGTGCTCGGCGCGGTGGCCGCGGGCATCTACAACATGGCGGTCAAGGTCACGGGCGGCATGCTCGTGGGCTTCACGTCCAACTGACCGCGCGAGCGAACAAGAGGGGCGGATCCGACGGATCCGCCCCTCTTGCGTGTGGTGGACGCGCGCGGCACGCCCGGGATCCGCGGCCGAATTGGTGGCGGCAAGGCGCGTGATGTATGCTCTTGAAGGTTGACGCCGAGAGGTTGTCACACGGGGCTATAGCTCAGGCGGTTAGAGCGCTTCACTGATAATGAAGAGGTCCCAGGTTCAAGTCCTGGTAGCCCCACCATCCCTTCCCGCGGGGCCTTAGCTCAGTTGGTAGAGCGCCTGCTTTGCAAGCAGGATGTCAGGAGTTCGAATCTCCTAGGCTCCACAGTCTCCCTCTCCGGCGCCGGTCCTCACCTCTCGAGGATTCGCGTGAGCTCCTCCAGGTCGCGCTCGACCGCGCGGCAGTCCTCGTCGAACTGCGCGTCCGTCATATCGCGCTGCCGGCCACACAGGCAGATGGTCTGGCTCGGCCGCGTAGGAGTACACGACGTGGGGTGGGGGCGCGATGACGCGGGAGAGGTGACGCGAGCGCATCGGCCGAGTGTCGCACCCGGCGGCCGGGAATGCCATGTCCCCGGGGCGACGTTGGGGCAGATGTGGCGCCACACGCGTCACCGCAACGATGGAAAGGACTCCCATGCCGATTCTCGGTTCCAGCGACATCGAGGTTTTCCCGCTCGCCCTCGGCGGCAACACCTTCGGATGGACGAGCGATCGCGACACCTCGTTCGCCGTGCTCGACGCCTACCTTGCGGGCGGCGGCAACTTCATCGACACGGCAGACGCGTACTCGGCCTGGGCACCGGGCAACGCGGGCGGCGAGTCCGAGACGATCATCGGTGCTTGGCTCGCAGCGCGCGGACATCGCGAGGACGTCGTCATCGGGACCAAGGTCAGCCAGCACCCCGAGTTCCGGGGGCTCGCTGCGAAGAACGTCGCCGCGGCCGCCGACGCCTCGCTCCAGCGCCTGGGGACGGACTACATCGACGTCTACTACGCGCACTTCGACGACGCGGACACGCCGCTCGAGGAGACGGTCGCCGCCTTCGACGCGCTCGTGACGGCCGGCAAGGTCCGCGCGGTCGCGGTGTCGAACTACGCGCCCGAGCGGATCGACGAGTGGTTCCGGATCGCCCGTGAAGGCGGGTACGCGCTGCCCGTCGCGCTGCAGCCGCACTACAACCTCGTGCACCGGCGCGACTTTGAGGGCGCCCTCGCCGACGTCGCGGCGCGCGAGAACCTCGCGGTCGTGCCATACTTCGCCCTCGCCAGCGGATTCCTGACGGGCAAGTACCGCACCCGCGAGGACCTGGCGGGAGCCTCGCGCGAGCAGATGGCCAACGGGTACTTCTCGGAGGAGGGGCTCGCCGTCGTCGCGACGCTCGACGACATCGCCGCCGCGCACGGCACCCAGCCGGCCGCCATCGCACTGGCGTGGCTGGCGGCACAGGATCTCGTCGCGGCGCCGATCGCGAGCGCACGGACGGTCGAGCAGCTGCCCGCGCTGCTCGATTCCGCGCGCGTGACGCTGACGGCCACGGAGCGCGAGGCGCTCGACGCGGTCTCGGCGCGCGTGCCGTGATCGGACGCGCCGCGGCCCGGCTCGGGCCGCGGCGCGAACTAGGCTGGGGTAAGTGCCCGAGATCGACCTGCTGACCCTCTGCCTCCTCATCCTGGCGGGGCTCCTCGCCGGGTGGGTGGACGCGGTGGTCGGCGGCGGCGGGCTCATCCAGCTCCCGGCCTACCTGCTCGTCCCGGGCCTCGCGCCGATCCAGGCGCTCGCGACGAACAAGCTCTCCAGCATCATGGGGACGTCCGTCGCCGCCGCGACCTTCGCGCGGCGGGTGAAGCCGGATCCGCGCACCGCCATCCCGCTCGCCGTCATGGCGCTCCTCGGCGCGGTCCTCGGCGCGACGATCGCCTCCCTCATCCCCGCCGAGGCGTTCACCCCGATCATCCTCGTCATTCTCGTCGGGGTCGGGGCGTTCACGGTCCTGAAGCCCCAGATGGGGGTCCACGCGACGCAGCGCTGGCACGGATGGCGCCACGTCGCGGGGGCGGCGGGTATCGGCCTCGTCATCGGCACCTACGACGGCGCCCTGGGACCCGGCACCGGATCCTTCTTCGTCATCCTCCTCGTGAGCGTTCTCGGGTACGCGTTCATGCCCGCGTCCGCCCTCGGGAAGATCGCGAACTTCTGCACGAACCTCGGCGCGCTGCTGTTCTTCATCCCGGCCGGCCACGTCGTGTGGGGGCTCGGGCTCGCGGTCGGCGCGGCGAACCTCGTCGGCGGCTACCTCGGCGCGCGCATGGCTGTCTCGCGCGGCAACCGCTTCGTCCGGATCGTCTTCATCGTCGTCATCGCCGCGCTCATCCTGAAGCTCTCTTACGACCTCCTCAGCGGGGCCTGAACCCCCAGGCGACGGCTACTACGCTCGGGGGCATGGACGCGCGACGGGCATGGGTGAGCCAGGCGATCGGACTCCTCGAGGCCGACGCCAACCGGAGCGCCGACACGCACCTGCACGTGTTCCCGCTCCCGCCCGAGTGGGGCATCGACCTCTACCTCAAGGACGAGTCCGTCCACCCCACCGGGTCGCTGAAACACCGGCTCGCGCGCTCGCTTCTCCTCTACGGGCTCGTGGGCGGGCGCATCGGCCCGGGGACCACCCTCGTCGAGGCATCGAGCGGATCCACCGCTGTGAGCGAGGCGTACTTCGCTCGTATGCTCGGATTGGAATTCATCACGGTCGTGCCGCGCTCGACGAGCGCCGAGAAGATCGGCCTGATCGAGTTCGCCGGCGGCCGGTGCCACTACGTGGACGACCCCATGGCCGTCTACGGCGAGGCGGAGCGGCTGGCCGCCGAGAGCGGCGGCCACTACCTCGACCAGTTCGCGTACGCCGAGCGGGCGACCGACTGGCGCGGCAACAACAACATCGCGGACAGCGTGTTCGGCCAGATGACGCGCGAGCGGCACCCGATTCCCACGTGGATCGTTGTGGGCGCGGGCACGGGCGGCACGAGCGCGACGTTCGGCCGGTACCTCCGGTACCACCGGCACGAGACGCAGCTCGCGGTCGTGGATCCGGAGGGATCCGCGTTCTACGACGCGTGGCGCACGGGCGACCACGGCTACGAGACCGGTCGCGGCAGCCGCATCGAGGGCATCGGCCGCCCGCGCATGGAGCGATCCTTCCTCCCGGAGATCGTCGACGAGATGATGCGTATTCCCGATGCGGAATCCATCGCGGCGGTCCGGCTCCTGCGCGACCACACGATGCACTGGGCGGGCGGATCCACGGGCACAAACCTCGCCGGCGCCTTCCGCCTCATCTCCCGCATGCGGGAGGAGGGGCGCACCGGATCCGTCGTGACGCTCCTGTGCGACGGCGGCGCGCGGTACCAGAACACCTACTACAGCGACGCGTGGGTCGCGGAGCAGGGCCTCGAGATCGGCCCGGTCCGCGCGCGGATGGACGACTTCCTCGAGACGGGACGGTGGCGAGATGGCTGAGCACGATCGCGCGCGGCGGGTCGTCGACGGCGTCAAGAACGCGGTCTGGAGCGACCCCGCGAAACGCCAGATGACGGAGGCCTTGCCCATCGTCGATGAGACGATGGCGCAGCGCATCATCGACCTCGCGATGCGCGTCGCCGAGGTCATGCTGTCGGTGGGCGCGTCGGCGAAGGAGGTCGTCCTCGCCGTCCTCCGGATCACGGCCGCATACGGGCTGCGGAGCGTCCACACGAACGTCACGTTCAACTCCGTCACGCTGTCGGATCACCGCAACGGCACGGGCCACCCGATCACCGTCATGCAGGTCGTGCGCGCGGCGGTGCCGGATCACGCGAAGCTCCAGCGTCTCCAGGCCCTCGTGAACGACATCGAAAGCGGGCTCCCGCTGAACGAGGCCGTCACGCGCTTCCACACGATCCGGCGCACGCCGTTCATGTACCGCACGGGCGTCGTGGTGGTCGTCCAGGCGCTCCTCGCCGTCGCCGTGGCCCTCATGTTCGGCGCGAGCTGGGTGATCCTCCTCGCGGTCTTCCTCGCGGGCCTCGGCGTCGCGACCTCGCAGGTCCTTCTCGGCAAGGCGCGGGTTCCGCTGTTCTTCAGCCAGATCGTCGGCGCCCTCGTTCTCACGGCGATCACCGTGCTCCTGGCATGGCTCGGGGCGAACGGCGTCGAGCCCTTCGACGGGGTGCGCTCCAGCCTCGTCGTCTCGAGCGGCATCGTCCTCCTCCTCGCGGGGCTCGCCGTGGTCGGCGCGGCGCAGGACGCGATCGACGGGTTCTCTCTCACCGCGGGCGGGCGGCTGCTCGACCTGACGGTCATGACGATGGGCGTGGTGCTCGGGATCCTCGTGGCCCTCGAGATCGCCGGTCAGATCGGGGCGTCGCTCGAGGTGCCGAGTGAGGCGACGGCCATGGGACCCGCGTTCGGCCAGGCGGCGGGCGCGGTGGTGATCGCCGCGGCGGTGGCGATCATGAACGGATCCGGCATGCGGATCATCGCGGTCAGTGCGGGCCTGGGCCTGCTCGGGTGGGGCGGCTGGTACCTCCTCGGGACGGTGCTCCTCGCGCCGTCGTCGGCCGCGTCGTTCGGCGGCGCGCTCGTCGCCAGCTTCGTCGGGTCCCTCGTTGCCGACCGGCTCAAGGTTCCGTCGGTCGCCGTCACGACGGCGGCGATCATCCCGATGGTGCCGGGCGCGGCCGTCTTCCGCGGCCTGCTTGGGGTCGTCGAGGCGGGCAGCGATACGGCCGCGCTCATGGCGGCGTTCGACGCCCTCTTCACGGCGGGCATGATCGGCATCGCGCTCGCGGCGGGTGCCACGCTCGGGATCTTCCTGGGGAGCCCGCTTCGGGCGCGGATCGGGGGGCGGCGCGTGGCGCTGCGCTCCAAGGCGCGCGGGGGGTCGGGCGCCGCCGGGACGGCCGCGTTCGAGGTCGTGCCCGCGTACCGCACGACGGAGACAACGCCGGTGCCGCAGGATCCGCCGGCGACGCTGCCCGTCGCGGAGGCCTCGGATCCGCACCCGATCACGAAGCCCTACGACGAGGCGGTCGACGGCCCGCTCTGAGGATCCGGCCCGCCGAGGTGCGGGCCGATCGCGTCGAGCGCCGGCAGGCCCACGAGGTCGTCGACCAGCGGCACGCGCGTGACGGGCGCGCCGAGGTCGAGGCCCTCCAGGAGCGCCTCCTCGCGGGCGCGGCGCGCGGGAAGCGCCGCCGGTGAGAGCCGGTTTGCGACGGCGGCGACGAGCGGGACCCCGATCCGCGCGAGCTCCTCAGCGACCTCGCGGCTCTCCGCGACCGGCAGCGGCTCGGGCACGAACACGAGCACGAAGCCGGCGACCCGCGGATCCGCGAGGGCGTCGCGCATCGCGGCGAACCGTTCGCGGCGCCTCCGCAGCACGCGACGGAGCTCGGCGTCGCGGTCGGACGTGTCGCGCGTGCCGCCCAGCGCGCCGTACGCGGCCGAGAACCGCTCCGACCGGTCGCGGTTCGCCAGCAGATTCTCGGCCCACGTCGTCATGCGCTCCGGGCTCGCGAGCAGGTGCAGGGTGTGGCCCGAGGGGGCCGTGTCGAACACGACGCGGTCGTACTCGGCGAGCCCCATCGCGAGGGCGTCGGCGACGGCCTCGAGCACGGCCGACTCGTGGGTCCCGGGCGCCTCGCGCGCCGCCGCGAGATGGGCGCGGGCGGCGCCGTGGAGGCGTTCGGGGAGCAGCCCCGTCATGGTGCGCGCGACCGCCGCGAGGTGGCGGTCGACCGTGGCCGCGGGGTCGATCTCGATCCCGTCGACCCGCCCGGCCCCCCGCCACAGGGGCGTGGGTCGCTCGCCGACGGGGCGCTCCCAAAGGTGACCGAGGTTGTGCGCCGGATCCGTCGAGACGACGAGCACGCGCTCGCCCCCGCGCGCCGCCGCGAGGGCGAGCGCGGAGGCGACCGAGGTCTTGCCGACCCCGCCCTTGCCGCCGACGAAGAGCGCGCGCCGGCCCGCCAGCTGGTTCAGCAGCACGAGATCGACTCGAGCGGGCTCTGTGGGATGCCCGCGCGGCGGTGCCACTCGTGGAAATCGTCGTACACGGCGGGCAGGAGCTCCGCGGAGTAGTAGGCGGCGGGATCCGGAACCCCGAGCGACTCCGCGAGCACGGCGAGCATGAAGTGATCGTCCTCCTCCCGCCGCGCCCGCGCAAACGTCTGCCGGTATGGCCCCGCGTAGAACTCGCGGAGCCCGTCCTGGATCCGCGCCCACCGCCCGCCGGTCATCGCGTTGGCACGGTGCCCGTGACGTGGTCGGTCAGGTCGGCGTCCTCCGGCTCCGGATCCTCGCGGGCCGCGCGCCGGAGGGCCGTGAGCCCCTCTACCGCGACCCAGACCGCGGCGACGATGATCACGACGTCCAGCACGAGCAGCAGCCAGTTCGTGTCCGTGCCGCCGTTCCAGAACGTCCCCACCTGGAGGATGGCCGCCCAGAACGCCGCGACGAACACAACGACGAGCGGCACGAGCGCGACGAACACGTTCCGCCGCTTCCGGAGGAGCATGATCGACACGATGATGAGCGTCAGAGATGCGAGCAGCTGGTTGGTCGTGCCGAACAGCGGCCAGATCGTGAGGCCGCCGGATCCGTCCACGCCCTGGCTGAAGACGAGGCCCACGCTCACGATGAGCACGAGGATGGTCGAGACGATCGTGTTCATGCGCACGCCGACCGCCTCGCCGGCCTCCTGGAACACGAAGCGCAGTAGGCGCACGCCCGTGTCCATCGTTGTCGCGGCGAACAGGACGGCCATCGTGGCCAGGACGGTCGCCGAGAGCGACTGCGGCAGCCCCAGGCCCATCTCGATGATGTTGCCGCCGCCCTCGACGAAGGCGTTCACGCCGCCCGCGCCGAAGGCACTGTAGATCTCCTCCCAGCGCGCGACGGTCGAGATTCCGGCCGTCGTGGCGATGATGGATCCGAGCGCGAGCATGCCCTCGCCGACCGCGCCGAAGTACCCCACGAAGCGGGCGTCCGGCTCGCGGTCGAGCTGCTTCGAGGAGGTGCCGCTCGCGACGGCGCCGTGGAACCCGCTGATCGCGCCGCACGCGATCGTGACGAACAGCAGCGGCCAGATCGACGGGGTGCCCTCCGGGACCGCGGTGTTGATGGCGGGCGCGACGAAGCCGTTGCCGAAGACGAGGCCCGCGACGAGGGTCCCGACGAACAGGATCGCGAGGCCCACGAAGAGCTGCACGCCGTTGATGTAGTCGCGCGGCTGCAGGAGGAGCCAGACCGGCAGCAGCGAGGCGATCCCGGCGTAGACGAACAGCGCGATGATCCAGAAGGTCGCGGGGCTCATACCGAGGATCGGATCCGGCAGTACCACGGGCACCTGGTCGCCGAGGAAGATGAGCCCGTACAGCGCGACGACGCCGATGATCGTGACCGCGAGCAGATTCCAGCGCAGCTTGTACACGGCGATGCCGATGAGGGCCGCGACGGGGATCGCGCCCCAGGCCGGGATGACGGCCGAGGGGTTCGCGAGGAGAAGGTCCTTGATGACGACCGCGAACGCCGCGACGACCATGAGCAGCAGCAGCGCGATCACGAGGAGGAACACGGAGGATCCGCGCCGCCCGATGTAGCGCGCGGCGAGGGATCCGATCGAGCGTCCCTTGTTGCGCTCGGAGGCCCACAGCGCGCCGAGGTCGTGCATGCCCGCGAAGAAGACGGTGCCGATCGTGACCCACAGGAAGGCGGGGAGCCAGCCCCAGATCACCGCGATCGCGGGGCCGACGATCGGCGCCGCGCCCGCGACGGAGGTGAAATGGTGCCCCCAGAGGACGAACTTGTTCGTCGGGACGTGGTCCACGCCGTCGTTCTTCTCGTGCGCGGGCGTCGTGAAGGCGGGGTCGAGCCGCAGCACGCGTCGCGAGAGATAGCGCGAGTAGACGAGGTAGCCGGCCGCGAAGATCGCGAGCCCGACGAGGAGGAGGATGACGGAGTCCATCGGAGGCCTTTCTGTCGGCGCTGACAGCAAGTGGTCTGGTCCATTCACCCTATCGGTCTTGCGCCGATACGCTGGGGGCATGACGCGGCGGATCCTCGTTCTCAACGGGCCCAACCTGAACCTGCTCGGTACGCGCGAGCCGGAACTGTACGGATCCGCGACGCTCGCGGACGTCGAGGAGCTCGCCGGGCGCACGGCGGCGGACCTCGGATTCGACACGCGCGCCGTGCAGTCGAACGGCGAGGGCGCGATCGTCGACGCGATCCACGCGGCCCGTGAGGACTGCGCGGCCATCGTGATCAACGCCGGCGCCTACACCCACACCTCCGTCGCCATCCGCGACGCGCTCGCGGCCGTCGAGCTCCCGTTCGCCGAGGTGCACGTGACCAACGTGCACGCGCGTGAGCCGTTCCGGCACCACTCCTACCTCAGCGACCTCGCCGAGTGCGTCATCGTCGGCGCGGGCATCGACGGATACGCGTTTGCCGTGCGCCGGCTCGCGCGCATCGTGGGGTAGGAGCCGTCAGCGGATGTCGTCGATCGGCTCCGTGATGTCTGCGACCGTCGCGCCGTAGGACGCGATGAGCGCGTCGGCCTCGACGGACATCGCGAACCCGTGCGCGCCGGCGCCCATCGACACCCGGCGCCCGCTCATGCGCTCATCGGCATATACCGGCCACGCCGTGGTCGACCCGACCGGGACGATCGTGCCGCGCTCGTAGCCGGTCGCCGCGAGGGCGAGCGCCGCCTCGGGGAGCCGCAGCTTGTTCACGCCGACGACGGCGCGGAGCTTGGGCCAGGAGATCGACCGGTCGCCCGGGACGAGGGCGAAGAAGAACTGGTCGCCCTTGCCCTTGACGACGAGGGACTTGACGATGTCGGTTGGGGTAATCCCGCGCAACCGGGCGGCCTCCTCGAGCGAAGCGGCGCGCGGGGAGGGGCGCACGTCGATCTCGAGGCCGCGCTCCGCGGCCGCCTCGCGCACGCGGCGGGTGGGGTCTTCGGCGCTCATGGGTCCTCTCGGAGATGAGAAACGTGCGGGACCCGCAAGAGCGGATCCCGCACGTGACGGGGGCGACTTAGGCGTCGGGAGCCGCGACGGGCTCGTCGGCGACCCACAGCTCGTCGTCAGCCGCGAGCGTCTTCCACGCGACGACGAAGATGCCGACGGCGGCCGCGACGCCGAGGATGGCCGCGATGACCGCACCGGCGCTCGTGCTCTTCTTCGGCGGGACGACGACGGTCTTCCGGCCGAGCTTCTCGGCCGCCGCGTCGTACGCGCCGAGCGCGCGCCCGATCACGCCGCCAGCGGCGGGGATGACGGTGGCGGCGACGAACTTGTTGCTCTTCGCGTAGCCCTTCTCGACGTAGGGCCGCGCCTTGTCGACGTACGGCTCGACGTAGTCGTGGTACTTCTTCCGCGCCTCGGGCTGCAGCACCTCGTGATTGAGGGCGCCCAGCTGGCGTCCGGCCTCGCGGGCCATATCCGCGGCCTCGGCGGCGACCTGTCGCTGCGCCTCCAGCACCTTGTTGGCGGTGCCCTGCAGCTTGCGGAGCTCCTTCTTGCGCTTCTTGCTGAGGCTGACGCTCACGTGTGCCCTCCCGCGTAGTGACGAACTTTCGTCCATCCTGCCACGGTGATCGCTTCTGCGGCGAGGTCATCGCGTTTCTCTGGAAGAATGGGCGCATGACTCAGCACACCGCCGTCGCGACCGTTCACACGAACCACGGCGACATCGTCATCAACCTCTTCGGCGACCACGCCCCGGTCACGGTCGACAACTTCGTCGGCCTCTCGACGGGCGAGAAGGAGTGGCAGGACCCGCGCACGAACGAGAAGGGCGACGGCCCCCTCTACCAGGACGTCATCTTCCACCGCATCATCCCCGGCTTCATGATCCAGGGCGGCGACCCGCTCGGCCAGGGCATCGGCGGACCCGGCTACAACTTCGACGACGAGATCCACCCCGAGCTGAACTTCAACGAGCCCTACGTCCTCGCGATGGCGAACGCGGGTAAGCGCCCCAACGCCATCACGGGCAAGATGAGCGGCACGAACGGCTCGCAGTTCTTCATCACGACCGACCCGACGCCGTGGCTGCAGGGCAAGCACACGATCTTCGGCGCCGTCGCCGACGACGCCTCGAAGAAGGTCGTCGACGCGATCGCCGCGGTTCCGACCGGCGCCATGGACCGCCCGACTGAGGACGTCGTGATCTCCTCGATCGACATCGCCACGGTCTGACCCCCACCCCTCCTCCGCGAAGCTCTGCCTGATCGGATCCCGCCCGCAGTGACGTCGACGACGCCCTCCCGCAACCCCGACAACTACTGCTACCGGCACCCGGACAGGCAGAGCTTCGTGCTGTGCCAGCGGTGTCTGCGCACCGTCTGCCCCGAGTGCCAGACGCAGGCGTCCGTGGGCGTGATCTGCCCGCAGTGCCTGAAGGAGCAGAAAAAGAACCGCACGCCGGCCCAGAAGCGCGCGGCGCGGCGCTGGGGGCGCGGCGGCGGATCCGTGCTGTCCTCCTTCGGCTCCGGCGACACCAAGGTCATGACGGCACTCTTCGTCGTCACCGCCGTGGTCTATCTCCTGCAGATGCTCGGATCCGTGGTCCCGGGCTTCCGCGTCGAGAGCTGGCTCTTGTTCTGGGCGCCGCTGATCTACCCCGAGGCGTCGGGCACCTTCCAGCCGTGGCGGATCCTCACCGCCGCCTTCGTCCACTCGAGCTTCTGGCACCTCGCGCTCAACATGCTCGCGCTGTGGATGGTGGGTCGCGTGCTCGAGCCGCTGCTCGGGTCCGCCCGCTTCCTGGCGACCTACCTGCTGAGCGCGGCGGGCGGGTCCGTCGTCGTCGCGCTACTGTCGTTCGGCACGCCCGTCGTAGGAGCGTCCGGGGCGGTGTTCGGCCTGTTCGGGGCGCTCGTCGTCATCGGGCGTCGCGCCGGCGCCAACATGACGGGCATGCTCGTCGTGCTCGGCATCAACCTCGTCATCGGGTTCCTCCCGGGCATGAACATCTCCTGGCAGGCGCACGTCGGCGGCCTCGCGGTCGGCGCGCTCGTCGGCCTCATCCTCACGCGCACCCGCCGGCGCACGCAGCGCGGGCTGCAGATCGGACTCCTGATCGGCCTCGGCCTCGTGCTCGCCGCGGCGCTCCTGATCCCGCCGCTGACGGGCTTCGTCACGCTCACCTGACGCCCGCGCGGGCGCGAGTTGTCCCCAGGTCTGTCCACCGGATCCGCGGGGTTATCCCCGGCTCGGGGCTCGCTGTCCCCAGGAGTCGGGGAGTTGTTCCGCGCTTATCCACCCGTTTTCCACGGATATCGCGGGGTTATCCCCGGAGTTATCCACAGGTCTGTCCCCAGTTGGGGAGAATGACACGCGTGTTATTCACAGGTGGGGATGGCCCTGTGGAGGAATCACACGGTTGTCATTCGCGGGCGCGGCGGCACGAAAACGGGCGCCTGCCGCCACCGTGGGGTGGGGCAGGCGCCCGGGAGAACAGGGGAGTCAGCGCCAGCGCGTGGCCATGATGAGGCCGACGAACGCGAGGCCGCCGCCGATCGCGAGGTTCCAGGCGCCGATGTCGGGGATCGGGAACTGCGAGCTCGAGAGGTAGAACACGAGGATCCACGCGAGCCCGAGCAGGAAGAAGGCCACCATGACCGGCTTGAACCACGCGGGGTTGGGGAGCGGCTCACCCGGGACGTGGGTGATCTCGTCGTCCTCGTTTTTCTTTCGCGCCATGCGGGCCATTCTACGGGAGGCGGCAGTCCTCGCCGGGACGCGCGCACGAGAATGCCCGCCGGCGCCGGAGGCGCGGACGGGCATTCGGGTGACGCGGTCTTACATGGGGGGCATGAGGACCGAGTCGATCAGGTAGACCGTCGCGTTCTCGGTCTGGACGCCGCCGCAGACGATGGTGGCGTCGTTGACCATCCAGTCGTCGCCGGATCCGGTCACCTCGACGTCGGCGCCCTGCACGGTTGCGTGGGTGCCCTCGATGTCGTCCGGCGCGATCTGGCCGGGCACGACGTGGTACGTCAGCACCGACGTCAGGAGGTCCGCGTCGGTCGAGAGCGTGTCCAGCGTCTCCTGGTCGACGGCCGCAAACGCGTCGTCCACCGGGGCGAAGACCGTGAACTCGTCGCTGTTGAGCGTGTCGACGAGGTTGACGTCGGGGTTCAGTTCGCCCGAGACCGCCGAGACGAGCGTCGTGAGCAGCGGGTTGTTGGACGCGGCCGTCGCGACCGGGTCCATCGCCATGCCCTCGATCGAGCCGTCGCCGTCCGGCACGGCCTCCGCGTAGTCTGCGCAGCCCGGGCCGACGAGGTTCGCGGCCGGGTCCATGGCCTCCTCGCTGGGCTCCTGCTCCTCCATGGGGGCGGTGGACTCCATCTGGTCGTCCGCCGTGTTGTCTGCCGTGTCGCCGTCCGACATGCACCCGGTGAGCGCAAGTGCCGCCACCGCCGTCATCGTCAGTCCGCCGCCGATACGCACGCTGTTGCGAAACATGTGATCCTCCTCGATGTCCTGCTCTGCACGCCCTGGGGGCGAGGCGCCGCCGTGTGGCGGCCTCAACGGTCATTCGGGGCCGGTTCGAAACCGGATGGGAAAAAGTTCGACGAATATCGCGCCCATCCGGATCCGCCGGCGCGACGAATACCCCGTGAGCCTCGGGCGGGGCAGTACGGGAAGGGAGGGGTGATGGGGCATGCTGGTCCTCATGACGCACGAGCACGACACCGCGTCGCCCCCTGCCGACGGCGATGCCGTCGGCGACCTCCTCGTCGAGGTGGCACGGGGCGACCGCGAGGCGTTCGCCCGCGTCTATGACCTCATGTCTCCGCGCGTGTTCGGCGTGATCCTGCGGGTCCTCGTCGACCGGGCCCAGGCGGAGGAGGTCCTGCAGGACGTCTTCCTCGAGGTCTGGGAGCGCGCGGGACGGTTCGCGCCCGACCGCGGCCAGGGCCGATCCTGGATTTTCATGATCGCGCACCGCCGGGCCGTGGACCGGGTCCGCTCGGCGCAGGCGAGCATCGACCGGGACGAGAAGATCGGCCGCCGCGACACGGCGGTCCCCTACGACGGCGTCGCCGAGAGCGCGGAGCTCCGGATCGACGGGCGTCGGGCTCGCGACGCCCTGTGGGAGTTGCCGGATCCGCAGCGCGAGGCCCTGTCGCTCGCCTACTTCGGCGGGTACAGCCAGCGCGAAATCTCGGAGATGCTGAAGACTCCGCTCGGAACGATCAAGACACGAATGCGCGACGGAATGATGCGCCTGAGAGACGAAATGGGGGTGTCACCCGCATGAATGAGGACGAGTTCTGGGAGCTTGCGGCCGGGTACGCCGTCGGCGCGCTCTCGGCCGAGGAGGAGCGCGCGCTCCTCGGCGCGGCCGCGGGCGACCCGCAGCGCCAGCGGATCCTCGACGAGATGGTCGAGACCTCGGCGGCGTTCGCCGAATCGGTCCCGGAGGTCGCGCCCCCGCCCGGCATCCGAGACGCCCTGATGGCGAACCTCGGCCCGCAGGAGGCGTCGGCGGATCCGCGGGTCGACGCGGCTCCTGCCGTCCCAGCCGAGGCGGACGCGTCGGCTCCGGCCGAAGCCGCCGAGCGCCCCGCGCCGGCCGCCCACGCCGCCGCCGCGCCGCGCCGACACCGCAGGCTCTTTGCGCTCGCGGCCGCCGTCGTGCTCGTGGTCGGCATCGGGGCGGGGATCCTCACGCTCACGCAGACGCTCGACCGCACGCCGGCCGAGGTCGCGCTGGAGCAGATCGTCGAGTCCGGCGATCACTCCCGCGCCGATGCCGAGATGGCGAACGGGGGCGCGGTCGTGCTCGACTGGTCGGCCGAGACCGGCACGGCCGTTCTCACGGCGGAGGGCCTGCCCGATATCGCGGAGGACCAGCAGTTCGAGGCGTGGTTCGTGCGCGACGGGGCCCCCATCCCGGCGGGCGTGTTCGACGGCACGAGCGAGGCCCAGGCGGTCCTCGAGGGCACGATGCACGAGGGCGACCTCGTGGCGATCACGGTCGAGCAGCACGGCGGATCCGACTCGGGCCTTCCGACGAGTGACCCGATCGTCGCGGTCGAGACCGCCTCGTAGGCTCCGCGCCTAGTCCTTCCCGTTCCCGTTCCCGTTGCCGCTCGCGTTCCCGCTGTTGCCGGGAGCCTCGTCGGCGGGCTCCCCGGTGCACTGGGTGAGCGTCACCGACGAGTGCACGCCGACGTCCCCGGGGGCGGGGTCCTGGGCGTGGACGGTGGGCGTGTCCGCGGCCTCGCAGCTCGCGTCGTCGATGACGTCGGCGGTCAGGCCGAGCGACTCGAGCTCCGCGGTTGCGGCGTCGATCGTGAAGCCCTGGAGGTCGGTGACGGTGACGCGCCCGGTCGCGACCGTGAGGTCGACCGTCGCGCCCTCGAGGAGCTCGTCGCCCTCCTCGACGCGGTCGCCGCCGGACCGCGCGGCGAGCACGGCGCCATCCTCGGCGTCGGGGTCGTTGCGCGGCACGACGCGCCCCACCTGGAGGCCCGCGTCCGTGATGGCGGCGCGCGCGTCCTCCTCGCTCGCGCCCACGAGCTGCGGGACGGCGACGACGAGCCGGCCCTCCGAGACGATGATCTCGACGGAGGATCCGATCGTCACGGAGGTTCCCGCGGCGGGATCGGATCCGATCACGACGCCCTCGTCGATCGTGTCGCTCGGCTCCGTATCGGTCGTGACCGTCAGACCCGCCGACTCGAGCTCCGAGATCGCGCGCTCCTCGGTCATGTCGGCGACGTTGGCGACGTCGACCGTGTCGGCCGCGCGCAGGTCGAGCGGATCCATCCGCACGAGCCAGAACACCACCGCCACGACGAGCGCCGCGACGAGCGCGACGCCGGCCCAGACCCACGCGACGGGAGGGCCGGACTGCGTCCGCGCCGCGCCCGTCTCGCGCGACAGCTGCGTGAGGGTGTGCTGCGCCTCGGCCTGCGCCTGGTGCTGGTCGCCGTAGAGCTCGTGCGTCAGCGCCGCGAGCTGACGCGTCGACATCGCATCGCCGTCCACGGCCGCGTCGAGCGCCTCGCGGAAGGCCCCTGCGTCGTCGAAACGCTGCGCCGGATCCTTCGCGAGCGCGCGCAGCACGATGCTATCGAGCTGCGCGGGAGCGCCGGGGCGCGCCTGAGACGGCGGCACGGGCGCCTCGCGCACGTGCTGGTACGCGACGGACACGGGGGAGTCGCCGCGGAACGGCGGGTGCCCGACGAGGAGCTCGTAGAGCACGACGCCCGTGGAGTACAGGTCGGCGCGCGCGTCGACCGCCTCGCCCTTGGCCTGCTCGGGCGAGAAGTACGCGGCGGTGCCGAGGATGGTCGTCGTCTCGGCGACCGTGGCCGACGTATCGCTCACCGCGCGCGCGATGCCGAAGTCCATGACCTTGATCTGGCCGTCGGGCGTGACCATGACGTTGGCAGGCTTGATGTCGCGGTGCACGACGCCCGCGCGGTGCGAGTACTCGAGCGCCTCGAGGATCCCGTCGACGTACCGCGCGGCGTCCTCGGCGCCGAGGGGCCCGGCCGCGGCGACGTCCTTCAGGAGCGTGCCGCGCACGAACTCCATCACGATGAACGGCGTGTGGCGGGTCCCGCCGCGACCGTCGTCGTCGAGGTCCTCGCCGGCGTCGTACACGCGCACGATGAGCGGGTGTGCCATGCGGCTCGCGGCCTGCGCCTCCTGTCGGAAACGCAACCGGAAGGTGGCGTCCCCCGCGAGGTCCTCGCGGAGTACCTTGACGGCGACGGTGCGCCCGAGGGTGAGGTCGTAGCCCCGGTACACGCTCGCCATGCCGCCGCGACCGATGAGCGAGTCGATGCGATAGCGCCCGGACAGCACGCGGTTCTGCTGCACGGGGGGCGTCATCGCCTGCGTCGGCTCGTCTGCCACGAGTTGGCCTCCCCGAGTCGTGTCCTGCGCCGTCTCGCCCAGGGTAGCCGAGGGCGCGACGGCTCCCTCTCAGCGAGCCCTACAGGAGGTCGTCGTCGGCGGGGGCCTGCTCGTCCGATGCGTCCGGGTCGTCCGACTCGGTGTCGGTCGAGGACTGCGTCGGCGTGGGCGTCGGCGTCGGCGTCTCCTCGGCGGGCGGGGCGACGGTCTGCACGGCGTCCATGCCCGTCTGACCCGACTCGCGCTGCTCCGTGCCCGAGCACATGGCGCTGTAGGCGGCCGAGACGAACTGATCGGTCTCGCTGATCGTCACGGTCGCCGACGTCGTGGACGGATCGAACGACTGCGACGTCGAGCCGTCGGAGAAGGCCGCGCCGGAGAGGGTGACGTTGTAGGCCGAGACGGACCCCGTCCCGCTCGGGCAGGTGTACGCGGCCCAGTTGAGCTGGGCCTCCTCGCCGCGTACGAGCTCGCTCTCGCTGAAGGCGGGCGCCGTGCTCGGCGCCGGAATGTCGACGAGGTTGCCGTAGGAGGTGACGGTGACCGCGGTGCCGGGGTCGACGAACCCGCCCGGGTCGACGTTGTAGATCACACCCACCTGGTCGGAGCTGGCCGCAGAGTCGCCCGACACGCAGTTCAGGGTGATTTGCGCGTTCTCTTCAGAGACCCGCTGGTTCGCCTCGTCGCACGTCATGCCCTCAAGGCCTAACGCCGTGACGTCGACCCGATCGACCGTCGGCGTCGGCGTCGGGGTGGGCGTCTGCGTCGGGGTCTCCGACACCGACGGGCTCGCGGTCGGCTCGGGGTCGTCGCCAAAGAATCCCGTCGCCATGCCCCACACGGTGCCGATCAGGACGAGCGCGAGGAGGACGATGAGCGCGATGAGCGGCCACGTCCATGGGCTGCGCTTCTTTTTCTTCTCCTCGTCCGGGCCATCCTCGGTGGTCATCGGCAGCGCCGCCGTCGTCGGCATCATGGTCGTCGCCGCGCCCGTGGCACCGAGGAGCTGGGTCATCGCGTCGTCGTCGCCGAGGGTTCCCGCGGCCGCGATCATGGGCGCTGCCGCGACGGCGGCCTCCAGGTCGCCGCGCCGCAGGGCGTTGCAGGCGCGGGAGACGGCGGCGGCCGAGGCCGGGCGCTCGTCGGGCTTCTTCGCGATCATCGCCATGACGAGGCGACGCACGGGGACCGGCACGCTCTCGGGCAGGGGCGGCGCCGTGTCGTTGATCTGCGCCATCGCGATCGCGACCTGCGACTCGCCCGTGAACGGGCGCTTCCCGGCCAGCGACTCGTACGCGACGATGCCGAGCGAGTAGATGTCAGTCGCGGGGCTCGCGGGGTGACCGGAGGCCTGCTCGGGCGAGAGGTACTGCACGGTTCCCATCACCTGGCCGGTCGCCGTGAGCGGCACCTGGTCGGCGATGCGCGCGATGCCGAAGTCGGTGATCTTCACGCGCCCGTCTGGCGTGATGAGGAGGTTTCCCGGCTTGATGTCGCGGTGCACGAGCCCCGCCGCGTGCGCGGCCTGCAGGGCCGACGCGGTCTGCGACACGTAGTCGAGGACCTGGTCCGAGGGCAGCGAGCTCTCGCGCTCGAGCAGCGTCGAGAGCGCCTCGCCCGGCACGAGCTCCATGACGAGGTACGCGGATCCGTTCTCCTCGCCGTAGTCGAAGACACTGGCGATGCCCTCGTGGTTGACGAGCGCGGCGTGGCGGGCCTCGGCGCGGAAGCGCTCCAGGAAGCCCGGATCCCCCATGTACTCGTCCTTGAGGATCTTGATCGCGACCGTGCGCCCGATGACGTGATCGGTCGCCTCCCAGACCTCGCCCATACCGCCGATGGCGATGCGGGAGATCAGCTCGTATCGCCCACCGAACGTCACACCTTGCGTTGGCCTCATTGTGCGAGCACCGCCTCCATGACCTTCTTCGCGATGGGAGCCGCGATCGTGTTTCCCGAACCTGTCTGTCCTACTCCGCCGCCGTCTTCCACCACGACGGCCACGGCCACCTGCGGATCGTCCGCGGGGGCGAACCCGGTGAACCAGAGGGTGTACGGATCACCGTCGGCGTTCTCCGCGGTACCCGTCTTCCCGGCCACGTCGACGCCTTCTATTCTTGCACCCGTGGCGGCGCCTTCCGCGACGCTCGAGACCATCATGTCGGTCACGGCATTCGCCTCGTCGGCCTCCAGCGCGCGACCCCACTCCGAGGCCGTCGTGCTCTCCTGCACCGACAGGTCGTCCCCGAGGATCTGGTCCACCATGGTGGGCTGCATCACGACGCCGTCGTTGGCGATGCCGGCCGTCGTTAGCGCGACCTCGAGCGGGGTCGCGACGACCTGGCCCTGGCCGAATCCGGTCAGGCCGGTCTGATCGTCGCTGAGGTCCGCCGGGTAGTTCGACGCGGTCACGGCGAGGGGGATCGAGAAGTCGGCGTTGTATCCGAACTTCTCGGCCTGCTCGCGGATGGCTTCGTCCCCGAGCTCCACGGCGAGCTCGGCCATGGGCACGTTGCAGCTCAGGGAGATGGCCGTCGCGAGGGTCACCTCGTCCCCGCCGCCGCACGTGCCGCGCGAGGCGTTGTAGACGTTCGTCGACGTCCCGGGCAGCTCGTAGGCGGCGAGGTTGTCGAAGGTGCTGTCCGGGGTGTAGTCGCCGGAGGCGAGTGCGGCGGACGCGACGACGAGCTTGAAGGTGGATCCGGGTGGATACCACTGGCTCGTCGCGCGGTTCACGAGCGGATCGCTCTCGTCGGCCGCGAGCGCGTCGTACGTCTCCGTCGCCGCGGACCCGTCGTGCACCGAGAGGGCGTTCGTGTCGAAGCCCGGCGTCGAGACGAGCCCGAGCACGCGCCCCGAGTCGGGCTCGATCGCCACGACGGCGCCCGAGTACCCCGCGCCGACCATGGCCTCGTACGCCGCGCGCTGCACCTCTGGGTCGAGGCTTAGTTCGACCGACGAGCCCCGGGGGGCCTGGCCGCTGATGATCCGCTCGAGCCGCGCGAGGAACGCGGAGTTCGCGAAGCCCGACAGCTCCTGGTTCATGGCCTGCTCGATGCCGGACGCCGATCCGAGGGCGGGGTTGAAGAACCCCGTCACGGAGGACCACATCTCCGGATCCTCGTACATGCGCTGGAAGGCATAAAGGTCGTCGGTCGACTGGGACCGCGCGATCTGCGTGCCGCCCGCGATGATCGGACCGCGGCGCACCTCGTACGAGTCGTAGAGGGTGCGGCGGTTGTTCGGGTCGCTCGCGAGCGAATCCGCGTGCACGACCTGGATGATGCTCGTCGACGCGAACAGCGCCACGAACATGAACACCACGATGATGCTCAGGCGACGGATCTCCTTCGTCATCAGCCGATCACCGCCCTCGGTTGACGTCGTACGGCGTCGCTGACCCGAAGGAGGATGGCGACGATGAGCCAGTTCGCGAGGAGCGAGGATCCGCCCGCCGCGAGGAAGGGCGTCGTCAGGCCCGTCAGCGGGATCACGCGGGTGACGCCGCCGACCATGATGAACACCTGGAGCGCGAGCGTGAAGGACAGCCCGACCGCGAGGAGCTTGCCGAAGTCGTCCTGGCCCGCCACGCCGACCCGCGCGCCGCGGCTGACGAACACGAGATAGAGCGCGAAGATCGCGAACAGCCCCACGAGTCCGAGCTCCTCGCCGAGGCTGGGAATGATGTAGTCGCTGTTGGCCACGGGCGTCAGGGCGGGGCGGCCCTGGCCGAGACCCGTGCCGAACAGCCCGCCGTGCGCGAGGCCGAAGATGCCGTTGACGAGCTGGTAGCTGCCGCCCGCGGGGTCGTTGTACAGCTCGTTGTCGAAGGCGTGGATCCACGCGTTGAACCGATTGTGGACGTACGGCATCACGAAGGTCGCCGCGACCGCGCCCGCCGCCGCGAGGCCTACGCCGATGAGCACCCAGCCGGTCTTGCCCGTCGCGACGTAGAGCATCGCGACGAACATGCCGAAGATGAGCATTCCCGTGCCGAGGTCGCGCTGCGCCACGATGATGACCATCGAGACCAGCCAGATCACGAGCAGCGGTCCGAACTCGCGGGCGCGCGGGAAGGTGAACCCGAGGATCCGCCGCCCCGTCGAGGTCAGGCTGTCGCGCGTGCGCACGAGGTAGCCGGCGAAGAAGATCGCGAGGCAGATCTTCGCGATCTCGCCCGGCTGGAAATAGAAGCCCGCGACGTGGATCCACACGGTCGCGTTGCCGCCGCCGTTGAGGAAGGGCACGAACGGCAGGACGAGGAGCACGAGGCCCGTGAGGCCGAACACGTACGTGTAGCGGAACAGGACGCGGTGGTTCGCGAGGAACCAGACCGTCAGCGCCGCGAGCGCGACCGACAGCATCGCGTACTCGAGCTGGTGCTGGCCCGCCTCCGTGTCGAGCGAGAGGTCGATCCGGTAGATCATCGCCGATCCGAGCCCCGTGAGGAGCAGCGCGATGGGTAGGAGGAACGGATCCGCCTGCGCGGCGCGGATCCGGAGCACGACGTGCAGGGCGAGCGCGAGCGCCGACAGGACGCCGACGATGACGAGGATCCCCGTCTGGATCTCGCCGAGCGCGCCGAACTGCACGAGGACGAACGCGGCGCCGGTGAGCACGATCGCGCCGATCAGGAGGAGAAGCTCGCGGTTGCGCAACCGCTGCGCGGCGCGGATCCGCCGGAGGTCCCGCGTGACGCCGCGGTCCTTCTTCGCCTTCTCGTCGGGGGTGACGTCGGTCATTCGTCGCCTCCTTCCGAGGGGGTCGGCGACGGCGTGGCCGAGCGGGTCGGCGTGGGGGTCGCGCTCGGCGTGGGCTCGAGGTCGGCGGGATCGGCATCCTCGTCGGCCGTGCCCGCGTCGAGCCGCACGCTGAGGTTCTCGACGATCTGCTGCGCCTCGGCGAGAGAGCTCGCGCTGATGGTCTCGACGATCCGGTCGCGCCACGCGGCCGGCAGGTCCTCGAGCAGGATCCCCGTGTCCTCGTGGGGCGTCGCGAGCGCGATCGGGCCGACGGACTGCTGGATGCCCTGGTAGATGACGATGCTGTCCTCGTCGGCGCCGACGAAGTAGCGCGTCTGGGTCCAGCTGTAGAACGCCACGGCGCCCGCCGTGAGGGCCGCGATGAGGAGCACGAACGAGGCGATCCCGACGACGCGGCGCCGGCGCGTGCGGCGCCGGTCCTCGGCGATGAGCTCCTCGAGGTATTCCGTGTCGGGCTCGAAGTGGCTCGGTTCGTTCGCGGCCGCGCGGGTCGGGTGCAGCCAGCCCGTGGGCAGCAGCGACCGGGACGCGGGGACGACCACGCCGTTCGGGTTCGAGGCGGATCCGACGATCGTCGGCGTGCCCGTGTAGAGGGGGTGCTGGCCGCCGACGTCGACGATGACGATCGTGACGTTGTCGGGGGCGCCGCCGTCGAGCGCCTGCTTCAGGAGGCTGTCCGCGGTGCGCGCGGGGGGCATCTCCTGCCGGAGGGTCTTCGACAGGTGCGCCTCGTCGACGACGCCCGAGAGGCCGTCGGAGCACAGAACCCAGCGGTCGCCGGGCCGGGTCGGCATGATGAACGTGTCGACGTCCGGGTGGGCGTCCATGTCGCCGAGGACGCGCATGAGCACGGACCGGCGGGGGTGGAAGCGCGCCTCCTCCGGCGTGATGCGGCCGGTCTCGACGAGGCGCTGCACGAAGGTGTGATCGGTCGTGATCTGCGTGCACTCGCCGTCGCGGAACAGGTAGATCCGCGAGTCGCCGATGTGGCCGATCACGGCGTACTCGTCGACCATGATGATCCCGCTCACGGTCGTCCCGAGCCCCGCGAGCTCGGGCCGGCGCGCGGCGACGTCGATGAGGTCGCTCGCGGTGGAGACGATCGTGTCGCGGAGCGCCTCCTCGGCGCGGGCCGGGGTGTCGAAGTGCGCGTCGAGCGCCTGCAGGCGGCTGATGGCGACCGCCGAGGCGACGTCGCCGCCGGCGTGGCCGCCCATGCCGTCCGCGACGACGAAGAGGTTCGAGCCCGAATAGCCCGAGTCCTGGTTGTTCGACCGCACGCGCCCCGTGTGGGAGATGGCGGCGCTGGATCCCTCGAAGACCATCGGTCGGCGGCTACTTCCGCAGCTCGAACGTCGTCGCGCCGATCTTGATGGGCGCGCCCACCTTCACGGCCACGGGCGAGTTCGGGGCGACCTTGTGCCCGTCGTGGAACGTTCCGTTCGTCGAGTCGAGGTCCTGCAGCATCCACTGATCGGCGTACCGCACGAGCCGCGCGTGGTGGCTGGAGGTGTAGTCGTCGCGGATGACGAGGCCCGCGTCCGAGGAGCGCCCGATCGTGAGCGGGTCGGATCCGAGGGGGATCTCGAGGCCCTCCTTCGGACCGGACGTAATGACGATCTTCGTCGCGGTCCCCGTCGTCGCGGGCGCCGCCGCGGCCGCGCGCGGAATGTCGTGCGCGACGGTCTGGGCGTTCGGATCCGCGGGCCCGGCGGGTGCGGGCGCGCGGGTCATGCTCGGGGCCTCGGGCAGCTTCTGCACGCGGCCGCCGAACACGTCGGCGCGCAGGGCGAAGATCAGGATGAAGACGAACACCCACAGCAGCAGGAGAAACCCGTACTGGAGGATGAAGAGGGTCAGCTCGCTCACGACCGGCCTCCCCGGAAGGCGTCGATGATCTGCGTCGCGTCCTGCTGGTCGGGGAGCGGGCGTCGCGTCGGCTGCGCCGTCGCGACCACGCGGAAGACGATGTTCGTCCGCCCGATCGTGATCGTCTGCCCGTCCGCGAGACCCGCCTCGCGGATGCGCTGGCCGTCGAGCTTGGAGCCGTTCGTGGAGCCCAGGTCGCGGACCATAGCGCGCTCGCCGTCCCACAGCACCTCGACGTGGCGGCGGCTCGTGCCCGAGTCGGCGATCGTGATGTCCGAGTCGGAGCCGCGGCCGATGACCGTGCGCGCCTGCGAGATGGTGTGGCGGCGGCCGTCGACGTCGAGCGCCGCCTGCCAGGAGACCTGCCCCTCGGGGGAGGAGCTCTCGACCTCGATCGTCCCGGTCGCGACGCCGTCCGACGCGCGCACCTCGATCGCGAGGGGGCCGGAGAAGCTGTAGCCCTGCGCCCGCGCGTGCTTCTCGACGACGGAGCGCAGCTCGGCGTCGAGCGCCGAGCCCAGGCCGCGCATGCGCTCGGCGTCGGCGGTGCTCAGGCGCACCTCGAAGCGGTGCGGGGTGAGGATCCGCTCGCGGCTGACGACCGCGGCCTTCGTGTCCATCTCCCGCCGCAGCGCCGCGGCGATCTCGACGGGCTGAATGCCGCTGCGGAAGGTCTTCGCGAACGCGCCGTTGACGGCGCGCTCGAGGCCCTTCTCGAAGCTGTCAAGCAATCCCACGGTGCTCCTCGGTGTCGGTACGGGGTATGCGTCATGGTACTGGTGGCGGCTGTGGCCCGCGGGAGCCGGCCGATTCGCGGCGCCCCGTGGGGACATGCTATTCTCGGGAAGTTGAGTTCGTGCGTAGCGCGAACGCGCGCAAGTGGCGGAATCGGTAGACGCGCTGGCTTCAGGTGCCAGTGTCCTTACGGACGTGGGGGTTCAAGTCCCCCCTTGCGCACAGCGAGCCCCGGTCAGATCTGACCGGGGCTTTTTCGTCCCCGGGCGGCCGCGGCGGGAACCGCCGAGTTCCTCCTGGATCCCGCGGACCCGTTCCCCCACGGCTACACAGTGGAGTGACGGGCCCGCGGATCCGGCTCAGCGCTCGCCGCGGGCGAGCTTCGACGGCCACCACACGCCGCGGCCGATGTCGGTCGCGAGCGCGGGGACGAGGAGTGTGCGCACGACGAAGGTGTCGAGCAGCACGCCGAACGCGACGATGAACGCGAGCTGTGCGAGGAAGAGGATCGGGATGACGCCGAGCGCGGCGAAGGTCGCCGCGAGCACGATCCCGGCCGAGGTGATGACCCCGCCCGTGACCGTGAGGCCGCGGCGGATCCCCTCCCGCGTGCCGTGGACGAGCGACTCCTCGCGCACGCGCGTCATGAGGAAGATGTTGTAGTCGATCCCCAGGGCGACGAGGAAGACGAACCCGAACAGCGGTACCGCCGGATCCGCCCCCGGGAAGTCGAACACGTGGGTGAAGAGCACGCCCGAGACCCCCATCGCGGTGCCGAACGACAGCACGGTCGTGAGCATGAGCAGCACCGGCGCGAGGATCGAGCGCAGCAGCAGCATGAGGATCACGAGGATCACCGCGAGCACGACGGGGATGATGAGGTTCCGGTCGTGGATCGAGGCGTCGTTCGTGTCGATCGCTGTCGCCGTGACCCCGCCGATGAGGACCCCGTCCGGCACGTCCTCGCGGAGGGCGCGCACGGTGTCCGCGGCGCCCTCAGAGTCGGCCGCGTCGGTCAGCGTCGCCTGCAGGAGGACGTTTCCGTCCGACACCGTCGGCTCGGGCGCGGGGGTGCCGGGAGGGCCTGCGGCCTGGAGGCCGTCGGGCGTGACCGTGGCGGATCCGCTGGGCGTGTCCGCGGCGACGATCGTCACGCCGTCGACCCCGTCGGCTTCGAGCAGCACGTCCGCGGTGTCCGCCCACGCGTCCTCGGGCGTCAGGACAAGCGCGGGGCTCCCGGATCCGCCCGGGAAGTGCTCGCCGAGCGCGGTCTGGCCGTCGCGCGCCTCGGACGCACCGAGCACGAGGTCGGACTGGGGCACGCCGGACGCGTCGAGCTGCGTGATGCCGAGGCAGCCGATGGCAAGCACGATGGTGGTCCCGATCCAGATCCGGCGCGGCCGCTTCTGCACGCCGTCGGCGATCCGCTCCCACAGCCCCGCGCGGGCGGGCGCCAGGTTCTCGGAGAAGCGGGGAACGCGCGGCCAGAACGCGGCGCGCCCGAAGGTGAACAGGAGGGCGGGGAGGAAGGTGAGCGCCGCGAGCATCGCGAACACGATCCCGATGGCCGCCACGGGCCCGAGCGTGCTGTTGGACTTCAGGTCGCTGAGCAGCAGGCAGAGGAGGCCGGCGATGACGGTGCCGCCGGAGGCCACGATCGGCTCGAACGACCCCTTGAGGGCACGGAATACTGCGGCGCCCTTGTCCTGCGTCGCCCGCAGCTCCTCGCGGAACCGGGCCACGAGGAGGAGGGAGTAGTCGGTCGCCGCGCCGATGACGAGGATGAACAGGATCCCCTGGGTCTGCCCGCTGAGCAGCAGCACCTCGAACTTCGCGAGCCACCACACCGTCAGCAGCGCGACGCACAGCGCGAACAGGCTCGTCGAGAGCACGACGATCGGGAGCAGCACCGAGCGGTACACGAGGATGAGGATCACGAACACGGCCGCGAGGGCGACGCCGAGCAGTAGGCCGTCAATGCCCGAGAACCCGGCCGCCAGGTCCGCGGAGAACCCGGCCGGACCGGTCACGTAGACGGCGACGCCGTCCGGCGCGCTCGCGCGCAGCGCGTCGCCGAGCTCGACCACGACGTCGCCGAGCTCGCCGTCGCCGTCAAGGGGCACGAACGCCTGCGCGGCGCGCCCATCGTCGGAGACGAGGGCGGGGGAGACGTCGCCGGCGACCGCGTCGAGCTCCGCCGCCTCCGCGAGCGCGTCGTCGATCGCGGCGACGTCGGCCTCGGTCAGCTCGTCGTCGCCGACGAAGACGACGACGGCCGGGATGGCGTCCGAATCCGAGAAGTCGCCGCGCACCTCCTGGACGGCGGTCGCGTCGGCCGACTCGGGCAGGTAGGTCGTCTGATCGTTGGACGACACCTCGCTGACCTTGCCGAAGAGGGGGCCGCCGAACGATGCGCCGGCGAGCCAGGCGAGGATGAGGGCGGCGGGCAGCACCACGCGGATGATCCGGGCCGCCGTCCCCCGCGTGCGTGGCCGGTGCGGTGCGGCATCACCCGAGGGAAGGGCGGGGGGAGTCGTGCGGCGGGACATGGGGTGCT
Organism: Microbacterium sp. ZXX196; assembly: GCF_009709595.1. Lineage (NCBI taxonomy): Bacteria > Bacillati > Actinomycetota > Actinomycetes > Micrococcales > Microbacteriaceae > Microbacterium > Microbacterium sp. ZXX196. The sequence continues at coordinate 75,356 of NZ_WMEE01000007.1, forward strand.
CCTGGTCGCTCGGAGGCGGAAAACGTCGGCTGTCGCTCGCGGTCGATAGTATCTAGCCTATCTAGTAATCACAAAGAGCAGAAGCTATCTCACTTTCGGTATTGCACCGCATGCACGCTCGTGCAGGGTGAATCTTTGGGTGAGCTATTCACCCGCCGGATCGCCCCCGAGCGGTCTCCAGCGTGCTCGCCGGACTGTATTCTGATCGCAGACGTCCTCTCTCGGTCGTCCGGCCCTCACTGTTTCCCCCCGACGGTGAGGGCTGTTTTCGTGTTCGGGCCACGAATCCGGCCCGCGCCCTGTTGTTTCGCCATGTTGGTGGGCTAGGTTGGCAGACGTCGACGTGAAATTGCGACGACATCCGCCCCGATAGAACGGCAGTACATGAGCACGCAGGGCACCGTCAAGTGGTTCAACGCGGAGAAGGGCTTCGGCTTCATCTCCCCCGACGAGGGCGGCCAGGACGTCTTCGCGCACTTCAGTGCGATTCAGACCAAGGGATACCGCTCGCTGGAGGAGAACCAGCGCGTGGAGTTCGAGGTCACGCAGGGCCCGAAGGGTCTGCAGGCCGACAACATCGTTCCGCTCTAAAGACGAAGCGCGAACACCCGCGACGCGCCCCGCACCTTCCACGAGGTGCGGGGCGCTCTCGTCTCTCAGCGGCGCCGGGCGCGGTCACGGGCGAGCGAGGCGGCGGTCTGCGCGTCACTCACGGCGGCCCGCGCCGCCGTGAGCGCCTCGATCGCGTTCGCCGATTGGCGCGCCAGCGCGAGGTGTCGCCGCGCCTGGTCGAGCGCGACGCGCGCGTCGATCTCGGCGCCGCGCACGTAGGCCTCCGACCGCGCGAGCGCGCTGCGCGCCGCGCTGAGGGTGCCGGGGAGCGCGCTGCGCGCGGCCCGCATCTGCTGCTGTTCCGTGCGCAGGTCGGCCAGGGCGTCGTCGAGGCGCGCGCGCAGCCGGGCGATCCGCTCGTTTGCCGTGACGGGACGTCGGTCCGCGGCGCGCATCGCCGAGTCCAGTGCGACGGACGCGACGCGGATCGCCTCGGACACCCGGGGCGCTCGCTCGCCAGTGACGGTCTTCTGCGTCCCGGCCGCGGCCCGGATCGCCGACGCGGCGGCGCGCTGTTCGTCCTCGATCGCGAGGTAGGCGTTCTCGACGAGCCGGTGGGTCTCCTCGAGGAGGCGGGCCGCGCGCCCGGCGCGCTCGAGGGACGTCTCGACCTCGATCAGGTGCGCCCGCAGGGCCTCCGGATCCGCCAACTCCGCGGCCGTGTACGCGCGCTCCGCGTCGGCGAGCGCGCCGAGGGACTCCTCGTCCGCCGCCGCCGCGCCCTCCCACTCGCTTTCATCCGCGATCCGGGCGAGCTCGGCGCGGAGGGCGCGGGGGTCTCCCATCGTCGCCGCCGCTGCGTCGATGCGCTCCCGCGCGACGCGCAACTGGTCGGCCGCGGGGGCGTGCCGCGCGACCCACGCGTCGTTCTCGGCGCGAGCGGACCCGGCGTTCGCGATCGCTCCGGCGACCCGCGCGCGCGTCGCGCGCGCCTCGGCGCGGCGTTCCGCGGGGGTCCGCGCCGGGTCCGCCGCGCGGCGATACGCGGCGAACGCGTCATCGCGCGTGTGATGCGCCGCGAGGCGCGCGCGGCGCAGCGATGCGGGCTGTTGCCCCCGGTACAGCGCGCCCGAGAGGGCGAGCTCGCGATCGAGCGCATCGACCGCGTCGTCGAGCTCGACGAGGGCGCGGCCCATCTCCGCGAGCTCCTCCTGGGCCCGGGCGTGCGCACGGGCCCCCGTGCGGGCGATCCGACGCGCGACGAGAGCCGCGGCGACGAGCACGCCGAGAGCGACCGCGACGCTCACGAGCCAGCCGACGGCCCCCATTCCCCACATGCGGCGCTCAGCCGTCGATGAGCAGGGGGCGCAGGTCGGCGGGCGAATCGACCGCCGCGACGGATCCGGCCTCCTCGGATGGCGCGCCGAAGCCCCAGCGCGCGAAGATCACGGGCACGCCGAACTCGGCCGCGCCGTCGATGTCGTGGTGCCGATCGCCGACGAGGACGGGGCGCGACACGTCGACGCCCTTCGCTTCGAGGTCGGCGAGCGCGCGGCCGAGCACGTGGGCCTTGGTGTCGAGGACGTCCGCGTCCGGGACGGCGCCGTGGATGGCGTCGAACTCGGGCGCGAGGCCGTAGTGCGCGAGGATCGCGGTGACCTGGTTCTCGGGCTTGGTCGACGCGGTCGACTGGGGGATCCCCGCGGCGTGGACCTCGCGCACGAGCTCCGCGACGCCGTCGTAGAGGCGCACCGACTCGGCGTACCCGTCCTCGCCAGCGAGCGCGCGGTAGCGCGCGACGGCGCGCTCCGCGTCCGCGCGGTCCAGGCCGGCGAGCGCCTGGAACGACTCGAGCATGGGCGGACCGATCCAGAGGTTCACCTGATCGTCGGCCATGGGCGGCCGGCCCATCTCGTCGAGCACGCGTGCGACGCGGGGGAGGATCCCCGCGGACGCGTCCGCGATCGTGCCGTCGACGTCCCAGAGGACGCAGGACCAGGGAGAGTTCGCCATGCACCCACCCTATGCACCGCGCGGCGGGGCGAGCGCCCGGCAAGCGCCGGGCGCGGTCAGAACAGCGTCGGCACCCCGCTGTCGATTCCCTTCATGGCCTCGTAGTCGAGGGTGACGCAGCGGATCCCACGGTCGGTCGCGAGGGTGCGCGCCTGCGGCTTGATCTCCTGCGCCGCGAAAACGCCCTGGATGCCCGTGAGGAGCGGATCCCGGCCGAGGAGGTCCAGGTACCGGGTGAGCTGCTCGACCCCATCGATGTCGCCGCGGCGCTTGACCTCGACGGCGATCGCGACGCCGTCCGCGTCGCGCACGAGGAGATCGACGGGACCGATCGCGGTCGGGTATTCCCGCCGCACGAGCGTCGCGCCGTCGGCGATGAGCTCGACCTGCTCGGCGAGGAGCCGCTGCAGGTCCGACTCCACACCATCCTTGATGAGGCCCGGGTCGATCCCGAGGTCGTGGGTCGTGTCGCTGAGGATCTCGTGGATCCGCACCGTCAGCGCGTCGCCCGTCTTCTGGTGGGTCACCTTCCACACCTCGACGACACCGGCGGACGCGAGCTCCTCGTCGATCTCGCCGTGGTCGAGGCGGCACGGCGGGCTCATCCAGTTGAGGGGCTTATAGCTGCCGCCGTCGGAGTGGATGAGGAGGCTGCCGTCGCCCTTGTGCATGAGCACGCGGGTCGCGAGCGGGAGGTGGGCGTTGAGGCGCCCCGCGTAGTCCACGGAGCAGCGGGCGATGACGAGGCGCACCGTGCGAGCCTAACGCGGGGGAGCGGCCAATCCGGCGCCATTCGCCCCACGACCAAATTCCGCCCATAGAATAGGAAGCCCGCCAACACCCGCCGCCGGCACGACGACGAGGAGACGCCCATGCTCGCGATCCTCGCCGTGTTCGGAGTCGTGGCGCTCGTGCTCCACCCGCTCGCCCGGATCTTCGGGGCCCGCGTCTTCTACGTCGCCGCCCTCGCGCCGCTCGCCGGCCTCGTGCACGCGATCGCGATGACCGGCCGGGTGCAGAGCGGTGCTATTCCGATCGAGACATACGAGTGGATCCGCCCCCTCGGCGTCGAGTTGTCGATGCGGATGGACACGCTGAGCTGGTTGATGACGCTGATCGTCTCGGGCGTCGGCGTACTCGTGGTCGTCTACTGCGCCGTCTACTTCCGCGGCAAGAAGGACGGCATCGGGCGGTTCGCCGCCGTCCTCATCGCCTTCGCCGGCGCGATGTACGGGCTCGTGCTCACCGACGACCTCATCATGCTCGTGATGTTCTGGGAGATGACGAGCGTCCTCTCCTACCTCCTCATCGGGCACGCCTTCACGCGCGCGGCCTCGCGCCGCGCCGCGCTCCAGGCGCTCATGACGACGACCCTCGGCGGCCTCGTCATGTTCGTCGGCGCGGTCATCCTCGTGGTCTCGGCCGACACGACGTCGATCGCCGCGATGCTCGCGGATCCGCCCACGGGAGGGCTGATCGACGCCGCTCTCGTGATGCTGCTCGTCGGCGCGTTCAGCAAGTCCGCGATCTTCCCGTTCCACTTCTGGTTGCCCGGCGCGATGGCGGCGCCGACCCCCGTCAGCGCCTACCTGCACGCGGCGGCCATGGTGAAGGCGGGCATCTATCTCCTGGCGCGCTTCGCGCCGGGCTTCGCAGACGCCGCGCCCTGGCAGCCGCTCCTCGTGTCGTTCGGGATCTTCACGATGCTGCTCGGCGGCCTCCAGGCGATGCGCGAGAGCGACCTCAAGCGGATCCTCGCCTACGGCACCGTGAGCCAGCTCGGGTTCATCGCGGTGGTCGTCGGATACGGCGAGCGCGACACGGCGCTCGCCGGCGTGGTCCTCGTGCTGGCGCACGCGCTGTTCAAGGCCGCGCTCTTCCTCGTCGTCGGCATCATCGACCGACAGCTGTCCACGCGCGACATCCGCCGCATCAGCGGCGTCTTCCGCCAGGCACCCGTGCTCGCGGTCGTCGCGACGATCGCCGCCGCGTCGATGGCGGGCGTCCCGCCGCTCCTGGGGTTCGTCGCGAAGGAGGCCGCCCTGACGGCGCTCCTCGAGGACGCCCTGGCCGGGAGCGCCTGGGGGTGGATCGCCCTCGTCGGCGTCGTGATCGGATCCATGCTCACGACGGCATACGCCATTCGCTTCGTCTGGGGCGCGTTCGGGCGCAAGCGCGACGCGAACGGCGAACGCCTGCCCGACACCGCGTGGCCGGATCCGCCTCTCGGGTTCATCTTCAGCCCGCTCGTGCTCGCCGCGCTCACGGTGGCGGGCGGCCTGGCGGCCCCCGCGCTCGATCTCGTGCTCGCGCCCTACGCCGACACGGCGGGTGAGGGCCACTACCACCTCGCCCTCTGGCACGGCCTCGAGCCTGCCCTCGGGCTGTCCGCGCTCGCGCTCGCGGCGGGTGCCGGCATCTTCTGGCTCGTGAACGCGACGGCATGGGACCGCACGGGGCGGGTGCTGCCCTTCCAGGCCCAGGACGTGTACTACCTCGTCACCCGATCCGTCGATCGCCTCGCGGTCGGGGTCACGCGGCGGACCCAGCGCGGGTCGCTGCCCGTGTACGTCGGCACGATCTTCGTCGTCCTCGTCGCGGCCGAGATCGCGGCGCTGATCGCGGGCGGCGGGTGGGAGATCCACCTCGACGCCTGGCAGCACCCGGTGCAGCCGGTCGCCGCGGCGATCATGATCGCCGCGGGCCTCCTGGCGGTGCGCGCGAAGAAGCGCTTTACGGGCGTCGTGCTCGTCTCCGTGACGGGGCTCGGCATGGTCGTGCTCTTCATCCTGTCCGGCGCCCCCGACCTCGCGACGACGCAGGTGCTCATCGAAACCGTGACGCTCGTCGCGTTCTCGCTCGTGCTGCGGCGAATCCCGGCCCGGCTCGGCACCCACAACGGATCCGCGGGCCGTCTCGTGCGCGCGCTGATCGGCGTGGCGGTCGGCGCGACAATGGCCATCGTCGCGGTCGTCGCCACGGGCGCGCGGATCGCGGAGCCCGTGTCGACGGCCTGGGCCGAGCTCGCCTACGAGATCGGGCACGGCAAGAACGTCGTCAACGTCGCGCTCGTCGACCTGCGCGGCTGGGACACGATGGGCGAGCTCAGCGTGCTCGTGCTCGCCGCCACCGGCGTCGCCTCCCTTGTGTTCGTCACGGCCCGCGGCGACCGGCTCACGGCCGCGCGCAAGAAGATCAAGAACAAGGTCCCGGCTGCTGCGCGCCGCGCGGCCCGGCGCGCGCCCCTCGTGGAGACGACGGAGGGGATCCGCGTCCAGACCCCCGAGAACGCCGATCATCCGCGCGCCTGGCTCGTCGGCGGGCAGGCGATGAGTGCGCGCTCGCGTGCGCTCATGCTCGAGGTCGTCGTGCGGATCCTGTTCCACACCCTCATCGTCGTGTCGATCTACCTCGTCTTTGCGGGCCACAACCTGCCGGGCGGCGGCTTCGCCGGAGGCCTCGTCGCGGGTCTCGCACTCGTGATGCGATACGTCGCCGGCGGACCGTACGAGCTGGGGGTCGCGGCCCCGACCGACGCGGGCTATCTCCTCGGCGGCGGCCTCGCGGTCGCGGTGGGAACGGCGCTCGCGCCGATGCTGTTCGGCCTGGATCCCCTCACCCGCGCCATTTGGGAGGCCGACGTGCCCGTTCTCGGCCACATCGAGTTCGTGTCGTCGACCTTCTTCGACATCGGCGTCTATCTCGTCGTGATCGGCCTCGTGCTCGACGTGCTGCGCTCGCTGGGCGCCGAGGTCGACCGCCAGATGAGCGAGGGGGTCCGCGCATGAGCGTCTCCGCCTCCCTCGTGATCGTCATGGCGGCGCTGTACGCGCTCGGCGTGTACGCGATGCTGGAGCGCAGCCTCACCCGGGTCCTGTTCGGATTCCTCCTCCTCGGCAACGCGACGAACCTCCTGCTCCTCATCGTCATGGGCTTCCCGGGCGTCTCGCCGTTCTACGGCGCCGAGGGCGCCAGCGATCCGCTGCCGCAGGCCCTCATGCTCACGGCGATCGTGATCACCTTCGCCGTGAGCGCCTTCCTGCTCGCGCTCATCTACCGGTCGTGGCAGCTGGGCGAGGCCGACACCGTCCTAGACGACGCCGAGGACCTCGCCGTGCGCGAGCGCGCGGAGGAGACCGAGGACGCGCTCGACGTCGAGGAGGAGACCGCGGAGGTGGACGACGAGCAGACGACCGACTTCACGGACGGCGCCGCCGCGCCCCTCACGGCCGCCATCGAGGAGACGAGGCGCGAGCCGTGAGCAACCTCGTCCCCCTCTTCGTCATGCTGCCGCTGCTCGGCGCGGCCTTCACGCTGCTCTCGGGCCGGCACCGCCGCCTGCAGGTCGGCGTCTCCGTCGCGACGCTCACGGCGACCTTCGTCCTCGCCGTCGTCATGCTCATCGCGGTCGACCAGGGCACCCCGCTCGCGGTCTCGGTCGGCGGATGGCCTCTGCCGTTCGGCATCGTCCTCTACGTCGACCGCCTCGCGGCGCTGCTCGTCGCCGTCTCGAGCATCGTGCTGCTCGCGGTCCTGCTGTTCTCGGTCGGGCAGGGCGCCGCCGACGGCGACGACGAGACCCCCGTGTCGATCTTCCACCCGTCGTACCTCATCCTCGCGGCGGGCATCTTCGACACGTTCATCGCGGGCGACCTCTTCAACCTCTACGTCGGCTTCGAGATCCTGCTCGTGGCCTCCTACGTGCTCATCACGCTCGGATCCACCGAGTCGCGGATCCGCACGGGAATCGTCTACATCGTTGTCTCGCTCGTTTCGAGCATCATCTTCCTGTCGGCCATCGCCGTGATCTACGGCGCGCTCGGCACCGTGAACATGGCGCAGATCGCCGAGCGCATGGTCGAGATCCCGCCCGACGTGCAGATGGTGCTGCACGTGATGCTGCTCGTCGGCTTCGCGATTAAGGCCGCTGTGTTCCCGCTGTCGTTCTGGCTGCCCGACTCGTACCCGACCGCGCCCGCCCCCGTCACGGCCGTCTTCGCGGGGCTGCTGACGAAGGTCGGCGTGTACGCGATCATCCGCACCGAGACGCAGCTGTTCCACGACAGCAACCTCAACCTCGTGCTCGCGATCGTCGCGGTGGCCACGATGATCGTGGGCATCCTGGGCGCGATCGCGCAGGCCGAGCTGAAGCGGATTCTCTCCTTCACGCTCGTCAGCCACATCGGATACATGATCTTCGGCATCTCCATCGCGACGGAGGACGCCGTCGGCGCGACGGTGTATTACATGGTCCACCACATCGTGGTGCAGACGACCCTGTTCCTCGCGGTCGGCCTCATCGAGCGCTACGCCGGGTCCACCTCGATCCTGCGGGTCAAGGGGCTCGTGGCCGCGAGCCCGCTGATCGCGGCCGTGTACTTCGTGCCGGCGCTGAACCTCGGCGGCCTGCCGCCCTTCTCAGGCTTCATCGGCAAGTACGCGCTGTTCGAGGCCGCGGCGGGCGTGGGCACGCCGATCATGTGGGTCGCGATCGGGGCCGGAATCCTCACCTCCCTCCTCACGCTCTACGCGCTCATGCGCGCCTGGAACCTCTCCTTCTGGCGCGAGAAGGAGGACTCGAGCGAGACCGAGGCGCGCATCTCGTACCTCGAGAAGGCGCCCGACGCCGACGCGCAGGGCGAACCTCGCGCGATCCCGCGCATCATGGGGGCCGCGACGATCGGCATGGTCGCGGCGACCCTCGCGCTGACGGTCTTCGCGGGGCCGATCTACGAGGTGTGCGAGCGCATCGGCGAGTCTCTCCTCCAGCCGATCTCCCTCGTGCAGCTCGAGGGGGTGGAGCAGGACACATGACCCGCCGCTCGTGGACCCGTCACTTCTGGACGCAGCTGCCGTTTTTCGCGTGGCTCGTCGCCATCTGGATGCTCCTGTGGGGCCAGTTCACCTGGCTCGCCTTCTTCACGGGTATCGCCGTCGCGATCTTCGTTACGGCGGTGTTCCGCCTGCCCGCGGCCGAGCTCACGGGCCGCGTCAACCCGCTGTGGCTCCTCGTCGAGGTCGTCGTGTTCCTCGCCGAGCTCGGGTGGGGCGCCCTGCAGGTCGCGTGGCTCGCGATCGCGCCCGGGACGCCGCGGACCGCGGTCGTTCGGGTGCCGCTGCGCGTCGACGACGACCTCATCATGACCCACGCGGCCGTGGCGCTCTCGCTCGTGCCCGGCAGCACCGTCATCGAGGAGGATAGGGCCCGGCGGATCCTGTACCTGCACGTCATCGGCGTGCGCTCGGACCGCGATATCGAGCGCGCGCGAGCGAGCGGGATGCGCTGGGAGGCGCGCATCGTGCGCGCCGTTGGGTCGCGCGAGGAGCTCGCGCTCGTGCGCTCGGGCGCCTTGCCGTACGCCGACCGCCGCGAGGAGGGGGAGTCGTGACCGTCGAAACCGTGCTCGTCGCCATCATCGTCGGGGTGTTCGCGCTCGCCGCGGTGCTCACGATCGTGCGGATCGTCCGGGGTCCGTCCATCCTCGACCGCGCGATCGCGAGCGACGTGCTGCTCACCGAGGTGCTCTGCATCATGGGCGTCGAGGCCATCGTCCACCAGCGCACCGACACCCTTCCCGTGATGCTCGCGATCGCCGTCACGGGCGCGCTCGGCACGATCGCGGTGGCGCGCTTCGTCGCGCGCCGCGACGCGACGAACGAGGGGGCGTGATGCTCGAGATCATCGGCCTCGTTCTCGCGCTCTCGGGGGCCCTGTTGTGCCTGACCGCGGCGATCGGACTGCTGCGCTTCCGCGACGTTCCCTCGCGCCTGCACGCCGCGACGAAGCCGCAGGTCCTCGGCCTCGCGCTCATCGCGGCGGGCATCGCGGTCGCGCTGCAGTCGTGGACGGTCGCGGCATTCCTCGTGCCAATCGTGCTGATTCAGCTGGCGGTCGCCCCGCTGGCGGCCCACATGGTGGGGCGCCAGGCCTATCGCAACGGGCGCATCGATCGCGACACGCTCGTCGTCGACGAGCTCGACTGACCCGCTCGAGGCCGCGCCCCCGTTGCCGCGCCGGCGACGGGGCTTGACGCGCGCCTGGTGCTGTGGTTCATTAGTTGAGTAACGAACCAAGGTACGCGGGGAGGTGGCGCCATCGACGAGTCGAAGCCGCTCTTCATCCAGGTCGCCGAGATGGTCGAGGATCAGATCGTCGACGGCACGCTGGGCGAGGACGAGCGCGCACCCTCGACCAACGAGCTCGCGGCGTTCTCGCGTATCAACCCCGCCACCGCCGCGAAGGGCGTGAACCTGCTCGTGGACAAGGGCGTGCTGTACAAGCAGCGCGGCATCGGGATGTTCGTCGCGCCCGGCGCGCGCGACCGCGTGCTCGCCGAGCGACGGGAGGTCTTCGCTGACCGCTTCGTCGCCCCCCTCCTCGAGGAGGCCCGCAAGCTCGGCCTTCCCCCCGACGACGTCGCCCGCCTCATCCGCGAGCGCGCGTCGCGCACCCCACACTGACACCAGGACCGAAAGGGATCCCATGGACCCCGTCATTCAGGTACGAGACCTCACGAAGCGATACCACGACGTCGCCGCGCTCGACGGCGTCAGCTTCGACATCGAGCGAGACACGATCTACGGCTTCCTCGGGCGCAACGGCGCCGGCAAGACCACGGCGATGTCCATCCTCACGGCGCAGAACTTCGCGACGAGCGGATCCGTGCGGGTCTTCGGTGAGGATCCCTACGAGAACGCGCGCGTGCTGCGCCGCATCTGCTTCGTGCGGGAGAGCCAGAAGTATCCCGACGAGGCGACGGCGCGCACGGCCTTCGCGTCCGCGCGGCTCTTCTTCCCGAACTGGGACCAGGCGTTCGCGGACGACCTCGTGGACGCGTTCCAGCTGCCGACGAAGACGACGATCAAGAAGCTCTCGCGGGGGCAGCTGTCGGCGGTCGGGGTGATCATCGGCCTCGCCTCGCGCTCCGAGATCACCTTCTTCGACGAGCCCTACCTGGGCCTCGACGCCGTCGCGCGCCAGGTCTTCTACGACCGCCTCCTGGCCGACTACGCGGAACACCCGCGCACCGTGCTGCTGTCGAGCCACCTCATCGACGAGATCGCGAACCTCATCGAGAGAGTCATCGTGATCGACCGCGGCCGGATCCTCATGGATCAGAGCGCGGAGGACGCGCGGGCCGAGGCGACGACCCTCACGGGCGACGCCCGGCGCGTCGAGGACTTCACCCGCGGCCGCGAGGTGATCCACCGCGAGCAGCTCGGCGGCGTCGCAGCGGCGACCGTGCACGCCCGGCTCACGGACGCCGAGCGCCGCGACGCCCGCGCGGCAGGCCTCGAGCTGGCCCCCGTCCCCCTGCAGCAGCTGATCGTGCGGCTGACCCAGGCCGGATCCCCCGCCCCCGACACGACCCCGGAAGGATCGCGACGATGACCGTCTCGCCCGCGCCCGCAGGGCGCGTCACCCACCGCGTCTGGAGCGTCGTGCGCCTCCAGCTGATCAACACGCAGTCCTTTGTCTGGGTGCCCCTGATCATCCTCGCGGGGGCGGCGCTGGTCGCTGTCCTCGTCTTCGCCATGATCCCGAACGACGGCACGCGCATGTACGGCGGCGCCGGCAACGCGCCGCTGTGGTACTTCGTCGCGCTCGGCGTGCAGGCCATGACCCTGAGCTTCCCGTTCTCGCAGGCGATGAGCGTCACGCGCCGCGAGTTCTTCCTCGGGACCCTCGTCGTCGGGGCGATCGGCGCGGCCATGATGGCCACGATCTTCCTCGTGCTCGCGGGAATCGAGGTGCTCACGAACGGGTACGGGGTGAACGGCTACGTTGCGCACCTGGAGTGGATCTTCGACGCGGGGTGGGCCTCGGCCTGGCTCACCTACTTCACGGCGACGCTCCTGCTGTACGTCGTCGGGTTCTGGTGCGCGACCGTGTGGAAGCGCTTCGGCACCCTCCCGCTCGTCGCCGTGCTCGTCGCGCTCGGGCTCGCGCTCGTGCTGGGGATCTTCGTGGCGACCCGGACGGAGTCCTGGCCGCAGGTCATCGGGTGGTTCGTCGACCTCGGGCCGTTCTTCCTGACGCTCCTAGGGCTCGCCCTGACGGCGCTGCTCGCGCTCGGTTCCTACGCCACGCTGCGGCGGGCGACAGTCTGAGCCCGGCGGGCCGGGGGCTCAGGCCTCGCCGGCCGCCTGCTTGTGGTGCTGGATGACCTCGGCCACGACGAACCGGAACCACTTGTGGGCGAACTCCGGATCCAGGTCCGCCTCGTCGGCGAGCTCGCGCAGGCGCGCGATCTGCCGCTCCTCGCGGGCCGGGTCGCTCGCGGGGAGGTCGTGGGTCGCCTTGAGTTCGCCGACCTGCTTTGTGCAGCGGAATCGCTCGGCGAGCATGAAGACGAGAGCGGCGTCGATGTTGTCGATGCTCGCGCGCAGGCGCAGCAACGTGGCCATGGTCTCGTCGGGCGTCTCGCTCATGCCTCGAGCGTAGCGCGCGCCCGCGCCGCGCCGCCGCTCAGCGCACCTTGGGCGCGGGGAGCGACGGCGCGGTCTGCGCGGGGGCGGCACCCAGCCGGGCGATCGCCTCCGCGATCGCCCGGTCGAGCTGCGGATCCGCGTGCCGGAAGAGGTCGGCGGGCGAGTGGATCACCTCGACGTCGGGGTCCACGCCGTGGTTCTCGACGCCCCACCCCTTGCCCTCCAACCAGAAGGCGTACCGCGGCTGCGTCACCCGCGTGCCGTCCACGAGGTCGAAGCGGCCGTCGATCCCCACCACCCCGCCCCAGGTACGCGCGCCGACGACGGGCCCGAGCCCGAGGGCCTGCGCGCGGGCGCACACGATATCGCCGTCGGATCCGGAGAACTCGTTCGCGACGAAGACCACGGGACCGCGCCGCGAGCGGTCCGGGCTGGCGACCGGAGCGTCCATGTGCCGCGCGGTCGACCAGGCGACCACGCGCGAGGCGAGGCGCTCGATGACGAGCTCGCTGGTGTGCCCGCCGCGGTTGTACCGGACGTCGGCGATGAGCCCCTCGGCGTCCGACGCCGTGCGCAGGTCGCGGTGAAGCTGCGCCCAGCCGACGCTCTGCATGTCGGGGATGTGGACGTATCCGAGCCGCCCGCCCGACGCCGCCGCGACGTACGCGCGCCGTCCGCGCACCCAGTCCTGGTAGCGCAGTGCCTCCTCGTCGGGGAGCGGGACGACGACCACCCGCCGGGTGGCCTCGCCGCGGCGGAGCGTGAGCTCGACGGGCGTGTCCGCCGCGCCCACGAGGCTCGCGCCGACCCCGAGGACGGGATCCACGGGCGCGCCGTCGATCTCGACGATTACGTCGCCCTCGCGCGCCCCGACGCCCGCGCGGCGCAGCGGGGAGCGCGCGCCCGGGTCGCTGGACTCGCCGGGGAGGATCCGCTCGATGCGCCACCCGTCGCCCGCGGGCGCGAGGTCGGCCCCGAGGAAGCCGAGGCGCGCGGCGGGATCCGACCGGTCCGCCGGCATCACGTAGGCGTGGGACGTGTTGAGCTCGCCGACGTGCTCCCACAGGATGTCGGCGAGGTCGTCCTCGGTGCGGGCGAGCGGCACGACCCGCCGCCACCGCTCGGTCGCGGCGTCCCAGTCCACGCCGTCCATGTCGGCGCGCCAGAAGTGGTCCCGCATGATGCGCGCGTTCTCGTCGAACATCTGCCGCCATTCGGCCGCCGGATCCCGCGTGAAGCGCAACCGGCCGAGGTCCACCTCGATCGGCTCCTCGTCGCCCGAGGCCTTCCGCGCCGCGCGCACGACCGTGACCTTCCCGCCCGAGCGGACGACGACGCGCTCGCCGTCGCCCGACACGGCGGCCGCGTCGATGCCCTCGACGACCGTCCAGGCCTCGCGGTCCGCGAACGACCAGCGCTCGAGGCGGTCGGGCTGCTTCTCGCCCGGCACGCCCGCGCGGCGGGCGCCGAGCTCGCCGACGTCCGCGCCCTCCGCGATCCAGCAGACCCCGCCCGCGGTCGCGAACAGTCCCCGGTAGTCGGCCGACTGAACGGGGAAGGCCGCGATCCGATCCTCGGCTCCCTCGGCGTCGAGGTCCGGGCTCTCCGGCGCCGCGGGGGCGGCGGATCCTGTGGGCGCCTCGGCCAGCGCCCAGCCGCCCGCGGCGGGCCCGAAGGGCACCGGGTCCTCGGCCGACAGCGGCATCAGCCAGGGGCGCGTCGTGCCGGCGAACGACAGGTCGAACGCCTGCGCGTTGTACTGCGGATCGAACGTGCGGTTCGAGAGGAACACGAGGTGGCGCCCGTCCCGCGTGATGTCGGGGCTGTGGTCGTGGAAGCGGCCGCTCGTGAGACGCACGGGCCTCTCGTCGCCGCGGGTATCCAGCGCCCAGATCGCGTGCAGCTCGCCCTCGCCGGCCGTCGGCTCGGACCACACGAGGTACCGCCCGTCGGGAGAGAAGCGCGGCGTGAGCGGCTCGCCCTGCGCGGAGCGCCGCACGTCGCGGGCCGTGCCGCCGGCGACGTCGATGAGGCGGATCCATCCGTCGTGCGAAATTGCGACGAGCCGGTCCCCGGCGGGAGACGCAGCGAGGTGGAGGACGCGGCCGAGCTGCCCCGTGAGGATCGGGAGCGCGTCGTCGTCGCGCGACCCCGCCACGGCGGCGACCTGGATCCCGTCGTCTCCCTCGGCGTCCGTGACGAACGCGACGCTTCCCGTCTGGCCGAGCACGACCGGCTCCCGCACGCGCACGCCCGAGTCGGCCGCGATCGCCCGCGCGGGCCCCTCGCGGTGCGTCAGCCAGAACGCCTTGCCGCGCCACGCGACGAGGCTCGCGCCGGCGCCGTGGTCCGGGGCGATGTCCGTGAGATCGCGCGTCGGATCGAGCGGGACGGGAGCCACCGCGGCGCCGGGAAGCGACACGTCGAGGGTGCGCGGCGCGGCGTCGAGGGAATCGAGCACGCGGATCCGCCCGCGGCTGTGCCACGCGATGCGCCGCCCGTCGGTCGTGGCGTCGCGTACGTAGCCCTCGTCCGTGCCCTGGAAGGTGAGCTGGCGCGGGGCGTCCGAGCGGGGGTCCTCGAGCACCCAGAGGTTAGCCTGCTCGTCGGCGGCATCAGGGAAGCGCGCGGCCCGGTCCGAGACGAACGCGAGCGCACCGCCGACCCACATCGGATCGACGAGGGAAGCCTCGTCGGAGGCGAGCAGGCGCTCCCACTCGCCGCCCGGCGCGCGCAGCCACAGCCGCGAGGCCGTGCCGCCGCGGTACCGCTTCCACCACGCCGGCGGGCGGCTGAAGGGCGTCGACAGTGCGGTGCCCCGCGCCTCGTCGATCGCGACGCCCGAGGCCATCCCCCACTCGAGGCGCCGGGCGCGGCCGTCGAGGGTCACCTCGCGCACGGTCGTGTGGCGCATGTTCTCCTCGCCCGCGTTCGACGCGACGAGCACCGTTTCCGGATCCGACCACCCGAGCACGCGCAGCTGGCTGGCGCCGCCGTAGGTGAGCCGCTCGACGGATCCGGTCTCGACGTCCGCCAGGAACAGCTCGGCGTGCGCGTCGCGGCGCGAGACGAACGCGACGTGCGCGCCCCCGGGCGCGAGCCGCGGGTGGGCGACGGGCGCTCGGTCGCTCGTGAGGCGCCACGCGCGGCCGCCCGTCGCGGGCGCGAGCCACACGTCGTCGGCGGCGGTGAAGGTGAGAAGGTCGGCGTCGAGGTGCGGATAGCGCAGGTACGCGGAACTCATGGGGCCAACGTATAAGCCGCGCGACCCCGCCGACAGGGGCGCGCGCGGACGTTCATCGCGGGGCCACCGGCGCGGCCGGACGCTCGCGCCATAGAGTGATGCGCATGAGCGCAGCGACCCCGGGATCCGGCCCCGACACACCCCTGGACCCGCCCGCGGGCCGGACCTTCTGGGCCTTCCTCCGCCGCCCCTTCGCCGCCGGATTCCTGCTGACGCTCGGCGGCCTCGCCGCGGTCGCGCTCGGCCTGGCGTTTACGAACCTGTCGACCGTGTTCGTCTACATCGCGCTGGCGCTGTTCATCGCGCTGGGGCTGGATCCGGCGGTGCACTGGCTCGAGGGGCGGGGGATGTCGCGCGCGCTCGCGATCGTGTCGGTCACGGTCGGGGTGCTCGTCGTCGTCGCGGGCGTCCTGCTGCTCATCATCCCGACCGTCGTGGAGCAGATCTCGCAGTTCATCAGCGACCTGCCGAACCTCGTCGCCGACTTCCAGGAGTCCGACACGTACGCCTGGGCCGAGGAGACCTTCGGCGACCACGTCGGCACGCTCCTCTCCGACGCGCAGAATCTCCTCACGTCGCCGTCCAACCTCGCCGCGATCGGCGGGGGCGTCCTGCAGGTCGGCACGACGATCGCGACGGCGCTGTCCGGGTCGCTCATCGTGGTCGTGCTGAGTCTGTACTTCGTCGCGTCGCTGCCGACGATGAAGACCGCTCTCATCCGCCTCGCCCCGGCGCGCTCGCGCGAGACAATCTCGGGGATGACCGACCAGATCACGGCGTCGGTCGGGCGCTACCTCGTCGGGATGATCACGCTCGCGTTCATGAACGCCGTGTTCACGTTCATCGTCCACCTCGCGATCGGGCTGCCGTTCCCGCAACTCATGGCCATGACGGCGTTCTGCATCACGCTCATCCCGCTGATCGGTCCGGTGCTGTTCTGGATCATCGGATCCGTCGTCGCCCTGTTCACGAGCCCGGTCTCGGCGCTCATCTTCGCCGCCGTGTACGTCGTCTACATGCAGGTCGAGGCATACGTCTTCACGCCGCGCGTGATGAACCGCACCATCGCGATCCCCGGATCGCTCGTCGTGATCGGGGCGCTCGTCGGTGGCACGCTGCTCGGCCTGCTCGGCGCGCTCATCGCGATCCCCGTCACGGCCTCGATCCTGCTCATCATCAAGCAGGTGATCATCCCGCGCCAGGACGCGCGGGTGTGACGCCCCGGCTCAGTCGACGAGGTCGTGGCGCACGATCACCTGATCGCGGCCCGGCCCGACGCCGATGACGGAGATGCGCGTGCCGCTCATCTCCTCGAGCGCCAGGACGTAGTCGCGGGCGTTCTGCGGCAGGTCCTCGAAGGTGCGTGCCCCCGTGATGTCCTCGCTCCAGCCCGGGTAGGACTCGAGGATGGGCGTCGCGTGGTGGAAGTCGGTCTGGTTGACCGGCACCTCGTCGAACCGCTCGCCAGCGACGTCGTACGCGACGCAGACGGGGATGCTCTCGAGCCCCGTGAGGACGTCGAG
Organism: Microbacterium sp. ZXX196; assembly: GCF_009709595.1. Lineage (NCBI taxonomy): Bacteria > Bacillati > Actinomycetota > Actinomycetes > Micrococcales > Microbacteriaceae > Microbacterium > Microbacterium sp. ZXX196. Next base: position 92,120 of record NZ_WMEE01000007.1, read on the forward strand.
CTTCGTCAGCACCAGGTCGGTGATGCCGTTGATGCGCGTCGCGTAGCGGGTGATCGGCGCGTCGTACCAACCCACGCGGCGCGCGCGGCCCGTCGTCGTGCCGAACTCGTGGCCGCGCTCGGCGAGCCACGCGCCGTCGGCGTCGAACAGCTCGGTGGGGAACGGCCCCGCGCCGACGCGCGTCGTATAGGCCTTCACGATGCCGACGATGCGATCGAGGCGCCCCGGGCCCACTCCGGACCCGGTCGCCGCGCCGCCCGCCGTGGCCGACGACGAGGTGACGAACGGATACGTGCCGTGGTCGACGTCGAGCATGGTCGCCTGTCCGCCCTCGAACACCACGACCTCCTCGCGGTCGAGCGCGTCGTTCAGCAGCAGGCTCGTGTCGGCCACCATGGGGCGCACGCGCTCCGCGTACGAGAGCAGGTCGGTCACGATCTCGTCGACCGTGATGTCGCGGCGGTTGAAGACCTTCACGAGCAGGTGGTTCTTCTGGTCGAGGGCGCCCTCGACCTTCTGCCGCAGGATCGACTCGTCGAACAGGTCCTGGATCCGGATCCCGACGCGGTTGATCTTGTCGGCGTACGCCGGGCCGATGCCACGCCCCGTCGTCCCGATCTGGCGCTTGCCGAGGAATCGCTCCGTGACCTTGTCGAGCGTCCGGTGGTAGTGCGTGATGACGTGCGCGTTCGACGAGATCCTGAGCTTCGAGACGTCGATGCCACGCGACGACAGCGCGTCGAGCTCTTGGAAAAGCACCTCGAGGTCGACGACCACGCCGTTGCCGATGACGGGGGTCACGCCGGGGGAGAGGATGCCGGACGGCAGGAGGTGCAGGGCGTACTTCTCGTCGCCAACGACGACAGTGTGCCCGGCGTTGTTGCCGCCGTTGAACTTGACGACCCACTCGGTGCGCTCACCGAGCAGGTCCGTGGCCTTTCCCTTGCCCTCGTCGCCCCACTGGACTCCGACGATCACGATTGCTGGCATGGGTCATCCCCCTGGGAATCGGGTGCTGGACATCTCATCCTATCGGGCGCGCGGGCGCGGCCCTGGATCCGCTACGCGACGCGGCTGCCGGGCGGCGTCTGCCGCGCGGGGGTGCGGGTGCGGAATCCGCCCCAGACGAGGAGCCCCGCCGCGAGCAGGACCTGCAGGCCGAGGCCCACGAACCACGTCGGGACCGAGCCCTCGATGACCTCGCGGGCCGTGGGGGAGTTGTCGACGAACTCGACGTACTCGCCCGGCAGCTGCACCCGGCCGTCGCACGGATCCGCCCAGTCCGGCTGCTCCAGCTCCGGGGGCTGCTGCGCGGCGCGGATCCCGTACTTCAGCTGGCCGAACAGGTCGACGGGGTAGCCCGCGCGGTCGTAGGCCGTGGGGGTCGCGTCGGCGACGACGACGAACGGGTTCGCCGACAGGAGCCACCACACGCGGTCGTAGCGGGGGACGACCTGCGCCCCGTGCACGGCGACGCATCGGGCGGAGACGTCGGGCCGCGGTTCGAGGCACGGCTGGGCCGCGTCGGCGCAGTCGGGCAGGTACGCGGCGTTCTGCCCGTCGGAGACGTAGACCTCCCGAGGCGATTCCGTCAGGGTCGCGACGGGCGAGCGCACGGCGAAGGTGCCGAGCGCGAACGCGATGAGGGTGCCGACGACGAGCATCATGACGACGAGATACGTCGCGGCGACCGAGAACAGCGGCTTCGCGATAATCGCGCTGAGCCCGACGCCGATCGCGGCGATGACGCCGACCTCGGCGGCGAGGACGAGGATCGCCGACGCGATCCCCCACGCGCCCACGGGCGCGGCCGGGCAGCCGCTCCCGAAGCACCCGGCGGATCCGTCCCCCCACCACAGCACGTCGTCCAGGAGCGCGAACCCCACGACGGGGAGGGCCGCCGCGAGATAGACGAGCCCCGTCGCCCAGCCGGCGAGAAACCGGGCGGCGAGGATCTCCGGAGTGGTCGCGAGCGTGACCTGCACGGGCGCGAGCGTCGCCTGCTCGCGCTCGCCGTTGATCGCGTTGCCCGTGAAGGTGGGCGTCACGAGCACGGCCATGAGCAGCACGCCGTACAGCGCGATCGAGGCGACGCCGCGCCCGCCGCCCGCCTGCCCGAAGGCGAGGGATCCGAGCCACGCGATCGCGCACACGACGACGAAGAAGATGCCGAGGAGCACGTAGAAGCCGGGTCGGCGCACGCGCTGGCGCAGGTCGAGGCCGACGAGGACACCGATGCGCCGGGCGTTCATCGCGCGCCTCCCTGCAGTTCGAAGAAAGCGCTCTCGAGGCGGCCGGACGCGGGCGCGAACTCCGCGACGGGCACGCCGGCGTGCACCAACCGGGCGAGCGCGCTCGCCGCGGCCTCGTCGCCGGCGAAGCCCGCCACCACGTCCTGGCGGTCGACCCGCACGGCGACGCCCGGTAGGAGGCCGGAGACCGCCTCGCGGAGGGATCCCGGATCCGCCGCGCCGCCGAGCCCGCGGATCCGCCACTCGCGCAGCTGCGTCGCGGGCGGGGGCGCGGCGACCGTGGCGCCGGCCGCAAGGAAGACGGCGTCGTCGACCATCTCGTCGAGCTCCGCGAGGACGTGGCTCGAGATGAGGATCGTGGCGCCCGCGTCCGCCAGCGCGCGCAGGTGGTGGCGCAGCGCGATGCGCGCGGCGGGGTCGAGCCCCGACGCGGGCTCGTCGAGGAGCAGCACGGTCGGCCGGTGCACGAGCGCGCGGGCGAGCCCGAGGAGCTGCTTCTGCCCGCGCGACAGGACCCGCGCCTTCGCGCCTGCGAGGGGCGCCAGGCCGACCTCGCCGAGCAGCTCGTCCGCCCGGGCGCGCGCCGCGTCCCGCGGCGCCCCGTACAGCCGGGCGGCGACCGTCAGCGTCTCGCGCGCCGTGAGGGAGTCCCACGTGCCGAGCGCGTCCGGCATCCACCCGAGCACCCGCCGCACGGAGCGCGGATCCGTGACGGGATCCGCCCCGCCGACGCGCACGGATCCGGCGTCCGGGGCGAGGAGCGAGGCGAGGAGGAGGAAGAGGGTGGTCTTGCCGGCGCCGTTCGGTCCGACGAGGCCCGTGATCCGACCCGGGCGCGCGTCGAAGGTCGCGTCGCGCACCGCGTGGATGGATCCGAAGGAGCGTCGCAGGCCGCGCGCCTCGATGCCCGCGTGGCTGGTGCCGGTCATGCTCGCACGCTACCGGCCGCGCGCGCGAGGGAGCAATGCCCGGTCAGGACTCCTCGACGGGGGCGAGGCCGACGAACTTCATGCGGTCCTCCCCGTAGAAGCAGCTCTGCAGGGCGATGTCGCCGCCCAGGCCGACGAGGTCGTCGGTGCTCGACCAGATCTTGGAGGTGTACCGGATGTCGACGACCTCGTAGACCTCGTCGCGGCCCGCGATGCGGATCTTCTGACCCTCGTCCCAGGCGAGCAGGACGTCGCCGCCGCAGTTGTTGTGGGCCGCGCCCGTCTCGGGGACGCCCTCGCGCTCGTAGGACCGCATGATCGTGAAGGTGCCGTCACACCGGTCGAGCTCGGCCAGGCCGCCCTCGACGCCGATCGTCACCGTCGGCAGCTCCTCGAAGACCTGCTCCTGGACCTCGTCGACAGTCTTGTCGATCGAGGTCTTGACGGCGCCGTACGTGCGCTCCACCTGCTCGGGGGCGAACGCGACGCCCGCGAGGATCGCCGCTCCGCCGAGGACGAGCACGCCGCCGAGGGCGCCGAGCACGATGCCGCCGCGCCGTTTCCTGGCCATGAGTCCTCCCACACGCGTGTCCTCCCAGGCTACCCGCGGTGCGCGCGCTTTCGTCAGGAGTTCACGGGGAAGTCTAGACTTCGTTATATGTCGAACGTCCTTGAGAACCTGCCCGTCGGCGAGCGCGTCGGCATCGCCTTCTCCGGAGGTCTCGACACCTCCTGCGCCGTCGCGTGGATGCGCGACGCGGGCGCCGTGCCCTACACCTATACGGGCGACCTCGGGCAGTACGACGAGGACGACATCGCGTCGATCCCGGAGCGCGCCCTGCAGTACGGCGCGGAAAACTCGCGCATGATCGACTGCAAGCCCCTCATGGTCGAGGAGGGCCTCTCCGCGCTGGCGTGCGGCGCCTTCCACATCCGCTCGGGCGGGCGCACCTACTTCAACACGACGCCCATCGGTCGCGCCGTGACCGGCACGCTCCTCGTGCGCGCGATGAAGGAGGACGGCGTCGAGATCTGGGGCGACGGATCCACCTACAAGGGCAACGACATCGAGCGCTTCTACCGCTACGGGCTGCTCGCGAACCCGCGCCTGAAGATCTACAAGCCGTGGCTCGACGCGCGCTTCGTGAGCGAGCTGGGCGGCCGCCAGGAGATGAGCGAGTGGCTCGTCGCGCACGGCTACCCGTACCGCGACTCGGCCGAGAAGGCCTACTCGACGGACGCCAACATCTGGGGCGCCACGCACGAGGCGAAGACGCTCGAGGACCTCGACGTCTCGCTCGAGATCGTCGACCCGATCATGGGGGTGCGGTTCTGGGATCCGGCCGTCGAGATCGCCACCGAGGACGTCACCGTGACCTTCGATCGCGGCCGCCCCGTCGCGATCAACGGCGAGGAGTTCGCCGACGCCGTCCAGCTCGTCCTCACGGCCAACGCCATCGGCGGCCGCCACGGGCTCGGCATGAGCGACCAGATCGAGAACCGCATCATCGAGGCCAAGAGCCGCGGCATCTACGAGGCGCCCGGCATGGCCTTGCTGCACATCGCGTACGAGCGCCTGCTCAACGCGATCGTCAACGAGGACACCCTCGAGACCTACCACGAGCTCGGCCGCAAGCTCGGCCGCCTCATGTACGAGGGGCGGTGGCTCGAGCCGCAGTCGCTTATGCTGCGCGAGTCGATCCAGAAGTGGGTTGGATCCGAGATCACCGGATCCGTCACGATCCGCCTGCGCCGCGGCGAGGACTACACGGTCCTCGACACGACGGGCCCGGCGCTGTCGTACGCGGGCGAGAAGCTGTCGATGGAGCGCGTCGGCGACGCCGCCTTCGGCCCCGGCGACCGCATCGGCCAGCTCACGATGCGCAACCTCGACATCGCCGACTCGCGCGCCCGCCTCGAGGGCTACGTCTCTCGCGGCATGATCGGCGGTACGACGGGCGACCTCATCGGCGAGCTCGAGCAGGGCGAGGCCCGCGCCATCACGCAGAGCGTGGTCCCGGGCGACACCGACGCCGCCGAGGCGCTCGACAGCGTCGGCGAGGCGGCGGCGTTCGACGCCGGCACCGACTAAGCCCCACGCAAGTCCACAATTCTCCGGTAAGTCTCACCCTGATCAGGGTGAGACTTACCGGAGAATTGTGGACTTAGGGGCGGTCCCCTTTCGCGTGCGGGGCGGGTCGGGGATGATCCTCGCGGGGGCTGGGCGACGGGCCCGGCCGTACGCGACGAGGACATCATGGCGGTTCGGATCACGTCCTACATCGGCTTCGCGGGCGAGGCCGCGGAGGCGTTGGCTTTTTATCACGGCGTGCTCGGCGGCTCGCTCGAGATCACGCGCTACAGCGACATGCCCATGGAGGGTATGGGCGGCCAGCCCGACTGGGTCATGCACGGCCAGCTCGATGTCTCCGAGGGCGTCGCGATCATGGCGGCGGACAGCGAGGGGGAGCGCGGCGGATCCCGCATCGACGTCATCCTGTACGGCGACGACGCCGACGAGCTGCGCCGCGCCTTCGACGGGCTCTCGGCCGGAGGGAACGTGACGATGTCGTTCGACCAGGCGCCGTGGGGCAGCTACTTCGGGCAGTTCACCGACCGCTTCGGCGTGGGGTGGATGATCGAGGGCGGTCAGGCCGGCTGACCGGGCGACGCAGGGCGCTCCGCGCCGTCGCCGCGGCCTGAGCGGCGCGCCCGGGCCCGCGCCGGCTCAGGGCCGCGATGCCGCCTCGCGCTCGAGCTGGGAGCGGTTGCGGGCGTTGGCGAAGAGCACCTTCGCGTCGGCCGGATCCAGGCGCCCCTCCTTGAGCATGCGGATCGGGCAGCGCGTGCAGCGGGGCTTCGACGCACAGCACTTCTTCTTCGGCGTCCGCTTCTTTGCCTTCGCCTTGTGCTTCTTCTTGCTCGCCGACCCGCCGCGCTTTTTCGTGTCCGCGCCGTCGGGCGAAGGGGCGTCGCGCTTCTTCGCCTTCTTGCGGGCCTTCTTCGCCGCCGCCTCCGCGTCGGCCCGCTTCGCCTTCTTGCCCTTCTTGCCCTTCTTCGACATGGCGTCAGGGTAGCCCGGCGCGGCCGCCCGCGCTCATCGGAAGCCGGCGGCGACGCCCCGCCGGTGGTACTCGAAGATGATGCTCGTGCGCGTCGAGGCGACGAACGGTTCGGTCGAGAGGTTCTCGACGACGAACTGCCGCACCTCGCTCGAGTCGGCGACCGCGATGTGCACCATGAAGTCGTCCGTCCCGCCGAGGAAGAACAGCTGCAGCACCGGCGGAAGTTCCTTCACCTCGTCGATGAAGGTCACGATGCTGTCGTGCCGGGTCCCGCCGCGCAGCGTCACCCCGATCATGGCCTGCAGGCCGCGCCCCAGTCGGCCGTGATCCACGCTCGCGTGGAAGCCCCGGATGACGCCGCGGTCCACGAGCGCCCGCGTGCGCGCGTGCGCGGTCGACGGTGCGATGCCGACGGCCGCCGCGACGTCGGCGTTCGAGGTGCGCGCGTCGCGGCTGAGGATCCGCACGATCTGGCGGTCGGTGTCGTCGAGCGAGACCGGCCGCAGGACCTTCGGATCCGAGGGGAGAGAATCGCCCGTCATGCGCTGAATTCTATCTAAGGACGCCTCACAAGCGAAGAAACTACGGCATTTACCTACCGGAAACGAAGAGCCTGCGATCCTCCAGGAACAGTCCGCCCCCCACGAGGAGCCCCTATGAAGATCGCCGTGCCCACCGAGGTGAAGAACAATGAAAACCGCGTCGCCCTGACGCCCGCCGGCGTCGACGCGCTCGTCCGGGACGGGCACGAGGTCTTCGTGCAGGCGGGGGCGGGTGCCGGATCCCGCATCGCCGATGCCGACTACGCCGCCGCGGGCGCGACGATCCTCCCCGACGCGGCGTCGACCTGGGCCGCCGCGGAGCTCCTGGTGAAGGTCAAGGAGCCCGTCGCGAGCGAGTACGGCTTCCTCCGCGAGGACCTCACGCTCTTCGCCTACCTGCACCTCGCCGCCGACAAGCCGCTCACGGACGCGCTCGCCGCCGCGGGCACCACCGCGATCGCGTACGAGACCGTGCAGCGCGCCGACCGGTCGCTCCCCCTCCTCACGCCGATGAGCGAGGTCGCCGGCCGGTTGTCGATCACGGTCGGCGCCTACCACCTCATGCGCGCGCAGGGCGGGCGCGGGACGCTGCTCGGCGGCGTCGCCGGCGTCCCGCGCGCCGAGGTCGTCGTCATCGGCGGCGGCGTGGCGGGCGAGCACGCGGCCGCCAACGCGCTCGGCCTCGGCGCCCGCGTCACGGTGCTCGACGTGGATCTCGACCGCCTGCGCGCCCTCGAGGCGCGCTACGGCAACGGCCTCGTCACGCGCCACTCCACGCGGTACGCGATCGCCGAGTCGCTCGAGCGCGCCGACCTCGTGATCGGATCCGTCCTCATCCCGGGTGCCGCGGCGCCGAAGCTCGTCACGGACGACATGGTCGCGGGCATGAAGCCCGGGTCGGTCCTCGTCGACATCGCGATCGACCAGGGCGGGTGCTTCGAGGGGTCGCACGCCACGACGCACGACGAGCCCACGTTCGCCGTGCACGACAGCGTCTACTACTGCGTCGCGAACATGCCGGGCGCGGTGCCCGCGACCTCGACGCACGCGCTGACGAACGCGACGCTGCCCTACGTGCAGAGGATCGCGCGCGCCGGCTGGGACGCGGCGGCGGAGGCGGATCCGGCCCTCGCCCGCGGGCTGAACGTGCGCGGCGGTCGCGTCACGAACGCGGGCGTCGCGGCCGCGCTCGGCTACGCGCTGGCGAGCTGAGACTCACCCCGCGCGGAACACCACCCGAAACCGCTCGCACACGATCGGCATCGAATCGTCGAAGGGGCGGTCGACGTCGACGTAGTCCTCGTAGAAGCGCCGGTGGATGTCGCGCCACGACGCGAGGGTGCGGTCGTCCTCGCCCTCGGCGAAGGCGTGCTCCGCGGTCACCTCGTGGAAGGGCACCACCTCGACCGCCGTCGTCTCGATCACGGCGCGGGGCGCCCCGGATCCGTCGAGGATGACGTCGAGATCGCCGACGCGCGTGACGGCCTCGCCGGTCTGCTCGTACTCCCACAGGTATCCGGCGGTGCCGGTCTTGGTCCCGGCCAGCACGAGCGCGAGGAGGTCGTCCGCGTGTGCGGCCGTCGCGCCGAAGCTCCACACACGGTCGGGCGCGGGCGCATCCATGGGGAGGGCGGGAACGGCGGCACGGGCGGCGCCCCAGAACGCGGCGATCTCGGCGGGTGTCGGCATGGTGCTCCGGGTGGGGTCAGGGCGACAGCTCGCCCGCGATGCGGTGCTTCAGGTGCGCCACGGCGTCGTCGGAGAGGACGATGAGGCCGTCGAGCTCGTCGCGCACCCGACGGTAGGCGCTCTGGCGTTCGGCAGCCGTCGCGGACTGGTCGAGCGCCACCGACAGGAGCTGCTGGGCGCGGGCGAGCCGCTGCCGCTCGGCCTCCGTGAAGCCGGAGTCGCGCACGCGGCGCGCCTCCTGCTCCGCGACGTCGAACGCCACCTCCGCGTCGTGCACCGCGTCGCGGTACTCAGCGTAGGTCTCCGCGTCGATCCGCTCGTCCGCCGAGGAGGGCCGGAGCCCGTCGGCCACCCGCTTGGCGCGCAGGAAGGCGGCCGTGCGGGGGTCGCGCCCGTCGCTCATGGCGGGAAAGGCGATGAGCTTCGCCGGGTCCAGCTCGTAGTCGAGCCACCGGCGCGCCACGTCGTCGTGCGCCTCCAGGAGGCGGGCGACGCGGCGCTGCCGCCCCGCGGCCTCGTCCTCGGCGAGCTGACGGGGATCCGCCGGCCGCGCCTGAGCCAGCTCGGCCTTCGTGCGCATCACCTCGAGCCGGCGCTCGTGACGCTCCTTCTGGTTCTTCGACCACCAGGAGCCGAGCGGCGCGACGACCCCCATCAGCGGGAACGCGAGCCACCAGTATCCGCCGAGGAAGTCGAAGAACGCCTCCATGGTGTTAGCCGAAGAGGGTGAGGAGGATCGTGGATCCGCCGCCCGCGATGATCAGCGAGATCACCACGACCCAGGCGACGCCGCGGATCCGCCGGTTGCGACGATACAGCCGCGATTCGGTCATGTCGTCCGTGCCGCCCTCGAGCTCGGGCGGCACCTCGAGGCGCTCGCGTTCCGGATCCATCACGCCACCGGCTCCGCGACGGTCGGGCCGAAGTGCGCCGGGAGGGTCGCGGCGGACATCGCGCGCAGCTCGGAGGCCGCGAACGTGAAGGTGTCCTGGATCTCGAGGTCGGGCTCCGTGTCCGTGACGCCGATGCGGAGCACGGGGTAGCCGCGGCCCTCGCACAGGCCGCGGAACTTCACGTCCTCCTCGCGGGGCACGGTCACGAGCACGCGGCCGGTCGACTCGGCGAACAGCGCGTTGGCGAGGTCGACGCCGTCGCGCTCCATGAGCTCCGTCAGCCACACGCGGGCGCCGACGCCGAAGCGCATCACGCCCTCCGCGAGCGCGAGCGCGAGGCCGCCCTCGGACAGGTCGTGCGCGCTCGAGATGAGCCACTCGTCGCGCGCCGCCTGCAGCAGGCCCGCGAGGCGCTTGTGGCCGTCGAAGTCCACGACCGGGGGCTTGCCGCCGAGGTGCGAGTGGATGACGTCCGCCCAGGCGGATCCGCTCAGCTCGTTCGCCGTCACGCCGAGCAGGTAGATGTTCTCGCCCGCGTCCTGCCAGCCGCTCGGGATCCGGCGCGACACGTCGTCGATGATGCCGAGCACGCCGACGACGGGGGTCGGGTGGATCGGGGCGTCGCCCGTCTGGTTGTAGAACGAGACGTTGCCGCCCGTGACGGGCACCGCGAGCTCCTGGCACGCGTCCGACAGGCCGTCCACGGCCTGCGAGAACTGCCACATGACCTCGGGGTTCTCCGGGCTGCCGAAGTTCAGGCAGTCGGTGACCGCGGTCGGCACGGCGCCCGTGACGGCGACGTTGCGGTACGCCTCCGCGAGCGCGATCTGGGCGCCGGCGTACGGATCCAGCTGGCAGAACCGGCCGTTCGCGTCGGTCGCGATCGCAAACCCGAGCCCCGACTCCTCGTCCACGCGGATCATGCCCGCGTCGTCCGGGAACGACAGGGCCGTGTTGCCGAGCACGTAGTAGTCGTACTGGTTCGTGATCCAGCTCGTGTCGGCGAGGTTCGGGCTGCCGACGAGCTGCGCGAACTGGTCCTTCAGCACCGCGGGGTCGTTCGAGCGGGGCAGCGCGCCCGCCGAGTCGTCCTGCAGCGCGTCGAGCCACGCCGGGTACGCGACCGGGCGGTCGTAGACCGGCCCGTCGACCGCGACCGTCGAGGGGTCGACGTCGACGATGGTCTCGCCTTCCCACGTGATGACGAGGCGGCCGTCGCCCGTGACCTCGCCGAGCACGCTCGTCTCGACGTCCCACTTGCCGGTGACGGCGAGAAACGCGTCGAGCTTCTCGGGCGCGACGATCGCCATCATGCGCTCCTGCGACTCGCTCATGAGGATCTCCTCCGCCGTGAGCGAGGGGTCCCGGAGCAGCACGTTCGTGAGCTCGACGTTCATGCCGGATCCGCCGTTCGCGGCCAGCTCGCTCGTCGCGCAGGAGATGCCCGCGGCGCCCAGGTCCTGGATCGCCTCGACGAGCTCGCCCGCGTACAGCTCGAGGCAGCACTCGATGAGGACCTTCTCGGCGAACGGGTCGCCGACCTGGACGGCCGGGCGCTTGGTCGGGCCGCCGTCGCTGAACGAGTCGGACGCGAGGATCGAGGCGCCGCCGATGCCGTCGCCGCCCGTGCGGGCGCCGAAGAGAACGACCTTGTTGCCCACGCCCGTCGCGTTCGCGAGGCGGATGTCCTCGTGGCGCATGACGCCGACCGCGAGCGCGTTCACGAGCGGGTTGGCCTGGTAACAGGAGTCGAAGACGGTCTCGCCGCCGATGTTCGGCAGGCCGAGGCAGTTGCCGTACGAGCTGATGCCCGCGGTGACGCCGTGCACGACGCGCGCCGTGTCGGGGTCGTCGATCGCGCCGAAGCGCAGCTGGTCCATGACGGCGACGGGGCGCGCGCCCATCGAGATGATGTCGCGGACGATGCCGCCGACGCCCGTGGCCGCGCCCTGGAACGGCTCGATGTAGGAGGGGTGGTTGTGGCTCTCCACCTTGAACGTGACCGCCCAGCCCTCGCCCACGTCGACGACGCCGGCGTTCTGGCCCATGCCGACCATGAGGCGCTCGCGCATCTCGTCGGTGACCTTCTCGCCGAAGCGGCGAAGGTACTTCTTGCTCGACTTATACGAGCAGTGCTCCGACCACATGACGGAGTACATCGCGAGCTCGCCCGAGGTCGGGCGGCGGCCCAGGATCTCGCGGATCTGCGCGTACTCGTCGGCCTTGAGGCCGAGCGCCTCGTAGGGCTGCTCCCGCTCGGGGGTGGCGGCGGCGTCAGAGACGGTGTCGGCGACGTGTTCGATGCTCACGCGTGCGGCTCCAGGAGTGCGGTGGGGCGGGACGGCTTCAGTCTAGATGGGCGCGCCGCCCGGCGTGGCCGGGGGTGGACCGGGGCCCGCGGAGCGCCTACGCTCGGGGCCACCGCCTCCCTCACCGTCGAGATCGGAGCGCCGATGCCCTCGCCCTGGGCCGATGCCGGACCCACGCCCCCGCGCGTGGCGATCGAGCGCGCGCGCGACGAGCTGCTCGCCGGGCACGACGAGGATCCGCGCCTCGGCGAAGTCCGCGAACTCGTGCGCGCGTCCTGGGTCCGCTCCCGCGGCCTGCTCGTCGCGCCCGACGGCCTCCCCACCCTCGACTTCTCGGGCGGGGAGCTGGCGGATCACCGCAGCGCGCATCCGCTCGCTCCGGTGATCGACACGATCCGCGGGCTCCTCCTGCCGGGGGACGCGGAAGGCTCGGGCGTCGTCGTCGCGATCGGCGACGCCGCGGGGCGCCTGCTGTGGATCGAGGGCGACCGCGCCGTGCGCCGGCTCGTCGGGGAATCGGGGTTCGTCGAGGGGGCCAACTGGTCGGAGGCGCGCGTCGGCACGGCCGCGCCGGGTACGGCGCTCGCGCTCGGGCGCTCCGTGCAGGTGCGCGGCGCCGAGCACTTCAACCGCCACGTGCGCCCGTGGTCGTGCACGGCCGCCCCCGTGCGGGATCCAGAGACGGGCGCGATCATCGGCGTCATCGACGTCACGGGACGGGACCTGGCCGCGGCGCCGCAGGCCCAGCTGCTCGTCGACGCGACTGTCCGCGCCGTCGAGAGCGATCTCCTCATCGCCCGCATGCGCGCGCAGCCCGCACCCCCGCGGCGCCGTGCCGCGACCCCCGCGCTCCTCCGTGTGCTCGGGCGGGACCGCGGGGCGCTCCAGGCGGGCGGATCCGTCCTCGAGCTGAGCGCGCGCCACGCGGAGATCCTCCTCATGCTCGCGACCCACCGCGCGGGCCTCTCCGCCGAGCAGCTCGCGGAGCGCGTCTACGGGGATCCGCGGGCCGTCGGCACCCTCCGGCCCGAGGTGGTGCGCCTGCGCCGCGTCCTCGCGGGGGCCGCGCCGGGGCTCGAGATCGCCTCGCGCCCCTACCGGTTGACGGGCGCGCTCGAGACGGACGCCGAGGGGCTGACGTCGCTGCTCGACCGGGGCGCGCACCGGGTCGCCGTCGCCGCGTGGGAGGGGGATCCGCTCCCCGGATCCCTCGCGCCCGGCGTCGCCGAGCTGCGGGACCGGATCCGCGCCACCCTGCGCGCGACGATGCTGGACGACGCGGGGACGGACGCGCTGCTGGCCTACCTGCGCACGGACGTGGGCGCGGACGACGTGGAGGCGATGCGCCTCGCGCTCGGGATGCTCCCGCCGCGCTCGCCGCGGCGCGCGGGCCTCGTCGCACGCCTCGAGGCCCTCGGCGGATAGGCGCCGCAACCGCCCGCAACCTCCCGGGGCGTAGCGTGGCGCGCAAGCGCGGCGACGAGGCCGCGCAACGCAGTCAAGGGAGACAGCGATGACCATTGTCGAAGAAGGCGTCTCGAGCACCTACGCGGCCCCGGGCCAGCCCGGATCCCGCGCCACCTATCGGCCCCGATATGGCCACTACATCGGCGGGGAGTTCGTGGACCCGGCGGGCGGCGAGTACTTCGAGAACATCACGCCCGTGACGGGCAAGCCCTTCACCGAGATCGCGCGCGGGACGGCGGCCGACGTCGACCGCGCCGTCGACACCGCGTGGAAGGCCTTCGAGGGGTGGAAGCGGACGAGCCCCGCCGAGCGCGCGATCATCCTCAACAAGATCGCGGACCGCATGGAGCAGAACCTCGAGTCGATCGCCGTCGCGGAGACGTGGGACAACGGCAAGCCCGTGCGCGAGACGCTCGCCGCCGACATCCCGCTCGCGATCGACCACTTCCGGTACTTCGCGGGCGTGCTGCGGGCGCAGGAGGGATCCCTCAGCCAGCTCGACGAGAACACCGTCGCCTATCACTTCCACGAGCCGCTGGGCGTCGTCGGCCAGATCATCCCGTGGAACTTCCCGATCCTCATGGCGGTGTGGAAGCTCGCGCCCGCGCTCGCCGCGGGCAACTGCGTCGTGCTCAAACCGGCCGAGCAGACGCCCGCGTCGATCCTGTTCCTCTTCGAGCTGATCGGCGACCTCCTCCCCGCGGGGGTCGTGAACATCGTCAACGGCTTCGGGATCGAGGCGGGCGCGCCGCTCGCGTCGCACAAGCGGATCCGCAAGGTCGCCTTCACCGGCGAGACGACGACCGGCCGGCTCATCATGCAGTACGCGTCGCAGAACCTCATCCCCGTGACGCTCGAGCTCGGAGGCAAGAGCCCCAACATCTTCTTCGAGGACGTCGCGGCCGCGGACGACGCGTACTTCCAGAAGGCGCAGGAGGGCTTCGCGATGTTCGCCCTCAACCAGGGCGAGGTGTGCACCTGCCCCTCGCGGGCCCTCATCCAGAAATCGATCTACGACCGGTTCCTCGGGGCGGGTCTCGAGCGCGTGGGCAAGATCGTGCAGGGCAACCCGCTGGATCCCGCGACCATGATCGGCGCGCAGGCCTCGAACGACCAGTTCGAGAAGATCCTGTCCTACATCGACATCGGCAAGAAGGAGGGCGCGAAGGTGCTCACGGGCGGCGAGCCGGTCGACCTCGGCGGCGACCTCTCGGGCGGCTTCTACATCGCCCCGACCGTGTTCGAGGGATCGAACGACATGCGTATCTTCCAGGAGGAGATCTTCGGACCCGTCGTGTCCGTGGCGAGCTTCGCCGACTACGACGACGCGATCCGGACGGCGAACGACACTCTCTACGGCCTCGGGGCGGGCGTCTGGAGCCGCAGCGCGGACACGTGCTACCGGGCGGGCCGCGCGATCGAGGCGGGCCGCGTGTGGACGAACACCTATCACCAGTACCCCGCGCATGCCGCGTTCGGCGGGTACAAGCAGTCGGGGATCGGGCGGGAGAACCACCTCAAGATGATGGAGCACTACCAGCAGACGAAGAACCTCCTCGTGTCCTACGCGGAGGGGCCCGCGGGCCTGTTCTGATGACCGAGAAGCCGGAGAGGGTGGCGGTCTCGGACGAGGCCGCCGCCCTCCTGCGCTCGCTCACGGCGCAGCACGGGCCCCTGATGTTCCACCAGTCGGGTGGATGCTGCGACGGATCCGCCCCCATGTGTTACCCGCGCGGCATGTTCGTGACGGGGCCGAGCGATGTGCTGCTCGGATCCGTCGACGTCGGGCTCGACGAGCCGATCGAGGTCTTCATGTCGGAGAGCCAGTTCGCGTACTGGAAGCACACCCACCTCACGATCGACGTCGTGGACGGGCGCGGGGCGGGGTTCAGCGTCGAGGGCCCGACGGGCAAGAGGTTTCTCATCCGCTCCCGCCTCCTCACGGACGAGGAATCGTCCACCCTCAACCCGGCGTGACCGCCCCGCCGCCGGCGCCCCGGTGCGTAAGGCTCCGTACGTGACGTTCGTGCATGCCGCCCGAGGCGCTATGTCCACATTTCTCCGACAAGTCTCCCCGCTCAGCGGGGAGACTTGTCGGAGAAATGTGGACATAGAAGGGGCTACGCCGCGCGGAGGGCGGCCGTGAGCGGCGTGGTGGGGCGGCCGATCAGGCGCGCGAGCGTGCCGTCCGTGAACGCGAGGTCGCCCGCGGCGATGTTCTGGTCGAGGCCCGTGAGGAAGCCGATCGTGCCCGCGTCGAGGCCGGCCTCGGTGAGCGCCGCGGTCTGCTCCTCCAGCGTCAGGCGGCGGTAGACCACCTCGCGCCCCGTGATCTCGGTCGCGGCGGCGGCCAGGTCGTCGAACGACCACGCCTCGTCGCCGGCCAGCTCGTAGATCTCGCCGACGTGGCCGTCCTCGAGGAGCACGACGGCCGCGGCCTCGGCGAAGTCGCGGCGCGCGGCGGAGGCGACGCGGCCGTCGCCGGCCGACTTCGCGATGGCGCCCGACTCGGCGGCCTGCGCGACGTCGCCCGCATAGTTCTCCGTGTACCAGCCGTTGCGGAGGATGACGGCGGGCACGCCGCTCGCGGCGATCGCTTCCTCCGTCGCCTTGTGCTCGGGGGCGAGCAGCAGGTCGGTCGTCGTCGCCTTCGTCACGCTCGTGTAGACGAGCTTCGTCACGCCCGCCGCGGCCGCCGCGTCGATGACCGCGCGGTGCTGCGGCACGCGCTGGCCGACCGCGCTGCCGGAGATGAGGAGCACGGCGTCGGCGCCCGCGACGGCGCTCGCGACCGAGGCGGCGTCGTCGTAGTCGAGGTGCGCGACCTCGAAGCCGCGCTCCGCCAGGTCGGCGGCCTTCGCGACGTCGCGCGCGCCGAGGCGGATGTCGGCCGCCGAGGCGCCGCGAGCGAGGAGGGCGTCGGCGACGAGGCGGCCGAGCTGGCCGGTGGCGCCGGTAACGAGGATCGTCATGGGTGGTTCCTTTCGTAGGCGGTCACGGGCGACAACGCGCCCCGGGCCACCACACTTCCCGTTCGCGGGTACCTACTTTTGAGTAAGGTACCCACATGAGCGTCAGTTTTGCGGAGATCCGCGGATCCGCCCCCCGCACTTTCGACGAGGGATGCGGGACGCGCGTCGTGCTGGATCACATCATGAGCAAGTGGGGCGTGCTCGTGCTCGCCGCGCTGTCTGATGGCACGTTGCGCTGGAGCGAGCTGCGGCGCGAGGTCGGCGGCATCAGCGAGAAGATGCTCGCCTCCACGCTCCGCACGCTCGCCGCCGACGGGCTCGTGCACCGCGAGTCCCTGCCCCAGGTGCCGCCGCACGTCGAGTACCGCCTCACGCCGCTCGGGCGTGACCTGATGGACCGCATGCTGCCTCTCCTCGGCTGGGTCGCGGACCACGCGGAGACCATGGTCGCGCGCCGCTGAGCCCCTACTCGGCGGCAAGCACGAGCGCGAACTCGATGCTGCCCTCGTCCTCGACCGACACGAACCCGAGGTTGGGTGCGGCGACCCCGTAGTCCGCGAAGATGAGCGGGATCTCGCCCGCCACCTGCACGATGTCGCCGTCGGCCGCGACGTGCGCCGTCACCTCGGCGGGCTGGGTCACGCCGTGGATCTCGAAAGTGCCCGTGAGGACGACGGTGTCGTTCCCGGCCTCGAGTTCGGCGGGCTCGGTGAGGGTGAACGTCGCGGTCGGGAACTGATCGGTCTCCAGCGCGGTGGAGCGGAAATACGCGTCCCGCTGTTCGGAGTCGGTCTCGATGCTGGCGACGTCGACCTCGATCGTGACGTCCGTCAGCGTGCCGTCGGTGACGCTGGCCTCGCCCGTGACCTGGTCGGTCGACCCGCGCACCGTCACGTCTTCGCCCTGCAGCACCTCGTCGACGCGGTAGCCCGCCACGGATCCGTCCGACACGGTCAGCGTGCCGGTGTACTCCGCGGCCTCGTCGGGGACGGGGCCGTCGATCGTGTTCGTGGGCGCGTCGCCCGCGCGGCCCTCGGCCCACGACGCGTAGAGGCGGGGGCCCGCGACGAGCGCCGCGGCGACGAGCACCACGAGTGCCGCGGCGGAGGCGACCAGGATCTTCGTCTTTGTCGTCACGCGGCCTCATCTCGGTGGCGGGGAGGGCCTCCATCATGTCTCGTTGATGCGTGCGGGTGCGTGCTGTCGGTGATGAAATTTCTGTGAGCCCTCGCGGCGGCCGGCGGCCTCACTCGCGAGCCGCGGCCCGCGGGCGGCGCGGCGCGTGGCGCCACGCCCAGGGGAGGAGGAACCCCGCGAGGACGAGCGGCACCCCCGCGCCGACGAGGGTCCCGCCGAGCGTGTCCGTGACCCAGTGCACGGAGAGCAGCGTGCGCGAGTAGGCCATGGCGAGCACCCACGCGGCGCCGGCGAGCGCCACCCAGAGGCGGGGGAAGAGGAGCACGAGCACGACCGCGATGGTCGTGGCGTTGGCCGTGTGACCCGAGGGGAAGGACCCGAAGTCGCTCGCGACGAGCATGTCCTCGGGGCGGGCGCGCGCGACGAGGCTCTTGAGGAGCTGCACGACCACGGCGCTCAGCGCGAAGGACCCGGCGGCGAAGAGCGCGCCGCGCCAGCGACGGGCGATGACGAGCGCCGCGATGATGCCCAGCGGGGAGACGAGGACGGCGAACCAGCCGCCGCCGAGCCGGTCGAGCGCCTGCGCGAAGGCGATCGCGGCGTCCGAGCGCCGCAGGATCACCGTGTCGTTCCACCACTGATCGAACCCCGGCGGATCCTCGTACCCGAGCATGAGGATGACGCCGAGCGCGGTCGCGAGGGCGAGCGAGGCGCCCCCCCACCAGCCGAGTCGTCGCGGATCCATGTGAACGAGTATGGCGTCTGGCGCGCGCCGCGCCGCCACCGGATCGCGGAGCATGCGCTATCCGCCCGCGGCCGAGGCGCGCTCCCGCGCGGCGCGGAACGCCCGCTGCGCGGACGTCCAGCGCCACTGTTTCAGAGCCGTCGCGGTGAGGTAGGCCGCGTATCCGGTCGCGAGCGCGGGCGTGAGGGCGCCCGTCGCGAGAAACCCTGCAGTCGCGGCGGCCGCGGCGGCGATCGCCCGCGTCACGCGGAGCGCGCGCACGAGGCCGCGCACCTCGCGGCCCGCGCGGGCAGCCTCCGTGTCGCGGTGGCGGCCGACGCCGAGCGTCGAGATCTCGCGGTCGATCGCGGCGAGCACCTCGGTGGAGTTGGGGAAGTAGCGCAGGTGGTCGGCAATCGACGCAGACTGGGGGACGCGGCGGATCCGCCGGCGCGCGCCGAGCACCGTGAAGGGGTGCGAGACGAAGTCGAACGTCGCGCACAGGTCGACCCCGCGCGCGGCCGGGTGACAGAGGTCGCGGATCTCCGCGACGGCGGGCGCGAAGATCCGCGCGTACACGAGGACCGCGGCGGCGATCGGCGGGATGGACAGGAGGGTCGCGAGCACGTCGGGGGACAGGACGAGGGTCGTCGCGAGGTCGGTGACCAGCCGCCGCGCCTCCCCGAGGTGCGCGAGCGCCTCGGCCCGGTCGGTCGTGGCGCGCCAGACCGCCGCGCCGAGCTCAAGCGCGCCGAGGATCGCCGTCGACACGAGCGCGAAGGCCGCCGCGACGAGCCACCGCATGAGCACCGCGGCGGCGGCGACGTAGACGACGATCGAGGCCGCGAGCGCCGCGATCGACGCCCACCCCACGTGCAGCGTTGCGCTGATGGGGGCGAGGAGCGCCTGCCCCGTGCCCATCGTGATGAGCGTCGTGCGGGCGGGATCGAGGTCGCGCGAGATGTTCGCGGCGATCGCGCCGCCCTGCGAGTGGCCGATGAGCACCGTGTGCGCGGCGTCGACGGCCGCGACGCGGGACGAGACGCGGCCCGAGACGTCGCGACGCGTGTCCGGGTCGCTCGTCCATCCCAGAGCGTCGACGGCGAGCGAGCGCGCCTTCGGCACGAGCGCGACCGCGAGGGTGAGGGGCAGCGCGAGGGCAACGGCGAACGCGCCGAGAACGAGGATCCACGCCATCGCGCGCACGGCCCGCCAGAGGTACGCCGGCAGGTCGCGGACGGGGCGCGTCGGGCCCTCGGCGAGCACCTGGCCGTTCACGAGCAGGTGCACGGCGCACAGCACGAACAGCGCGCGCAGGAACCACCACGCCACGCGCCACCTTGGCGGCTGGTCGACGACGTCGAACCACACCAGCGGATCCACGACGAGGCCGAGGCCGTCGGCGCCGCGCAGGTGCGCGTGTCCGGCCGCGAACTGCGCGCAGCCAGCGGGGCACGCCACCCGCTCCCACCCGGTGGGGGACGCGTCGAGGTGGGCGGCGATGGCCGCGACCGACTCCTCCGCGAAGTCCTCGTGGCTGCGCACCCCGATCCCGTGGATGACGGGGGCGTAGATGTCGAGGCTCACGTGTCCGTGATACCCCATGCCCCCGACAACGCCGGGCCCCTCACGCCGACGCGGCGGGCTGTTCCCACTTCGGCGTCGGGCGCTCCCAGGCCTCGAGCTGCGCCAGGAGCCCCTCGGGCGTCTCGGCGACAATGAGCGCGTCGCGGAAGTGCGCCGCGACGAAGCCCTCCGCGACGAGCCGGTCGACCATCTCGAGCAGCGGCCGCCAGAACCCGCCCACGTCGTACAGCGCGATCGGCTTGTCGTGGATCCCGAGCTGCAGCCACGTCCACGCCTCGAAGAACTCCTCGAGCGTGCCGATGCCGCCCGGGAGCGCGACGAACGCCCCGCCCAGGTGGGCCATGCGCATCTTGCGCTCGTGCATGTTGTCGACGACCTCGAGGCGCGTCAGGTCCTCGTGCGCGAGCTCCTTGTCCACCAGCGCGGTCGGGATCACGCCGATGACCTCGCCGCCCGCCCGCGACGCGGCCGTCGCGACCGCGCCCATGAGGCCCACATTGCCGCCGCCGTACACGACGCCCATGCCGGCCGCGGCGATCGCCGACCCGACCTCCTCGGCCGCCGCGCGGTAGGCGGGCGAGGCGCCGGGGGAGGATCCGGTGAAGACGGTGACGCGGGTAATGGCGGACATGCTCCCAGCGTAGGGGCGGGAATGCGGCGTAGCGTGCCACGGTTGCAGCCCACGCCGCACCCGAAGGGATCCCATGAGCACCACCCTCCCCCTCGCCGACGCCGCGCTCGATGCCCCCGCCTGGTCCGCCCTCACGGGCGCGCACGCGGGCTTCGCGCGGGGCGGCGATCTCGCCCGCACCTACCCCGCCGACGTCTCGCCGTTCACGGGCGTCGCGTCGTGGGGCGAGCCCGGCGTGTGGGATGCGCTGGGGGAGCTGCACGGATCCGGATCCGAGTTCCTCATCTCGCACGCGGATCCGACCCTCCCCGCGGGCTGGGACGAGCTCTCGCGCGGGAACGGCCTGCAGCTGGTCGCGACGGACCGCGCCGCCGGGGCTGCCGATCCGGCGGCCGTGGAGCTCGGGGCGGACGACGTCGCGGACATGCTCGCGATCGTCGGGCGCAACCAGCCCGGCCCCTTCCTCGCCCGCACGCACGAGCTGGGGCGCTACGTCGGGATCCGCCGCGAGGGCCGCCTCGTCGCGATGGCCGGCGAGCGACTGCACCCGGCCGGGTGGACCGAGATCAGCGCGGTCTCGACCGACGCGGCCTACCGCCGCCAGGGCCTCGCCTCCCGGCTCGTTCTCGACGTCATCGCCCACATCCGCGCGCGCGGCGATCGCCCGTTCCTGCACGCCTCCGCCGCTAATACCGGCGCCGTCGCGGCGTACGAGAAGCTGGGGTTCGAGGTGCGCCGGAAGACGCCGTTCATCCGGGTGCGCGTGCCCTGAGCCCGCGGCGGATCCGAGTCACCGTGACTCGGATCCGCACCCCCTCTACGCTGGGCGCATGGAGTGGACGAGCGACGTCACCGCGGGATCCTGGATCCGCGAGCGCCTGGATCCCGACACCTGGTCGATCGGGCTGTTCGTGCCGCGGGGCTTCGCCGCCTACGCGCGGATCTTCCACCCCGCCTTCCGCGAGCGCCCCGTGCGCGGCGCGTGGCCGGAGGAGGGCGACACGGACGGGTGGGAGCGCTTCCTCGCCGAGCGCCCCGAGGTCGACGCCGAGCGTGTGTCCTGGGCCGACGTCGCCCGCGCCTTCGGCACGACCCCCGGGCCGCTCGTGCAGTGGGATCACCTCGTCGGCACGGACCCGCAGGCCCCCGAGTCGGACCTCCGCGACGGCGCGGGCTGGCGGTACGAGGCCCCCGAGGAGGGTGTGCTCGACCCCGCCGCGCTCGCCGCGGCCGCCCGGCACCTCGTGGCGCACACCGGCACCCCCGGATCCGGGTACGCGGCGATCTGGGAGGGCTGGGGCGGGCTCCTGGGATTCGTCGGCACGCACGCCTCGCGGATCCTCGCCGCCTCGGCCGGGGACGACGCCCACCACGGCGAGTTCCTCCGCGAGAGCTACCGCGACGCGTTCAACAACGTCTTCCGCAAGGGCGTGTGGCAGCCCGGCGTGCTCTCGGACGAGATCTCCCGCGGCCCGCGCCTGGAGCTGCCGGGCCGCGGGCATGTGCTCTTCCGCGCGGCGCCCGCGGAGTGGGCGGACCCCGCCTGGGCGGACAACGTGCCGTGGGCCGAGCCGCTGCACGTGCACTCGCCGAGCCTCGTGTGGCCCGACGACCGGGCCTGGGTGCTCGCGAGCGAGATCGACCTCGACTCGACGATCGTGGCCGGATCCGAGGAGCTGATCGCGGCGCTCGTCGCCGATCCGGGCCTCGAGGCGCACCGCATCCCCGAGGACGCCGACCTCACCTGGCCGGGGCGCTGAGCCCGCCCCTCGCCGCCTGCGCGCTCGCCGCAGGATCCGCGATCGTCCTCACCGGCTGCGCGGGCACGGCAGGCGACGCATCCGCGGACGACGACGTCATCCGCTTCGCCGCCCTGCCCCTCAGTGACGACCCGACCGTCGAGACCCCCGTCGACGCCATGAAGGCGCTCCTCGAGGAGGAGACCGGCATGACCGTCGAGGTCACCGAGGTGCCGAGCTAGTCCGCCGTGATCGAGGCCGTGCGCGCGGGCCACGAGGACATCGGCGTCATGAGCGGCTTCCCGTCCTCCCTCGCCGTGAACACGGGCGAGGCCGACTCGCTCGTCGCGTGGCCCGGAACCGAGGAGCCGGTCTCGACGTGCCTCGATCGGACCTCATTAACGGCGTCTTCTCCTACCAGAGCGTCGTGCGCGGATCCTCGCTCGAGGACCCCGCCACGCTCCGACGCTGCCGGGCCGCGTTCGAGATCGCGTGGCGCGGCATGAGCGAAGATGAGGCCGCGGGGTAGCGTGGCCGGATGGCGGGGGCGCGTGCGGAACGATTGCCGTGGGGGAGGGCGCTCGGGTTCGCGAGCGTCGCGATCGGAGCACCGTGGGCCGTCGTCACGGCGCTCACGACGATTCTGACTGTCGCGGATAGTGGCCGTTGGCCGTGGACGGCCTCGGCGCTCGCCGCGGCGCCCGCGATGGCGGCTGCGGCCGTGATCGCCGCGGCGCTCTGGGCGCGCCGCCGCCCACCGCTGTCGCGGACGGACGCGGGCTTGATCGCGATGGTGTCGAGTTACGCCTCCCTCGTCGCGCTGGCGCTTGTGATCGCGATCGCCGAGGCCCGGCACGGCGCACAGACGGCGCTGGCGATCGTGGCCTACGCGCTCCCGATCGCGCTCGGCGTCTTCACTGCGGCCGCCGGTCCGGTCTGGGCCTGGGCAGGTGGGGTCGCCGCCGCGAGCCTGGCCGGGGTCCGCGAGACTCCGGTGCGGCGGCGCGTCGGCGCGCTCTGGGCCGGCGCGGGGATGCTGCTCGCCGCGGCCGCTGTCGTTCTCGCCCTGGCGCCGCCCCTGCCCTGTGAGCCGTCTCCGTCCGAGGGGATAGCGGAGCCGGCGCGCCTCGTCTGGCGATGGCTACCGGTCGGGTGGGGGTGCGATCCCGGATTCCCCGCCGACCCCGCGCCCTTCGCGACACTGCTCCTCTCGCTCGGTCTCGCGGTGTGCGCGTGTGGCCTCGCCCTGCTCCTTCGACCGCGGTCCGAGCGCGCCCCCGCGCGGGAGAGGTTCCTCTTCGAGTGAGCGGACCGCGCGGGTGCGGTCACCAGGCGGCCGTCAGGAATGCATGACGCATTCCCGACGGCCGCCTCATTCGTGAAACACAACCTTCATGCGCGGTTACATGCCGTTATCCTGACGGCCGTCATGATCGCGATACGGTTTGGGCACCTTCACGAAGCGAGGAGCCATGGACTCACAACCGTTCTGGAACCCGAAGATCGAGACGCTGCCGCGCGAGGATCTGCAGGCCCTCCAACTGGAGAAGCTGCGCCGCACGGCGGAGTGGGCGGACGCGAGGAGTCCGTTCTATCGACGCACCTTCGCGGCCGCGGGCTTTCGCCCCGAGCAGCTGAAGTCCTGGGACGACATCCAGCGGATCCCGTTCCTCGAGCGCGAGGCGTGGATGGCGAGCCAGGACGCGCACCCGCCGTTCGGCGAGCTCCCCGTCACCGGGTCGGACAACACCGACAACGCGATCCGCCTCCACACGACGAGCGGCACGAGCGGGCGTACGCCGCTGCGCGCGCTCGACAGCCGGAAGGACTGGTCCTGGGCGGCCGAGATGTGGTGCTACGGGCTGTGGGGCGCGGGCGTCCGACCCGGTGACCGCGCGTACGTCGCGTTCGGATACGGCACGTTCATCGGATTCTGGGGGCTGCACTACGGGCTCGAGAAGATGGGTGCCCTCACCCTCCCGGGCGGCGCCCAGAACACCGCGGGGCGCGTGAAGCAGATCATCGATTTCGGTGTGACGGTCGTGGCCTCGACGACGACCTACGCGCTGCGCCTCGCGCAGGAGGCGGAGGCGCTCGGGCTCGACCTGAAGAACTCGCCCGTGCACACCGTGATCCTTTCGGGAGAGCCCACGCCGCCCATCACGCGCGACCTGATCGAGCGCCAGTGGGGTGCCAAAGCCTACGACACCGCCGGAATGACCGAGCTCGGGACGATCTTCATGTTCGAGCCGCAGGAGCAGCCGGGCGGCACGCACATCATCGAGGGGCACTTCATCGAGCAGGTCGTCGACCCGGACACGGGCGAGGAGCTGCCCTACGGCGAGCCGGGCGAGCGCGTCACGACGTCCTTCGGGCGCGGCACGCTCCCGATCCTGCGGTACCGCACGAAGGACCTCGTCGTGAAGGTGCCGCACACGGTCGCCTCGAGTGGGCGAACGTGGGACCTCTACGAGGGCGGGATCCTCGGCCGCGTGGACGACATGAAGCTGATCCGCGGCACGAACGTGTACCCGCGTGCGGTCGAGGAGATCGTGCGCAAGTTCGAGCTGATCGACGAGTTCCACACCTACATCGAGCGCGTGGGGATCCGGGACGAGGTCACGGTCCACGTCGAGCCCGTGACGGCCATGGACGACGCCGCCTGGCCCGGCCTGGAAGAGGCGCTCAAGCTCGAGCTCGCCGAGGCGCACGAGGGGCTGAACTTCCACGTCTCGCGCCGCGAGGCCGGGGCCCTCCCGCGCTTCGAACTCAAGGCCAAGCGCATGACCGACATGCGCCCCGCGAACCGCTAAGGAGCCGCCATGACGACCGATCTCCTCGGGCACCCGCTCACGGAGCAGGAGCGCCGGATCCTCGCCGCCCTCGACGAGCTCGTCGCGCTTTCGGGCGACCCCGGCCTCGCGCCGAACGCGCGCTCGGCAGTGCTCGCCGCCATCGCACCGCTGGGCGTCGCGGCGACCGGGCTCGGCCTGCGCTTCGAGCACCTCATCGACCACGGCGTCTGACGCCCCGCGAAGGAGTCCAGAGATGACCCCCACGATCACCGCCGTCCCCGTCGTCACCCGCGGCGACGACCTCCACGACGCGACGCCGAACTCGGGCGGGGCGCTGCGGCTGTCGGGCGTGAGCCCGCAGCACACGCCCGCGACGCGAATCTGGTTCGGGCAGGTCTCGAACGAACCCGGGTATCGCTCGCTCCCGCACCACCACGGCGAGGCGGAGACGGGCGGGTACGTGCTGCGCGGGAGCGCGCGGATCTACTTCGGCGACGACTTCTCGACCTGGGTGGACATGGGGCCGGGCGACTTCGTCTTCGTGCCGCCGTTCATGCCCCACGTCGAGGCCAACATGTCGACGACCGAGGAGCTCGTGTGGCTCACGGCGCGCACCCCGGACAACATCGTCGTCAACCTCCCCGATGTCGCGGACGCCGCGCTCGCGGGATTCCGGCGCGCGTGAGCGGCGGCCCCTTCGCCGGCGCCGTCGCGCTCCGGGCGACGAGCGCCGACGCGTTCGTCGGGCGCACGCAGCCCGTGCCGTGGCCGAAGGCGTACGGCGGGGACCTGCTCGCGCAGGCCGTCGCCGCCGCCACCCGCACGGTCGCCGAGGACCGCGCCCTGAACGCCGCGCACACCCTCTTTGTCTCGCCCGCGACCGTGGGGGGATCCGTGGATCTTTCGGTCGCGACCCTTCGCGACGGGCGCTCCTACTCGACACGCCAGGTGACGGCGCGCGAGGGCGAGCGCATCGTCGCCGTCACCCTCGCGTCGTACCACGTGGGGGAGGAGAGCGCGCTTGCCGCTGCGACCCCCATGCCGGCCGCGCCCGCACCCGACGACGTGCCGGGCGCCGCCGCGGCCCTCGCGGGCGAGCGCGGCCCCGCCGCCGAGTACTGGTCCTCGGGCCGCGGCTTCGAGCTGCGTCACGTCGAGGGCGCGCCGTACGTGCGGCCGGTCCCGGGCGGGGGCGAGCGGATGCGCGTCTGGATCCGCGCCGACGCCGCGATCCCCGCCGGGCAGCCCGCGCACCGCGCGGCGCTCGCCTACGTCTGCGACTACGCGATGCTCGAGCCCGCGCTGTCGGCGACCGGGCTGCACTGGACGCGCCCCGGCCTTGTCACCGCCAGCACCGACCACGCCCTCTGGATCCACGCCGACGTGCGGGCCGACGAGTGGATGCTCTGCACGCTCGACCTCGTCCACCTCGGATCCGGGCGGGCCACCGTCCGGGCCGAGTTCCACGCCGCGGACGGCACCCACGTCGCGAGCGCCGTCCAGCAGGGCGTGATCCGCCTCAACCCCACCACGGAGGAACGATCGTGAGAGTGGCCGTTATCGGCGGGGGCCCCGGGGGCCTGTACGCCGCCACGCTGATGAAGGAGCTAGACCCCACCCGCGAGGTGGAGGTGTGGGAGCGAAAGGCCCCCGACGACACCTACGGCTTCGGCGTCGTGTTCAGCGACGAGACCATCGCAGGGATCCGCGGATCTGACCCCCGCACGCTCGACCTGATGACGCGCGAGATGGCGCAGTGGAGCGACATCGACATCCGCTACCGCGGCGAGGACATCACGGTCGGCGGTCAGGGGTTCTCGGCGCTCGGCCGCCGCCGCCTCCTGCAGATCCTCCAGCAGCGCTGCGCCGATCTGGGCGTCGTCGTGCACTACCGGACGCTGGCCCCCGATGTGGAGCAGTTGGCGGCGGAATACGACCTGGTCGTGGCCGCCGACGGGCTGCGCTCGCCGACCCGCGAGCGCTGGAGCGATTACTTCGGGGCGCGCCTGGACCGCCGGCGCTCCAAGTACATCTGGCTCGGCACCGACCTCGTCTTCGAGGCCTTCACGTTCATCATCAAGCACACCCCGTGGGGCGTCATGCAGATGCACGGGTACCCCTATTCGGTCGATGAGAGCACCTTCATCGTCGAGATGGAGCCCGAGGTCTGGGAGCGGGCCGGGTTCGGTCGGACTGCGGGGCTGGGCCCCGGGGACACGGACGAGGACGCGGTCGCGCGCATTGCGGAGATCTTCCGGGAGGACCTGGGCGGGCACGCGCTCCGCGCGAACAACTCCCAGTGGCTCGAGTTCACGACCGTGCGGACCGAGACCTGGCACCGCGACAACGTCGTCCTCATCGGCGACGCGGCGCACACGGCGCACTTCTCGATCGGATCCGGGACCAAGCTCGCCCTGGAGGACGCGCTCGCGCTGGCCGCCGCGCTCCACGAGAACCCCGACATGCCGTCCGCGCTGTCCGCCTACGACGCGGAGCGCCGGCCGGTCGTGGCCTCGACGCAGCGCGCGGCGCAGGCGAGCCTCGAATGGTTCGAGGACATCGCGCAGTACGCCGAGCAGGAGCCCTGGCAGTTCGCGTTCAACCTGCTCACGCGCAGCCGGCGCATCACCCGCGACGGCCTGCGCCCGCGCGACCCCGACTTCGCCGAGCGCACCGATCGCGCCTTCGCCGCGGCGGTGCCCGCGGGCCGCGCGGCCCCCGCGATGTTCCAGCCGATCCGGATCGGTGGGCTCGACGTCGACAACCGCATCGCGGTCGCGCCGATGGACATGTACTCGGCCCGGGACGGCGTCGCGAACGACTTCCACCTCGTCCACCTCGGGTCGAAGGCCGCGGGCGGTGCGGGGCTCGTGCTCACCGAGATGATCGCGCCGTCCGCGGACGGGCGCATCACGCTCGGCTGCACGGGCCTGTACACCGACGAACAGGCGCGCGCCTACCGCCGGATCACCGACTACGTGCACGCGCAGTCGTCCGCTCGCATCGGAGCGCAGCTCGGGCACTCGGGGCGCAAGGGATCCACGCGCCTCATGTGGGAGGGCATCGACGAGCCGCTGACCGAGGGCGGGTGGGAGACGATGGGGCCGTCGTCCGTGCCGTACAAGGTGGGCGTGAGCGTGGCCCCGCGCGAGATGACCCGACGCGACATGGACGCGGTCGTCGCGGACTACGCCTCCGCCGCGCGCCGCGCCGCGGACGCCGGCTTCGACCTCGTCGAGGTGCACGCTGCGCACGGGTACCTGCTCTCGTCCTTCCTGTCGCCGCTGTCGAACAGGCGGACCGATGCGTACGGCGGATCCGCCGAGAACCGCCTTCGCTTCCCGCTCGAGGTCTTCGACGCGGTCCGCGAGGCGTTCGGCGAGGCCGGGCCCGTCACGGTGCGGCTCTCCGCCGTCGACTGGGCGCCGGGCGGGAACGAGGTGGACGACGCCGTGCGCATCGCCGAGGCCTTCATCGACCACGGCGCCGCCGCGATCCACGTCTCGAGCGGCCAGGTCGTCGGCGAGGAGGCCCCTGCCTTCGGGCGGAGCTACCAGGCGCCGTTCGCCGATGCGATCCGCAACCGCGTTGCCGCGGCCCGCGGCGTGCCCGTGATCGCCGTCGGCGCGATCTCGTCGTACGACGACGTCAACTCGCTCCTCCTCGCGGGGCGCGCCGACATGTGCGCGCTGGGGCGCACGCACCTCTACGACCCCCAGTGGACCCTGCACGCCGCGGCCGACCAGGACTACCGGGGCCCGGGCGCGGCCTGGCCGGCGCCGTTCCGCGCGGGCCAGCGCAAGCCACCCACGGGCCGCACCGACGCCGTGCGGCCCCGGCTCGAACTCGTCCGCGGGCGCGCGGAGGCCCCGCGCGCGACGCGGTGGCACCCCCTCGCCTCGGCCCTCGTGTGATCTCCCCAGAAAGGCTCGCTGCCATGCCCCACACCATCGTGAACCCGCCCACGCTGCCCGCGCCCTCCGGCTTCTCCCACGCCATCGCCGCGAGCGACGGATCCGTGCACCTCGCGGGGCAGACGGCGCTCGACGCGGAGATGAGGATCGTCCCGGGCGGGATCGTCGCGCAGTTCCGGCAGGCGTTCTCTAACCTGCTCGCGGCGCTCGTCGCGGCGGGCGGAGAACCGCAGGACCTCGTGAGCGTCACGATCTACCTGACCGACGTCGAGGACTACCAGGCGCACGGCCGCGAGATCGGCCGCGCGTGGCGGGAGCTCGCTGGAGCGCACTACCCCGCGATGGCGGGGATCGGCGTCACGCGGCTGTGGCAGCGCGAGGCGCAGATCGAGATCGCGGGCGTCGCGGTGCTGCCGGGGCGCGCGTGAGGCTCGGGACGCTCCGGATCGGCGGGCGCACGCGCGCGGTCCGTGTCGAGGCGGGCATCGCCGTCGAGATCCAGGGCATGGCCGACGTCGGCGCTCTGCTCGCGCGGCCGGACTGGCGCCGGATCGCTCAGCGGGCGCAGGGCACGGCGCACGCCCTGTCCGCGCTCGCGGGCGACGCGTGGGCCCCGGTGGTCCCCGCGCCGAGCAAGATCGTGTGCGTCGGCCTCAACTACCGCGCGCACATCCTCGAGATGGGGCGCGAGCTGCCGGAGTTCCCGACGCTCTTCGCGAAGTACGCCGATGCGCTCATCGGGGCGGGGGATCCGATCCGGATCCCGCGCGAGGCGGCGGACACCCTGGACTGGGAGGGCGAGCTCGTCGTCGTCGTGGGCGAGGCGGTGCGGTTCGCGACGCCCGAGGCCGCGGCGCGCGCGATCGCCGGGTACACCGTTATGAACGACATCACCGTGCGCGGGCACCAGCGGCGCACGACGCAGTGGCTGCAGGGGAAGACCTTCGAGGCCACGACCCCGCTCGGCCCGTGGCTCGTGACGGCGGACGTGGCGCCGGCGGGATCGGTCCTCACGACGCGGGTCGGCGACGAGACGGTGCAGAGCTCGACGACGGACGATCTCGTCTTCGGCGCGGCCGAGCTCGTCTCCTCCATCTCGCGGATCACGACGCTGCGCCCCGGGGACATCATCGCGACGGGGACGCCGGGCGGCGTGGGCGCGGCGCGCACGCCCCCGCGGTACCTCGCCGACGGCGAGACCGTCGAGGTGGCGATCGAGGGCATCGGTGCCGTGCGCAACCGTGTCGAGGTCGTGGATCCGACGTTTTCGGTATCGTGACGCCTCGGAAACCTGACGGTCGTTCGAAGCGAGATATGGTGCCACGCATGACGGAAGAAGCGCTCGGCGAGGTCCTCGACGACATGGAGTCGCGCCCGGGCAGCGCCACGGCGCTGCTCCGGACGATCGTCGCGATCTTCCTGCGCGAACTCGGCGGCTGGATCTCCGTAGCCCACCTGCTGGAGCTCCTCGACGCACTCGACATCTCGGACGCCCGCGCGCGCACCGCGGTCGCGCGCGTGAAGAAGAAGGGCCTCCTCATCGCCGAGACGCGCGACGGCGGGGCGGGGTATCGGCTGGCCGACCAGGCGGTGCCCATGCTCGCGCGCGGCGATCGCCGCGTCTACAACCCGCGCAACATGGGCGCGGACGACCGCTGGTACCTGATTTCCTTCACGATCCCCGAGGAGCGGCGCGCGCAGCGCCACCAGCTCCGCAAACGGCTGGAGTGGATCGGGTGCGGGCTCGTCTCGCCCGCCCTCTGGATCGCACCCGCGTTCCTCGCGGACGAGATCGAGGAGATTCTGCGCCGGGTGGGGGTGCGCGACGACTGCACGACCTTCGTGGCCGAGCGTCCGATCGTGACGGGCGACCCGCGCGAGACCGTCGCGGCGTGGTGGGACCTCGACGCCATCCGCGCCCACCACGACACCTTCCTTCGCCTGCACGCCCGCGACGTGCCCCCACCCGCGGGCCTGGGCGACCGCGAGGCGTTCGCGATCTACATCCGGGCGATCGACACGTGGCGCATCGTCCCCTACATCGATCCGGGGCTGCACCCCTCGCTCCTACCCGACGACTGGCCCGGATCCGACACGAGCCGGCTCCTCGAGGACCTCCGCGAGACGTACAGCGCGCCGGCGACGGAGTACGTGGGATCCGTCACGGGACGGCGCATCGACAACCCCGGACGCGCGGCGCGCGTGCGCGCGGCGGCGCGCACCGCGTGAAGACGGCGATCCTTCTCGACGGGTGGCAACACCGCCGGGCGCCGCTGCACTGGCAGGGGTGGCTGGCGGAGCGCCTCGTCGAGCACGGGTGGCGCGTCGACTACCTCACGCTGCCGGATCCGGAGTCCCCGCGATACGACGCCTGGTCGCGCGTGGTGCGGGATGCGCTGGGGCGAGCCGATCGCCCCGTTGTGATCGCGCACGGCCTCAGCGTGCTGCTGTGGCTGCGGATGTGCGTCGACGCGACCGCGGCGCAGCCCCGCGTCGAGCGCGCGCTTCTCGTCGCCCCGCCCGCGGCGGGCGCGCATGGGGGCGACGTCTCCGCGTTCTGGCCGGCCCCCGAGGACGCGGCGACGGTCGTGGCCGCGCACGAGCGCCGACCGGACCTCGTGTGGTCCGACGATGACCCCTACCTCCCGGGCGGGGCGAGCGATCTCGCGCGCCGCGCCGGGGCGCGCTCGATTCCGCTCCGCGGCGGCGCACACCTCAACGCGGCGGCCGGCTTCGGCCCCTGGCCGGAGGCGCTGAGCTGGTGCCTGACGGGCACCTGGACCGCGGCTCCCGACAACAACGAAGGACGACGGGCATGACACCCACCCCCACCTCCGATTGGCTCGCCACCGCGTATCGCCCCGAAGGCGTCCGCCTCGGCATCATGACGGTCGGCACGCTCCCCGCCGAGGAGGACGCGGCCGTCGACGCGGCCATCGCGGGCGCGGGAATGCGCCCGTCGCGGCGCCACGCGCGCCTGCTCCCGCGCGTGGGGGAGAACGCGCTGCGCGTGGACGACGTGGTCGAGTTCGTGCACGCGTACGGGCACGAGTACCAGGCGGCGCTCGTCGCGCCGCGCGCGCTGGACGACGCCGACCGCGTGGGCGAGATTCGCGCGGCGGGCGGGGAAAGCGGCGTCGCCGTTCGCGTCGCCTAACGAAATCGTGACGATGGTCGTGATATTGAAACACGACCGTCATCCCGCGACACGGTGACGTGACATTGCGTCGGTAGGAAAGGACCTAGCAGGAGAGCACCGGGCCTGCCTCCCGATTCCCTGACCGATAAGGATTCACAATGCGTGAACACCGTCGCAGTACTGTCCTCGCCCTCGCTGCCGTACCGATCGTGTCCGGCCTCTTCCTCGCCGGTTGCTCGGCGAGCACCGCCGACGACGACGCGGCGCCCGCCGCGGCGAACGACGCGCCGCTCTACGACCTGCTCCCCGCCGACGTGCAGGAGGCCGGGGTCATCAGCTTCGGGGCCCTGTGGGAGACCCCGCCGACCATCGGTGTCGACCCCGCGGACCCCAACACGCCGGTCGGCTTCGCGCCGGATGTCGCCGCCGCGATGGGCGAGCAGCTCGGCGTCGACGTCGAGTGGCAGAACCTGCAGTGGCCCGCCCAGCTCCCCGGGGTCCAGTCCGGATCCGTGGACGCGCTGTTCGGCCAGGTCTCCATCACCGAGGAGCGCGAGACGTCGATCGTCGACCTCGTCACGTTCCAGGTCAGCGACTACGCCGTGCTGACGCGCGGCGAGGACGACGGCGCGTTCGCCCGCCTCGACGAGATGTGCGGGCTGAACATCGCGGTTCCCGTCGGCGCGACCCAGGTCGAGTACGTCAGCGCCGCGAGCGACCGCTGCGAGGAGGCGGGCGAGCCGGCCATCGAGATGACCGAGTACCAGGGCGCCACCGCCGCCCTCCAGGCCCTGCGCGCCGGCACCGTCGACGCGTGGATCAACGGCGAAGACGAGCAGGCCCAGGCGGTGGCGAACAACGGCGACGAGTTCGCCATGTTCACCGCGGGATCCGACGAGCTGCCCCCGTCGATGGCGGGCATCGCGGTCGGCAAGGACCAGCCGGAGCTCACCGAGGCCATCTACGAGGCGCTCGGCGCCCTGATCGACGACGGCACCTACGACGAGCTGATCGAGGAGTGGGGCCTGGTCGGCGGGATCACCCGGGATGAGCTCGCGATCAACCCGATCACCGAGACCCCCGTCGGCGAGATCGCCGACTGAGTCGAGAGGTCGAACCCGACGTGAGCGCGATGACGCTGAGCCTGAGGCTCCCGAGCGGTACGCCGATCGAGACCTTCCGGCAGGCGGCGATCCTCGCCGAGCGCGTCGGGTTCGACCAGATCTGGACCGGCAACGACCTGTTCAAGCCGTCGGGCCTCGTGCCCGTCACCGTGGCGCTCGACTCCACGAGCCGGATCCGTGTCGGCTCGAGCGTCCTGAACCCCGTCTCGCTCAGCGTCGCGGAGATCGCCTCCTTCGCCAGTCAGTTGCAGGAGCTGTCGCACGGACGGTACCTCCTCGGTCTCGGGGCCGGAAGCGATGTCTACCTGGGCTGGGCGGGGATGGCGGCCGATAAGCCCGCGCCGCGCACGGCCCGAGCGGTTCAGGAGCTCCGGGCGCTCCTCGATGGGCGATCCCCTGCGGAGGACGGCCACGCGGGCTGGGCGACCACGGCGCGGCTGCAGCGGCCCACGCCATACCGTACGCCGATCTATGTGGGCGGGATGGGGCCGCACATGCTCCGCGCCGCGGGGCGATATGCGGACGGCGCAATCGCGCTGGCACTCCCGCCCGAGCGGATCGGGTGGGTCCGCGATCAGGTCTCCCGCGGTCAGGCGGCGCGCACCGAGCCCGGGCCGTTCGACCTCGCGTGCGCGCTGTGGGTGTCGATCGACGAGGACGCCGCCGGGGCGCGCGCGATGCTCGCCGATCGGATCGCCCAGTACTGCGGATCCCTGTCGCGCGAGGCCCTGGCACAGGCGGGATACGACGTCGACCGCCTGTCGGAGATTCAGCGCCTGTCGGACTCCGGCCGGCACGACGAGGCCGTGCGCCTGGTCGACGACGCGCTGCTGCGGCTTGGAGTCGCCGGTAACGCGCACGACGTGACCGACCAGTGCCTCGCCCTGGCGGACGACGGCGTCAGACACCTCTCGTTCGGGCACCCGCTCGGGCGCGACCCGATGGAGGCGATTCGGGTGCTCGGCGAGCACGTGATCCCTGCTGTGGAGAAGGAGTACGCATGACCTCGACGACGATGCCCACGATGAGCGATGCCGCGTGGGATGCGCTGCGCGAACCGACGGACGGCGCGGCGATCCTCGCGAACGTGCGCGCGCTCGTGCCGATGGCCGCGGCGGAGGCCGCGCAGACGAACGCGCAGGGCTTCATGACCGAGCCCATGCGGGAGGCCCTGCGCCGGGCCGGGACGTATCGCGTCGGGTTCTCCGCGAGCCGCGGCGGCCCCCAGGTCTCCCTGACGCAGCAGACGCAGATGGTCGAGGCGTTCGCGCGCGTCGACGCCTCGCTCGCGTGGAACCTCTGCATCCTGCAGGCCACCGGCTTCTACGCCTCGCGGCTCGGCGATCTCGCGTTTGCCGAGCTCTACCCCGATCTGGACATCCCCACGTGCGGGTCGTTCCACCCGCGTGGCCGCGCCGATATCGATGGCGACGAGCTCGTGGTGTCGGGCACGTGGATGACCGGGAGCGGGATCATGGCGTCCGAGCGGATCGTCGCCGGCGTCGAGGTGTTCGACGGCGGCGAGCAGGTCATGAAGGCGGACGGCTCGCCGCTCGTACTCGGCGTGTGGTTACCCACGGACGAGGTTGAGATCCTCGACGACTGGCACGTCATTGGGCTCCGGGGATCCGGGAGCCGTTCGTACCGCGTCGACGGCGTGCGCGTCCCGCGCCACCACTCCTTCGACCGGTACTTCACGCCGCAGGCCGACGCCGAGCCGCTCAACAAGGTCGTCGACCTGCCGTTCTACTCCATGGCGGGAATTCCGGTCGGGATCGCGCAGCACGCGGTCGATCTCGCGACCGCCGCCGTGCGACGCAAGGGAGCCGACGACACGCGTCGCCTGGGGCTGCTCGGCGAGGCGGAGAGCCTCACGCGCGCCGCGCGCGCCGTGGTCTACGCGGGCGTCGGCGCCATCGACGACGTGATCTTCCGCGACGGCGAGCTCCCGTCCGGGTCCACGATGGCGCGCGGGGATTCTCCGGCCGCGACACAGCTTGCGCGCCGCGTCGTGGATATTTGCGCCGAGCTGCAGGGATCCGCCCTCATCTATGAGCGCAACCCTTTCGAACAGCTCGTGCGCGACCTCGCGGGCGTCACCGCGCACGCCTCGACCTCGCGCTCGCTCTGGGTGTCGGTCGGCCGCACGATTCTGGAGGAGTCCGCATGACCACGCACCAGCTCTCCGCCCCGCCGCGCGAGGAGGCCGCCGCGTCGCGGCCGAAGAAGCTCAACGTCGTCCCGGTCCGTCACTACGGCCGCGGCGTGTTCGTCGCGCTCGTTGTCATCGCGCTCGTGACGATGCTTTGGGGGCTAGCCACCAACCCGAACATCCAGTGGGACATCGTGTGGGAGTTCCTCTGGAGCCCCGCGATCTTCCAGGGCCTCGGCGCGACGCTCCTCATGACGGTGTTTGGCATGTTCTTCGGCGTCATCCTGGCGATCGTCGTGGGCGTGATGGCGATTTCGGACGCCCGCGTGCTCAACGCGGTGGCGGCCGTGTACATCTTCATATTCCGCGGCGTTCCCATGATCGTGCTCCTGATCTTCGTCGGGAACCTCGGGCTGTTCTTCTCCGACTTCACTCTGGCGATTCCGTTCACGAACATCGAGTTCTTCTCCGTGCCCGTCAACGAGGTCATGACGCCGTTCGTCTCGTCGGTCGTCGGGCTCGCTGTCGCCGGTTCCGGATACATGGCCGAGGTCGTGCGCGCGGGGATCCTGTCCATCGGCGTCGGTCAGCACGAGGCCGCCAAAGCGCTCGGGGTGACCTACCTGGGCACGCTGCGGTACATCGTGCTGCCGCAGGCCGCGAAGGTCCTGCTCCCGCCCATGGGGAACGAGCTGATCGGCATGCTCAAGGCGTCGGCAATCGTCTCGGTCATCGGCGGCGGTGACCTCCTCACGATCGCGCTGGGGATCTCCGGCGCGAACTTCCGCACGATCGAGCTGCTGATCGTCGCGACGATCTGGTATCTCGCCGTGATCGCGGTGCTGACGGTCGGTCAGCACTTCCTCGAAAAGCGCACCGCCGCGAAGTGACAGGAGCACGACCATGACGATGATCGAGAAGACCGACGCGCTGATCACGATCGACGGCGTCGACAAGTGGTACGGCAACACGCAGGTCCTGTTCGACGTGGACCTGGCGATCGAGGAGGGCGAGACGGTCTGCATCATCGGGCCGTCGGGATCCGGGAAGTCCACGCTGCTGCGGTGCATCAACCACCTGGAGGAGATCAACACCGGGTCGATTCGCGTCGACGGGTCGCTCATCGGGTATCACGAGCGGCGCGGGCGTCTGCACGAGATGCGCGAGCGCGAGGCGTGCGCCCAGCGGGTCGAGATCGGGATGGTGTTCCAGCAGTTCAACCTCTTCCCGCACATGACCGTGCTCGACAACATCACCTTCGCGCCCGTCAAGATCAAGCACCGCCCGAAGGCCGAGGTCCGCGAGCACGCGCGCGAGCTGCTCCGCCGGGTCGGTCTGGGCGACAAGGCGGGCGCGTTCCCGTCGCAGCTGTCGGGCGGGCAGCAGCAGCGCGTCGCGATCGCCCGAGCCGTGGCCATGGGGCCGCAGGTCCTGCTGTTCGACGAGCCCACGAGCGCGCTCGACCCCGAGTTGGTCGGCGAGGTCCTCGCGGTGATGAAGGATCTCGCGCGCACGGGCGGGATGACGCTCGTCGTCGTGACGCACGAGATGGGATTCGCGCGCGAGGTCGCCGACCGCGTCGTTTTCATGGCCGACGGCAAGATCGTGGAGGTCGGCCCGCCCGCGCAGGTGCTCGACAACCCGGCGCACCCGCGTACGGGGAGCTTCTTGTCGGCCGTGATCCGATGAGCGACCTGGAGGGGCGCGTCGTGTTCGTCGCCGGGGGAGCGGGCGTGATCGGCGCGGCGACCTGCCGCGCGATGGCCGCCGAGGGGGCCCGCGTCGTGGTGCATTGCCGATCCCGCATCGACCACGCGCGCGTTCTCGCGGCGTCCCTGCCGACGCCCGCCATCGCGGTATCCGCGGAACTGACGAATCCGGAGGAGGTGGCCGCTGCCCTGGCGGAAGCCATCGCGGCGCTCGGCCCGATCGACGTCGTCGTGGACGCCGCGCACCCGGGCCAGGAGGTCGCGGCGGTCGCCGACCTGACCCCGGGAATCCTCCGGGAGCAGTTCTCCGGCGCGCTCGGGTTCCAGGCGCTCTGCGCAGGCGTCGTGCCCGCGATGCGCGACGGAGCGTGGGGGCGCATCGTCTACGTGTCGGGCGCCCTGATGGCGCGGCCCGCCCCCGGATTCGGCGCGTACGGCGCGGCCAAGTCCGCTGCGACGACGCTGGCGCGCTATCTCGCGCTGGAGGAGGGACGGCACGGCATCACGGTGAACGTCGTGGCGCCGGGGCGGGTCGTCGACCCGACCGACGAGACGCCGCTCGACGCCGAGCACGCGGAGCTGGCGGCCCGCCTGCTCGAGCGCATGGCGCTCCCCGACTTTCCGAGCCCGGACGACGTGGCGCGCGCGATCGTCGCGCTGACGGCCCAGGGTGCGGTCACGGGCCAGACCGTATGGGTCACCGGCGGCGAGCCGATCGCCGCCTGACGAGTGTGTGAGGAGAACACGATGACGAATGCATCGACGATGCCGACGACGATCGCCGACACCACGGGGCTGGGCCTCGAGGCGCCCGACAGCGCCGCGGCCATCCTGCGCAACACGGACCGGATCCTGCCGCTGATCGCGAGCGAGGCCGACGCCATCGAGCAGGCCGCCTGCCTGACGGATCGCGCGGCCGCGGCGATGCGTGGTGCCGGGGTGTTCCAGATGGCCTTTCCCGCCTCCCGCGGCGGGGTCGAGATGACGCTCGAGCAGCAGGTGGAGGTCACGGCGCGCGTCGCGGCGGTCGACGCGTCGGCCGGATGGAACGTCGGCGTGCTGAACGCGACCGGGTACTACGCCGGCCGCCTGGGCGACGAGGCCTACGCGGAGCTGTACCCGTCGCGGGATATGCCGACGGCCGGCGCCTTCCACCCGCGCGGGCGCGCCGACATCGTCCCGGGCGGCTACCTCGTCTCGGGGCAGTGGGGCTGGGGATCCGGAAGCTATACCGCGGAGCACATCATCGGCGGAGCCGAGGTCTACCGCGACGGCACGCCCGTCCGCGGCGCCGACGGGGCCATCGTGCACCGGGGATTCTGGCTCCCGCTCGATGCCGTGGAGATCGCCCACGACTGGCAGGTCCTGGGGGTACGCGGATCCGGGAGCACGTCCTTCGCGATTCGCGAGCCGGCGTTCGTGCCGGCCCACCACTCGTTCGATCGCGAGGCGCCCGACCGGGCGGACGGGGATCCGCTCGACAAGGCCGTGCAGGTGTCCCACTTCGCGCTCACGGGCGTCGCGCTGGGGATCGCGCGCCACGCCGTCGAGCTCGCGGGCGATTTCGTGCGCGGGCGTCTGAAGGGCGCGGACGCGCTCAAGGTGGACGCGGCGACGCGGCAGGCGCTCGGAGAGGCGATGAGCGAGGTCGACTTCGCGTTCGCGGGCGTGCGGGAGGTCGCGCGCCGCACCGACGAGGTCCTCTTCCGCCCGGGCGCCGGGCTCACGACTGTGCAGCGCACGCGCATGGTGGCCGCGAACGCGATGGCGGCGCGGTCGATGAAGCGCGCCGTCGACCTCGCGTCCGAAATCTCCTCGGCGGCCGTGATCCTCGACAAGAACCCGATGCAGCGGGTCGTACGCGACAGCCATGGCGCGCTCGCGCACGCGGGCTCGCGACGCACTCACTTCGGCGCGATGGCCGCCGCCGCGCTCGCGCCCGGCGCCTCGTTCA
The DNA here is from genome assembly GCF_009709595.1 of Microbacterium sp. ZXX196. NCBI lineage: Bacteria > Bacillati > Actinomycetota > Actinomycetes > Micrococcales > Microbacteriaceae > Microbacterium > Microbacterium sp. ZXX196. The sequence continues at coordinate 130,843 of NZ_WMEE01000007.1, forward strand.
CGCTGCCGAGCGACCCCGCCTGGGCGAGGTCCTTCGCGTGACGGGGGCGATATCGCACGGGAGCCCGCGGGTCCGCGTCACGGTCGTGCGCGTGGACAAGCCGCGGGGGACGGCCCGGGTGGGCGACTGGTTCGAGGTCGACGGGTCGCGCATGACGTTGCCCGACGGCCAGGCGTTTTGCCCTTACGCGCTCTCCGTCGTGCTCCCGATCATCACGATGCGCCAGCACGACCTTCCGGCGGACGATTGGCTGGTCCGCAAGCCCCTGATCTGCGGCCCGGATGCCGAGGAGAACCTCGTCATGCGGGTCGAGGCGATCGCGCGAGAGGACGACGACTGATGGAGACCCAGCGCGTGCGGTGCACGCTGGAGGAGATGGCCTACTCGGCCTGTGGAATGGAGATCGGGGATCACTTTGAGATCGGCCCCGAGGGCATCACGATGCCCGACGGTCAGCCCTTCTGCGTCTTCGCGGTCGCGGCCGTGGTGCCGCTGGTGAAGGGCCGCCAGGGCGAGGACCTGGAGGCCTGGCTGGAGTCGCGGCCCCTGCTGCAATGCCCGGATCCGCCCGAGGCCGTCCGGATGCGGATCGAGGCCGCGCCCGCGCGAGCGGAGGGAGGGGCATGAACGGAGAACCCACCTTCAGCGTGCGGATCGGGAGCTCCTCGGGCGCCCAGGAGATCGTCGATCGCGCGGTGTTCGCGGAACAGGTCGGCTTCGACCAGGTCTGGACGGGCAACGACATCTTCGGGAGCCCGGGCCTCGTCTACCTCGCGGCGATCGCCATGCGCACTTCACGGATCCGCTTCGGGTCCGGCGTCATGGATCCGGTCTCGCTCCACCCCGCTCAGATCGCGGCGTACGCCTCCGGCCTCCAGGAGCTGTCGGGCGACCGCTTCCTCCTGGGGCTCGGGGCGGGGTCCGAGGTGTTCTTCTCCTGGGCGGGCATCGAGACGGCCTCGCCCGTGCGCCGCACCCGCGAGGCCGTGGTGGCGATCCGGGAGCTCGTGAACGGCCGCTCTCCGGCGGGCGTGCCCGGCGCCGGGGACGGGTGGACGGAGCAGGCGGTCCTGAAGCGCCCGCGCCCCGTCCCGATCTACGTCGGCGCCATGGGGCCCCGCATGATCGAGATGACGGGACGCTACGCCGACGGAGCGCTCCCGCTCTGCCTCCCGCCGTCGCACGTGTTTCACGTCATGGACCAGCTGAAGGTCGGCGCCGAGAAGGCGGGCCGGCGCGTGGCGGACCTCGACGTCGCGGCGTGCACGTGGGTCTCGATCGCCGACGATCGCGCCATCGCGCGTCGCCTTCTCGCGACGCACATCGCGGAGTACAGCGGCTCGCTGTCCACGGCGGCGTTGGAGCAGAACGGATTCGACCCGGCCGAGTTCGCCCGCACGCAGGCCCTCGTCCTGGAAGGGCGCGAGGAGGACGCGATCGCGTCCGTCACGGACGACATGATGCGCCTCGGGATCGCGGGCGGCGTCGCCGACGTCATCGATCAGTGCGGGGCGCTCCTGGACGCCGGAGTGCGCCACATCTCGTTCGGTCCGCCGATGGGCCCGGACACGGTCGAATCGACGCGGCTGCTGGGGGAGAAGGTCCTCCCCGTGCTGCGTGCCGAACTGTCACACCACCACTGAAGGAGAAACCCATGCTGTACGTCTATGGCGGAATCGCGGTCACCCCGGAGCACGTGGAGGTCGTCACGGAGCGCGCGAACGCGTTCGTCGCCGCCTGTCTCGCGGAATCCGGGGTCGTCGAGTACGCGCTGTCCTGGAGCACGGCGGATCCGTCGTACCTGCGCATGCTCGAGATCTGGGAATCAGTGGACGACCACCGCACGCACACCGGGCAGGCGCACGTCGCGGAGTGGACCGCGTTCATCTCGGCGCACGCGGCGGCGGCGCCGACCTTCCACCGCTACGTCGTGGATGTCGTCGAGCGACCGTAGCGCCGACGTAATGTCTCAGTAATGCGACGCTCGTTATGCTTGTGACATATCCGATCAACGGAAAGGGTGCGGCATGGGAGTCACGGCCAACACGCGCGAGCTCGAGGACGACATCGTCACCGACCTGCGCGACAAGCTCACGTACGGGTCCTACCTCGAGCTGGACAAGATCCTTTCGGCGCAGCGCCCGCTCAGCCGGCCCGAGCACCACGACGAGATGCTGTTCATCGTCCAGCACCAGACGACCGAGCTCTGGCTCAAGCTGTGCATCCATGAGCTCACGGCGGCGCGGGACGCGCTGATCGCCGACGACCTCGACGTTGCGCTGAAGAAGATCGCGCGGGTCAAGCACATCCAGAAGACGATGACCGAGGCCTGGTCCGTGCTCGCCACCCTGACCCCGAGTGAGTACGCGGAGTTCCGCGACGACCTCGCCCAGTCCTCCGGGTTCCAGTCATGGCAGTACCGCGCCGTCGAGTTCCTACTGGGGAACAAGAACGCGCGCATGCTGAGCGTGTTCGACGCGGACCCCGCGGCGCGCGCCGCGCTCGCCGCGCTCCTTGAGCAGCCGAGCCTGTACGACGAGTTCCTGCGGTTCCTCGCGCGGCAGGGATACGACATCCCGCACGAGCTCCTCGAGCGCGACGTCACCGTCGCCCATGAGCGCTCGGACGCGCTGGTCGACGTCTTCCGCGGCATTTACGAGGCGGCGGGCGAGAACTGGAAGATCTACGAGACCTGCGAGGAGCTCGTCGACCTCGAGGAGAACTTCCAGTTCTGGCGATTCCGGCACCTGCGCACGGTCATGCGGGTCATCGGCATGAAGCAGGGGACCGGCGGATCCTCGGGCGTGCCGTTCCTCCAGCGCGCGCTCGACCTCACCTTCTTCCCCGAGCTGTTCGCCGTACGCACCGAGATCGGACGCTGATCGATGACCACCGCACCCACGTCCGCGCCCGCCGCCGCTGAGCTCGACGCGGCCGACCCGCTCCGCGCCTACCGCGCCGAGTTCGTCGCCGCCGACGATCCGTCGGTCCGCGCCTACCTCGACGGCAACTCTCTGGGCCGGCCGCCCGCCGCCCTCCGGGACCGCATGAGCGAGTTCGTCGCCCGCGACTGGGGCACCGATCTCATCCGCGGGTGGGGCACCGGGTGGTTCGACAAGCCCCTCACGCTGGGCGACCGCATCGGCGCTGCCCTCATCGGCGCCGCGCCAGGGCAGACGATCGTCGGCGAGTCGACCACCGTGTCGCTCTATAAGGTCGTGCGCGCGGCGGTGGCCGCGCGGCCCGACCGCTCGGATATCGTCGTGGATCGGGGCAACTTCCCCTCGGACCGCTACCTCGTCGAGGGCATCGCGGCCGAGACGGGCCGCACGCTCGTCTGGATCGACCCGGATCCCGAGTCGGGCGTGACCCCGGATCAGGTCGCGGCGGCCGTCGGGGAGCGCACGGCGGCGGTCGTCCTGAGCCACGTCGCCTACCGCTCGGCCTACATCGCCGACATGGCGGCGATCACGCGGGTGGTGCACGAGGCGGGCGCGCTCGTCGTGTGGGACCTGTGCCACTCCGTCGGCGCCGTCCCGATCGAGCTCGACGCGCTCGGGGTCGACTTCGCCGCCGGGTGCACGTACAAGTACGTCGGCGGCGGCCCCGGTTCACCGGCCTTCCTCTACGTCGCGAAGCGGCACCTCGACGACGCGACGCAGCCCATCCAGGGATGGATGGGGGTGCGCGACTCCTTCGCCATGGGACAGGGATACGAGCCGGCGGACGGGATCCGCCGGTTCATCAGCGGGACCCCGCCGATCCTCGGCATGGTCCCCATGGAGTCCATGCTCGACCTCATCGAGCGCGCGGGCATCGAGGCGATCCGCGAGAAGTCAATCGCGCTGACCGAGTTCGCCATCGCGCTCGCCGACGAGGTGCTCGCCCCGCACGGCGTGACGCTTTCCTCGCCCCGCGACCCGGCGGTGCGCGGGGGGCACGTGACAATTGACCACCCCGCCTTCGCCGGGATGATGGACGACCTGTGGCGCCGCGGAGTCATCCCCGACTTCCGGCCGCCGTCAGGCATCCGCCTCGGGCTTTCGCCGCTGTCGACCTCGTTCGCCGAGGTGGAAGACGCCATCCGCACTATCGCCACGATGCTGGAGGACCGCTCGTGAACCTGGACCAGCTCGAGCCGGAGCCGCAGCTCCTGCGCCAGACGTTCGGCCTGTTCCCCTCGGCCGTCGCCTGCATCGGAGCGATCGTGGGCGGCGAGCGCGAGGCGCTCGTCGCGTCGAGCTTCTCCGTGGGCGTGTCGATGGATCCGCCCCTCGTGTCCTTCGCCGTGCAGAACACGTCGACGACGTGGCCGCGCGTGCGCGCCGGCGAGCGCATCGGTGTCTCGCTGATGGCGACGGAGCACGCGGACATCTGCCGCCAGATTGCGTCGCGCGACAAGGCCCGCCGATTCGACGGCGTCGAGACCCACGACGCGGATTCTGGCGCGCTGTTCCTCACAGGCGCGCCCGTGTGGCTGCAGTGCACGGTGTACTCGGAGGTGCCGGCCGGCGATCACCACCTCGTGCTCCTCCGCGTCGAGCACCTCGGGCTGAACCCCGCCCTGAGCCCGCTGATCTTCCACCAGTCGGCGTTCACGAGCGTGAAGTGACCTCGGTCCTCGACCGCGTCGCGCGCGCGCCGGATCGCGTCATCGTCGGCACGGAGACCGCGGGCGACGCCACCGACCTCTACCTGCCGCGGGGCGAGCGGCGCGGATCCGTCGTGCTCGTGCACGGCGGATTCTGGCGGGCGGCCTACGACCGCACGCACCTGCGCCCCCTGGCGGCGGCGCTCGCGGATCGCGGCTGGGTCGTCCTCGTCCCCGAATACCTCCGCGTGGGGCAGGCGGGCGGCGGCTGGCCGGGGTCGGCACGGGACCTCGAACGCGTGACGCGGCGTGCCGCGGGCGTGTGCGGTGTGGACCTCGCCGCGGCGCGACTCGTCGGGCATTCCGCCGGCGGCCACCTCGCCCTCATCGTCGCCGACGCGCTCGGCGTGGAGCGCGTGGTGTCGCTCGGCGGGGTGCTGGGCCTCCAGGCCGCGCATCGCGATCGCCTGTCGAACGACGCGGCCGGCGCCTTCATCGGGCGCTCGGGCGACATGTCACGGGCGGATCCGATGTGTCGCGCGGTGCCGCGCGCGGGCGTCCACGTCCTCCATGGCGCCGACGACCGGGAGGTGCCGGCGACGTACGCGCGCGCCTACGCGGCGCGCGATCCGCGGATCCGGATCCGGATTCTGCCCGGTACGGGTCACTACGAGCTGATCGACCCGACCGACGCCGCGTTCGCGACGCTCCTTGCGGCGCTCGGATCCTGACATTCGCTCCCCAGCCCGATCTCGGCTAGACTATTCAGGTTGTCTGTCGCGATCCGACTCCGGAAGATGCGGCGGGCACGTGCAACACACCCTCCTGACGTCGGGAAATGCCCGGCGTCCGTTCGAGTCCGAAGGAGGTGGGACAGTGACGCACACGCACCAGTACGAGATGATGGTCATCATCGACGCGGCGGTCGACGAGCGCCAGGTTCCCGCGTACCTCGACAAGTACCTCAAGGTCATCACCGACTCTGAGGGCACGATCGAGAACGTGGACATCTGGGGTAAGCGCAAGTTCGCCTACGAGATCCAGAAGAAGAACGAGGGCATCTACGCCGTCGTGAACTTCACCGCCACGAGCGAGGCGACGCAGGAGATGGACCGTCAGCTCGGTCTCGCCGACGACGTCGTTCGCACCAAGATCCTCCGCGCGGAGGAGGCCATTGCGATGGTCGCGTCCGAGGCCAAGCGGGCCGAGGCGAAGGCCGCGCGCAAGACGGCGGCGAAGGCCTAAGGTCGGAGCATGGCAGGCGAAACCGTCATCACCGTCGTAGGCAATCTGACCGCCGACCCCGAGCTGCGCTACACGCAGTCCGGTGTCCCCGTGGCGAATTTCACGATCGCTTCGACCCCGCGCACGTTTGACCGCGCGTCGGGCGAGTGGAAGGACGGCGACGCCCTGTTCCTCCGGGCCAGCGTCTGGCGCGACTTCGCCGAGCACGTCGCGGGTTCGCTGACGAAGGGCATGCGCGTCATCGCGCAGGGCAACCTCCGTCAGCGCAACTACGAGACGCGCGAGGGCGAGCGTCGCACGTCGATCGAACTGGACGTCCAGGAGATCGGCCCGTCGCTGCGCTACGCCACAGCTCAGGTCACCCGCGCCGCCTCGAGCGGAAACTTCGGCGGCGGCAACAACGCCGGCCAGGTTTCCGGCGGCGGATACGGCGGCCAGCAGCAGCGCCCGCAGCAGCAGGCATCGGATGAGCCCTGGGCGACGCCCGGCTCGACCGGCGCTGACGCGTGGAGCACCCCGGGGTCGTTCTCGGACGACACCCCGTTCTAAATTCTTCTTTTTCGTAAGGACCCATCATGGCTGGAAAGTCAAGCGGCGACCGCCGCAAGCCGCGCAAGGGTGGCAAGAACGCCGCCCCGGCGAAGCACATCCGGGTCGGCGTCATCGACTACAAGGATGTCGCGACCCTTCGCAAGTTCATCTCGGAGCGTGGCAAGATCCGCGCCCGTCGTATCACCGGTGTCTCGGTGCAGGAGCAGCGCCTCATCGCGCGCGCGATCAAGAACGCGCGCGAGATGGCTCTTCTTCCGTACGCGGGCGCGGGCCGCTAAGGAGATCCCATGTCGAAGCTGATTCTCACGCATGAGGTCGACGGCCTGGGTGGCGCCGGAGACGTGATCGAGGTCAAGGACGGGTACGCCCGTAACTACCTCATCCCCCAGGGGTTCGCCGTGGCGTGGACCCGCGGTGGCGAGAAGCAGGTCGCGCAGATCCGCGCTGCCCGCAAGGCTCGCGCCATCGCGACCCACGAGGAGGCCGAGTCGCTCAAGCAGTCGCTCGAGCAGGCTCGCGTCAAGGTGTCGGCGAAGGCCGGCGCCGAGGGCCGCCTCTTCGGCTCGATCAAGCCCGCCGACATCGTCGCCGCCGTGTCCGCGGCCGGCCTCGGCGAGCTGGACAAGCGCAAGGTGACGATCCCCTCGGCCATCAAGGCCACGGGTGACCACGAGGCGCTCGTTCGCCTGCACGAGGACGTGACCGCGGTCATCTCCCTGCAGGTCGTCGCGCTCAAGAAGTAACGCGCACCGCGTTCGAGAAGGCGTCGTTCCGCCCCGTGCGGGACGGCGCCTTTTCGTGCCCGAAACACGGACGAAACCGTGAGGTTCATCCACATGCCGCTGGGCGTGTTCAAGTCTCAAGCCCGGCTTTAACCACACTTCTGTCCACAGGGTGTGGGAAGAACAAACGCCTGATCAAGAGGGAGAAATTCGGATCCGCTCCGCACCGCTCCCCACATTCTCCACAGGCGCAGTCCACAGGTTCTGCGGCGTTTTACCCAGGACTCTCCACAGAGTTATCCACAGGGTGGATTGAGCGCGCGGGGAGGGCCTCGTAGGCTCGCGTTTCGGCGCCCGCAGCGGCGCCGTTCGGATGTCGGGGGTGCCTGCTGGAATGTCCCCCGCGCGCGGGTGCGCGGGCAGGCGAGCGATCCGAGAAGGCGAGAGGGGAAGTCCGTGTCGATCAACGAGGTGGTCACCGAGCGACTGGGCCGTTCCGGCCGCGACGCCGAGCGCACGCCGCCGCACGACCTGCTCTCCGAGCAGTCGACGCTCGGCGGCATGCTGCTGTCGAAGGACGCCGTCGCCGACGTGGTCGAGACGCTGCGCGGCACCGACTTCTATATCCCGAAGCACGAGCTGATCTTCGAGGCGATCCTCTCCCTCTACTCGCACGGCGAGCCGACCGACGTCATCGCGGTCACCGACGAGCTGATCAAGACGGGCGACCTGCAGCAGGCCGGCGGCGCCGATTACCTGCACTCGCTGACCTCGATCGTGCCGACGGCGGCCAACGCGGGTTACTACGCGTCGATCGTGCAGGAGCGCGCGCTCCTGCGCCGCCTCGTCGACGCGGGCACGCGCATCGTGCAGATGGGCTACGACGGGCAGGGCGAGGCGGTCGAGCTCGTCAACCAGGCGCAGGCCGAGATCTACGGCGTGACGGGGCAGGAGCAGTCGGAGGACTACGTTCCCCTCGAGATCGCCGTGTCGGCGGCGATCGACGAGATCGAGATGGCCAAGGGTCGCGACGGCGAGATGACGGGCGTGCCGACGGGCTTCGCCGAGCTCGACGGCCTGACGAACGGCCTGCACGCGGGTCAGATGATCGTCGTGGCCGCGCGCCCCGCCATGGGTAAGTCGACGCTCGCACTCGACTTCGCCCGCGCCGCCGCCATCAAGCACGACCAGCCCGCGATCTTCTTCTCGCTCGAGATGGGCAAGACCGAGATCGCGATGCGCCTGCTGAGCGCCGAGGGCCAGATCCCGCTGCAGAAGCTCCGCAAGGGCGATCTCGACTCGCGCGACTGGACGACCCTCGCCTCGACGCGCGGGCGGATCAACGACGCGCCCCTGTACGTCGACGACAGCCCGAACATGACGCTCGTGGAGATCCGCGCGAAGTGCCGCCGGCTCAAGCAGCGCGTGGGCCTGAAGATGATCATCATCGACTACCTGCAGCTCATGACGAGCGGCAAGCGCGTCGAGTCGCGCCAGCAGGAGGTCTCGGAGTTCTCGCGCGCGCTGAAGCTCATGGCGAAGGAGCTGCAGGTGCCCGTCATCGCGCTCTCGCAGCTGAACCGTGGCCCGGAGCAGCGCCAGGACAAGCGCCCGATGGTGAGCGACCTGCGCGAGTCGGGATCGATCGAGCAGGACGCCGACATGGTCATCCTCCTCCACCGCGACGAGGTCTACGACAAGCAGACCCGCCCCGGCGAGGCCGACCTGATCGTCGCCAAGCACCGCAACGGCCCCACGGCCGACATCTCCGTGGCTTTCCAGGGCCACTACAGCCGCTTCCACGACATGGTCCACATGGACGGTGGCGGGTTCGGGGAGGATTAGGTTCCGGTTGGATTTATCCATTTCGCAGGAAACTGTTCACGGTGTGGCCCTTCGGATATTTCGGCCGCGCGTCCCGAGCTTTGACGGTCCTGGTGCATGACACTCACGATCAGCAGTCAGCAGTCAGCAGTCAGCAGTCAGCAGTCAGGCACTGCTTCAGCAATCGCCGATGATCACGTCGCGACGTGGAAGGAGACGTACCACGATCTGCTCGCCGAGCACTACTTCTCGGAGGAGCACGTCGCGGGAAACGCTCCCCGGACATACTTGCCGGTCGACACTCGACCGGAACGTGATGCCATGATGAGTGGCAGAAGTTCGTTACCGCGAGGGGGAACGTGGGTATAACGCAGGACAGTGTCTATACGTACGTACAGGCGCTATTCCAACGAGGCGTGGTGATCATCGTCGGATCTGGCGCCTCTTGTACATACGGACTTCCTGGGATGGGTGCGTTAGCTACGCACCTGAACAACGCTGTGCCCGAACTCATCCCTGAAGCCGACAAATCTTCCCTGCGGGAGTGGCAACGAATCGCGAAGTGCTTAGCTACCGGTGAAGGGCTTGAGTCGGCGCTCGATGAGAACCCCTTGCCGGAGTCGCTTGCCGACGTGCTCACGAGGGTCATCGCAGAACAAGTTCGGCACTCTGAGGGAGCGGCGATAGCGGAGATCCTTCAAGCTGACCAGGTCTCTGCATTCGGACGCCTGTTTGAACACATCCTGCGCTCGGCGACGCATGCCGACGTGATCACTACGAACTATGATCGCCTGATTGAGGTGCATGCCGCTCGCGCTGGTGTGCGGGTGGACTCCATGTACTACGGACACACCATAGGCCGAATGGATGCGGCGCTCAGTCGCGAAGAGCTTAACGAGGTTCGCTCCGCTCCCGTTGGGCGCGGAGCACACAGCGTCACCGTGCGCCCGCGCCCGCATATTCGATTGGCGAAGCCGCACGGTAGCCTCGACTGGTTTTCATACGACGGACAATACTATCGGAGCGACCTGGCTATCCCCGGTTCGCGGCAGATCATCGCGCCGGGTGGCAACAAATATAGACTCGGCTATGAGGTCCCCTTCGATCAGCAGCGTAATCGCGCAAACCAGGCTATTGACAAAGCGGCCTCCCTGTTCACTGTGGGATACGGGTTCAATGACTCGCATCTCCAGACCCATTTGCGTTCGAAGTTCGCTCAGGTGCCCGCCGTCGTTGTCAGCCGGTCCCTTACTTCGAATGCTCTCAGTTACCTCGGGTCGAACTCGAGTGCGCTAGGCATAGAAGCAGCCGAGGATGGAGTAGGATGCCGCGTCCTTCAAGGTGGCAATCATCTAGAACTTGACCTCCCGCTCTGGGATCTGGAACACCTGGTAAAGGAAGTGCTAAGAATATGACCCACGCCGCTCTCGACTTCCCTCGCGAAGCAGCCCTCGGACGTGTCTTCAGAGTGGATACGGCGAGCGTTTGGGCTGAGGCCCTTGACCACGATCGACTAACCCGAATCGGTGTCGGTAGCCTCATTGCATTCCAGGGATCCAACCCGTCTGAGTTCCTCGTCGGTACGCTCGATCGAGTTACCCGAGACCTTCAGGAAGAAGCCCTGGTGGACGAGATAGGTCCCGATGGCGACGTCCCCGTAGAGATACGCCAGCGGGACCTCCTGCGCGTTGTCCTACTCGGCACGTATCGCGCGGTCGATGGCATCAGGAAGAACACCTTCAAGCGTGGTGCTGACAGTTATCCACTCGTCGAGTCGCTGTGCTGGGTGATCGATGGCGTCAATCTTCAACGGCTCATGGGGTTGTTGGCAAGTCAGCTCGAACCGGAGAAGCGGCTCCGCTTGGGCGCGTTTGTAGCCGATCCCACGGCAGAGGCAGTGGCCGATGGTGATCGCCTCTTCCAGCGGCATGCAGCTCTGTTGGGCAGCACCGGCTCGGGCAAGAGCTGGGCGGTAGCCCTAATTCTCGAGAGAGCCAAGGCGCTCGCCCACCCCAACCTTGTCGTGTTCGACATGCACGGCGAGTACACGCCCCTTACCGACGGCGACGCTCCTATCGCGCGGGCCTTTCACATCGCGGGTCCGGGGCAACCCGCCGACGATGATCACGCCCTGTACTTGCCGTGGTGGCTACTCAATCAAGAGGAAATGCAGGCCCTTCTGCTTGATCGTTCTGAAGAGAACGCACCCAACCAAGCAGCGCGGTTGACCCATCACGTACGGGCGCTCAAGCACGATCGGCTTGTGGCGGACGGGAAGAGCGAGCTCGCCAAAATATTCACCGTCGACAGCCCGGTGCCGTACGACCTCGAGCATCTCATCGAATGCTTAACGGCAGACGACGTTGCAATGGTGCCGGGTACTAACGGGCGCGAGAAGCAAGGGCCATTCTTCGGAAGACTGACTCGACTCGTGAGCCGGATGGACGCAAGGATTAACGACCGCCGGTACAGATTCATGTTCAATCCACCGGCTGACCATCTCGGCTACGACTGGCTCCATGACTTTGCCAAACGGCTTCTTGGTACGAGTCCCGGGATAAAGGTAATCGACTTCAGTGAGGTGCCGAGTGATGTCTTGCCAATCGTCGTTGGGGTGATGGCGCGTGTATTATACGAAATTCACTTCTGGACGACGGAAGACAGGCGGACGCCGGTAACCCTCGTCTGCGACGAGGCACATCTGTACCTGCCAGCCGGAAACGCCGGAGTCGTCGACCTCCGAGCCCTCGACTCTTTCGAGCGAATCGCCAAAGAAGGCCGGAAGTATGGGATTTCGTTGCTCGTCGTGAGCCAGCGTCCTTCGGACGTGAGTCGCACCGTGCTCTCCCAATGCAACAACTTCATCGCTCTCCGTCTCACCAACGATCAGGATCAAGCTGTCGTGAAGCGACTCATGCCTGACAGTATGGATGGGCTCACGGAAGCGTTGCCGCTTCTGGACGTTGGTGAGGCGCTCTTGCTCGGTGACGCGATCATCTTGCCGACGCGCATCCGACTCGATGCGCCGACGATTAAGCCCACCAGCGCCACACGGAACTTCTGGACTGAATGGAACAGCGCACCAGTTGAAGAAGACGCACTCGTCGCGGCGGTTGAAGCGATGCGAACGCAGTCGCGCCGACGACAGCAATAGAGCGATAGGAGGACATTAGGTACGCGAGGGCGAAGGACTCAGCTCCATGCGGTATCGACTCCGTGGCACCCCCACTGCACCTGGGCCAAGTCCGTCTCTGATCGTGGAGCACTAGCTCGACGGCTACGAGCAACACTTCAAGGGGGCGCGTCGCACCGTGAAGCGTCGAAAGCGTGACGACTACCGCCTCTCTATTGACTGGGGTGGGCCTATTGTCGGCCTAGGGTGTGTCTCCCTCGTGGAGCCGCACTGAGCAAGGGCCCGAGTGTGTGCATCGCAAGGCGGACGAGGGAGGCGATGCGGAGCATCGTCGACCGAGGACAACGCCGCGAGGCGCGTGCTCGGGCGTTGCTCAGGAGGCGATCAAGAGGGAGACACACCTAGGGCGTGTCTGACAAATAGTTCGGTGGCGTGCTGGGAGGCTGTGGTCGTGTCGCGGTTTCAGATGCTCTCGGATG
>NZ_WMEE01000076.1:0-289 GCF_009709595.1 Microbacterium sp. ZXX196
GCCAGTACGCGCATCAAAATCAAACTCCTCACACAATTTCACGTAACGCTCTCCCTTGGGACACAGCTCGATGCTTCGCTCATCCTCGCCAGATGTTCGCAGGAAAACCGTCAGCCGATCCGCCGGCAAGTAATCCTCAAGCAAGGAGGCCCACTCGACGACACAGACTCCCTCGCCAAAAAAGTAATCGTCCAGCCCAAGCGAATCAGGATCATCCCCTACCCGGTAGACGTCCATATGATAAAGCGGCAAGCGCCCCTGATATTCTTTTATGATCGTAAACGTCGGA
>NZ_WMEE01000077.1:0-289 GCF_009709595.1 Microbacterium sp. ZXX196
GGTGTATTCTCTATCTCCAATTTTAACTTTAACAGTATCGTTAGAACCTTCTACCACTTGATACGGAACTCTAGACACCTCGTTAGCATCTGTTTTAAAATTAGCTCCGATAAATCTCTTGATAGAATAAACTGTATTTTTAGGGTTTGTAACCGCTTGTCTTTTAGCTGGGTCTCCCACTTTTCTCTCACCATCTTCAGTGAAAGCTACGATAGAAGGTGTTGTTCTTTTTCCTTCTGCATTAGGGATTACCACAGGGTCTTTACCCTCCATTACTGCCACACAAGAG
>NZ_WMEE01000078.1:0-288 GCF_009709595.1 Microbacterium sp. ZXX196
AAGGTGGGGGTATGAGTGCAGATGCACATCATATGACGGCACCACACCCAGAAGGATTGGGAGCTTATTTGGTAATGAAGAACTGTTTAGAAGATGCAGGCGTAACTGCTGATGAGGTAGATCACATCAATATGCATGGGACATCTACGCCATTAGGAGATATTGCAGAATCTAACGCAATTTCTAGATTACTTGGCGACCACGCCTTTGATATACAAATCAATTCTACAAAGTCTATGACGGGGCATTTGCTAGGAGCTGCGGGTGTTGTAGAAGCTATTGCTGCCA
>NZ_WMEE01000079.1:0-287 GCF_009709595.1 Microbacterium sp. ZXX196
ATTAATGTCAAAACTTCCTAGATTTCATAACAAGCACATCGAAAAACGTAAGTATTCAAATAGCCTCCTAGCCAAATCTATTTCTTCTAAAGTACGTTTCTCTAATAAAACATTTTTTAATGTTAATTTGAGAGGATCCCGCCTACGATCATGTTCATTCAAAAATATAAAAATTGTTTTATCTGATTTTTCAGGAGTAATCTTAAATAAGAATAGGTTTACGAATGTTCACTTCAAAAAGTGCGTATTTTATGCTGCTATTTTTAGAGATTGTCGCTTTAAAAATT
>NZ_WMEE01000080.1:0-287 GCF_009709595.1 Microbacterium sp. ZXX196
AAGAGCGTGCCGGTGCCGGACGTGCCCTGGTTGAGGTCGTACGTCTTGTGGCCGCCGCGGGCGCCGTCGGTGAGGTTGTAGGTGCTGCCGCTCTTGGTGGTGGTGAGCGGGACGGTGCCGCTGTACGAGCTGGTGCCCGTACCGGTCTCGATCGTCTCGTCCTGGAAGAGCTTCTTGCCGGTCTTCGCGTCGGTGACGACGTGCAGCTCGCTGGGCGTGCCGTCCTTCTGGACGCCGGTGACCACGGTCTCGTACGCGAGGACCAGCTTGCCGGAGGCGGCCCAGAT
>NZ_WMEE01000081.1:0-287 GCF_009709595.1 Microbacterium sp. ZXX196
AACTATTGGTGAAAAGATTGTAAACAAAGGAATAGATATTGAATATTTACATTGTTCTTCAGATACCAATTCTGTTGATGGCTTAATTATCCCGAAATTTCAAATAGGTATAGTAGATGGGACAGCACCACATGTAATTGAACCGAAAGCTCCTGGGGTTATTGAGGAATATGTGAATTTAGGTGTTGCTTGGGATTCTAAGAAACTATCTGTACACAAGGAATCGATACTCTCACTAAATGATGAAATTTCAAAGAAGTTTCAAACTGCATATGACACATTTGCTG
>NZ_WMEE01000082.1:0-287 GCF_009709595.1 Microbacterium sp. ZXX196
GCCGGACACGTCGGCCAGCTCGCTGAGGCCGAAGCGACCGGCCCTCACAACCCTCCGGTGGTGGAAGAAGAGGAGGTGGACGTCGCCGGAGCGCTGGTCTACGCCTGCCTGCTCCGCTTGACCGGACACCCCGAGTCCGCGCAGTTCTGGTGGCAGCTGGCCGCCGGCGCCGGCAACCGCGCGGCCGCCTACTGCCTGCACCTTCACCATCTCCACCTCGGTGAGTCCCGGGAGGCCCGGCACTGGCACCACCAGCTGACACACTCCATGACCGACGAGACGAGCTT
>NZ_WMEE01000083.1:0-286 GCF_009709595.1 Microbacterium sp. ZXX196
GGTTGATACTTAATGTATGTTCTAATGAGGATTCTTTTTGCTGTGCTAATCCGAAATTTCCTAATATCAAAGCAAATAGAATGATTACATTTTTCATAATGATGATTTTTTAAAAATTACTTTTTATCCTCAATCCCGAACTCTTTCCATTGGCTTTGTTCTATATCGATTTTGATGCGTTTTTTGAGTTGAGCATAGAGTTTTTGCAGTTCGTTCAATTTGGCATCCAGGGCTTGGGTTTTGGTTTTGAGGTCAGCTTTTAGTTTTTCTTGTTCGCTGTTGAGGG
>NZ_WMEE01000084.1:0-284 GCF_009709595.1 Microbacterium sp. ZXX196
TAACTGTTCCGAATATAACTTCTTCCACATCATTAGCAGAAACATTTGCTCTTTCAAGCGCTGCTTTAATTGCAATTCCCCCAAGTTCTGTTGCTTTCACGTCTTTTAAAGATCCTCCAAATTTCCCAACCGGTGTTCTTGCAGCACTTAAAATAACTGTTTTACTCATATCTATTTCCCCCATCTCTTTTTTTAGCACCGAGCGCTCGCTCGGTGTTCTTACGTTGAGAAGAGGTGCAATGATTGCACCTCTCTCTAAAGTTGTATTCATTCCTATAAATTAA
>NZ_WMEE01000085.1:0-284 GCF_009709595.1 Microbacterium sp. ZXX196
CAGGTAGCAAAGGCTGGGACAGTGTTTATGTATACGGAACATTAATCATCGGTTTCCTAAGCTTAGTTCTCTTCATTGTAAGACAGCTTAAAATTCCGAATCCAATGCTTGAATTCAGGATTTTCAAATATCCACTTTTCGCATTGTCAGCAACAATTTCTATCGTAGTAAATATCGCAATGTTTTCTGCAATGCTGTTAATGCCAATGTACATTCAGACAGTCAGAGGGATTTCTCCATTAGATTCGGGACTACTGCTTCTGCCTGGTGCTATCATCATGGGG
>NZ_WMEE01000008.1:0-101334 GCF_009709595.1 Microbacterium sp. ZXX196
TCGCCGTCGTTTACCGCGCCGCCGTCATCCTCAACGCCGTCATCGCCTGGACCCGGCAATTGTCAGACACACCCTAGACGCGGACGGCGCCCCCGAACGCGGCGCGCAGGCGCTCCCGCAGCGCGGGGTCGTGTACGTAGACGTACGTGCCCCGCATGCCGCGCGTCATCAGCACGACGTAGATGTTGACGATGAAGTCGCGCAGGTCATCGTCGCTGGGGGCGACGCCGAGCATCCGGTTCGCTTCCTTGCCTTTCGCGTCGAAGTAGCGCGAACGGTCGGCACGCACCGTTTCCGTAACCGGATCCCAGGTGAGCTCGGGGCCGATGATGACGCCGGCGTAGTTGAGGTCGTACCCCTGGACGGTGTGGATCGAGCCGACCTCGTCGACAGACCCCGGCGAGTTGATCCAGTCGACGACCCGCGAGTTCCAGCGCATCGCGAGCCCGCCAACCTCGATGTCGAACGCCGCCTTGTCACCCTTCGACCGCCACGGATACCCGTACCCGCCGAGCATGCGCGCGAGGCCGGACTCGGCGTCGCGCCGGGCGATCGCCTCCCGCATCGCGACAGGAGAGTCGAAGAAGCGGAAGTCGTAGTCGCCGAGGTCGATGGACCGGACAGATCCCCCGAGCGCGTCGCGCACCCACCCGACGTAGTCCACGCCCGCCTTCACGCGCATCTGCGTCATGAGGTGGTGCCAGTGGCCAGATCCGCGCGCCTGCTCGCGCAGGTCGCGCTGCGTGTCCTGGTCGATATCCGCCGGCCGCACGCTCTGCGCGCTGTCCATGAGGAAGATCTGGTGCGTGCTCTGCGCGCGGATCCAGTCGACCTGCGTATACGCATAATCGTCGGCGCCGAACAGGCGCTCGTTGATGAGCCGGTAGTCCCGGTTGCGCACGCCCGAGGACTGGTTCGACCGGCGCGTGAGGCGGTGCGTCTCGTCGACCACGAGCAGGTCGTACGGCTCGTCGCTCTCGCCGACCTCGAACGGCGTCAGCACCATGTCGGCGCTGAGCCCCGGCGTCCGCGCAAAGACCCGGCGCACCGACTTCCGCAGCGACTGCTGCGGGATGACGAACCCGATCCGCAGTCCGCGCGCGAGCTCCGGATACCCGCGCAAAAAGTAGTCGGCGAACACGGAGTCACCCTCGAACGCGTCCGCGTCGTCGGCCGCGCCGATGTCGCGGAGGAGCTTGAGAAGGTAGATCGCGACCACGGTCTTGCCGGTGCCCGGCCCGCCCTGGACCACCGACATGCTGGGCGTCGCAGCCGCGAGGTCGGTGAAGAGCGCCTCGAGGATGCCGTCGACCGCCGCGAGCTGATCCGGGCTCAGCGCCTTGAAGGGCGAGAGCTTGAACAGGTCGCTGTTCTCGATGTCGCCCCGCGACCGCGTGAAGATGCCCTCGGCACGTAGCGCCTCGAAGATCTCGTCGAACGTCTCGCGGTACCGGGCGCGATCGAAGTAGTCGGCGTCGGTGACGCCGTCGTTGCGGTTGCGCACCTGACGGGATCCGTCGCCGCCGAGGTAGCGGATGAGGTGCGACTCGAGGTCGAGGCAGGCCGACTTGTTGAACTCGTCGCCGAGCACGATCCGTGCCTGCGTCATGGTGCGGTTGCGCGAGGCAGGATCGCGGTGCTGCCGCAGCCGCTTGGCGGCGTTGATCGTCTCGCCGACGTAGACGGAGGACGTGTCGTTCAGGACGTAGACGACCGGCCAGTTCGTGAACTGCTCCCCCGCGGCGGCAAGCGCCCGAACATCCTGATCCGTGAACGGGCGCCGTTCGAGACTAAAGCTCGTCATACTTCGCGCTCCGGCCGCGGGCCTTGTCGACGGGGTACTTGGCGCGCGTTGTCGCGAGCTTCGCGCGGATCAGTTCTAGCGGATCCGCACCGATCCGGTCCGCGAGGAGCAGGCAGTACGTCAGGACATCCGCGAGCTCACTGCGCACGCCATCGAGGTCGGCTGGCTCGCCCCACTGGAACTCTTCGAGAAGCTCGCCCGCTTCGATCGCGACGGACTTCGCGAGGTTCTCGGGGGCGTGAAACTGCGCCCAGTCCCGCTCGGCAACGAACGCGCGGAGCTCGCTCTGCACTTCCTCGACCGACATGCGCGCCAGCCTAGCGCGGGCCTACGACACGGCCGGAACGACCTCTTGCGCGGGGACCCGCACCTCAATCGTCACCCACTGCTTCTGCATCGGCCACTGCTCGCGTCAGCGCCATTTGGGAGGTCGGGTGTACGTGGTCGCGCCGACGGTGAAGGTCTCGGGCAGAAGAGCCTGGCGGATCTTGTCGCGACCGATCGGCGACGACGCGGGCATCAGCTGCTTGAGCTCGCTCGAGAACCGCTTGGGTGGGAAGGCTGCGCCGATGAACATGTGCGGGCGGAACTGTTTGGCCGCCCTGACCGCGGGCGCAAGATCACTGTCGGCGCTGATGATCAGTGCCGAGTCCATCGCGTTCATCGCGGCGTCGCCGACAAGCGCAACGGCGATGTTGACGTCGGTCTCCTTCTCCTCGTGGACCGTACGCGTTGCGCGACAGGTGAAGCACGTCACGGTCTTCGCTTGATATCGGCCCTGCGTGACGCTGAAGACGTGCGGGTGACGCGCGGCGACGGCTGCCTGATGGTAGGCCTGACGACTGGCCGCGCCCCCATCGCCCAACACGGGCGCGGTGAAGTACTTCACCGCGACGATATGGCTACGCGGACGCAGGCTCTGCGCGAGGGCAACGAAGTCAATCCAGAGCGTCGAGCGCCCGAACTTGTCGTGCATGCCGTGATAGAAATTGAAGCCGTCGATGTAGACGATGAGCCGCTCGTGCGGCGGTTCAGGCACGGGTGAGGCTGACACCAGATAACTCCAAATCGTTGCGCGAGGTGGTCATCTTCCTACCAGCGATCGTGTGTATAGTGTGGTTACACCCCGCCCGGTTGTTCATCCCAACCGTGGCCCGACGCCCTCCCTCGTGGAGGGCGTCTTTGTGTCTAAACGCGCGAGGTCCCCGCACCGTTTCGCTGAGCGCCGTCACCAGCGACAGTCGCCATCACTCCTCGCCCCAGTGCCCGGGGAACCACTCGTGCTGCTCCACGGTGCATACGTAGACAGGCTCGTTGTCGACCAGCGTCGCCATGACTCCCGACCGGTCGACCTTGAAGCGTCCCCCGCCCGGGCGCACCTCCCGCATGATGTCGCGGACTATGCCGGCCTGAGTGGAGCCGATGGTGCTGACGAGCGAGCGACTGCTATCGAGCGGATAGATGTGGCCCTGCGTGTCGAGCTGGTACGAGATGCCGTCGGCCCACGCCACGGCCGCGGCGGCGGTCCACTGACCGCGACGATCGTCGGCCTCGACATAGTCTCGCGCAGTACTCTCAGCCCGTGGCCTCTCCGGGGCGGATCGCGGGCGGCTCGCTGTCTCAGGCGACGGCGGCTCAGACACGGTCGGTACCGCAGCAGACTCGCCGCCACGGGCATGCGCGGCCACATACGCCTCCTGGATCTCCTTGGAGATGCGGCCGCGGTCTCCGATCGAGAAGCCGTTGGCGCGAGCCCACTCGCGCATCCCCGCTACACTCGTCGGCTTCGCCGCGGTTCGCGGCTCAGCCTCTTCAGCCCCGGTTGCCAACGAGCGGCCCGGCGTCTTCCGCACGGCTGTGCCGGGCGAAGTACGGCGAAGCTCGTCAGGCGCGACCAGGGTGTCCCGTGTCTGAGCACCCAGCGCCCCCGGACCATCAACCGGTGCCGTCTCGTCAGCCTCAGGAGACTCGGAATGCGCCACAGCCGTGGCGACCGGCGCAACCGCCTCGGCGCGCGCCGCGTCCTGGAGCGCCTGAAGGCGCTCCGCGTCGGCCCTCTCCTTCCGGACCCGCGCGAGGTCTTCAGACTCCGCCGCTCGGGCCTTCATCTCCTCGAGCCGCGCCCAGAGCGGCTTCATGGCCTCTTCGGGGTCGAGATAGTACTTGGACGCGCGGATCCGCCAGAACGTCCACCCCAGGCGCTCGAGGACGCGCTGGCGCCGCACGTCCTCGTCCCACTTGTCGGGGCCGTGGAACGAGTCGCCGTCGCATTCGACGGCGAGCCGCTCCCCGGCCGCGACGCGCACGACGAAGTCGATACGGTAGCTGCCCACACGGTGCTGCGCCTCCACGTCGTACCCGCGCTCGAGCATCTGCTTGAGGACATCGCGCTCGAACTTGGATTCCGTCAGCTCGTAGACGCTCTTCGCCTGCTCTCGGCGCCCGTAGCTCTGCGCGTATTCGATCATCGCGCGGCGCTGGTCCTCATGGTTGAGGGTGGCCGGATCCATGCTGTGGAAGACCCAGAGTTGGTCCTGGGCGCGCGAGGCGGCGACGTTGGCCCACTGTGAGTAGCGGGGGCTCGTCGCGGCGAAGGAGGCGTCGTGCGCGACCATCGAGACGAACATGACGTTTCGCTCGTCGCCCTGGAAGAGCGGAGGGTTCCCGACGCGCAGCCGGCGGTTTTCGAACTCCTCGTCGCCGATCTCTTCGCGGACGAGGTCCTGGATAATCTGGGCCTGCGGGCCGCTCATCATGGTGACGACGCCGAAGGTCAGGCCGTCGTACGAGGGATCGCGCGTGCATTCCGCCACCTGCGCGGCGATCGCCTTCGCCTCGTCGACGTTGACGCGGCTCGAGCCTTGGACCACCGAGACGGCCTCCTCGACGCGCACAGCTCGGAGCGGCTCGCCGATCTGCGGGACGCCGACCTCCCGCAGCGGGAGAATCGCGTTGTTGTAGTACCGATTGGAGAACCCGATGATCTCCGGCACGCATCGGAAATGCTCCTTCAGCGCGATCGTCGAGGGGAATGCGCGGCCGGATATCGAGTAGAGCGAGTCGTCGAGCGTGAGGAGCCGCGCCTCCGGTATGCCCTTCAAGTGCTGGTCCTGGAGTGCGGCGATCTTGTCCGTCGGGATCCCGACCCGCTCAGGGGTGGTCTGCTTGTCGTCGCCGACGACCACAGTTTTCTTTCCGAGCGCGAGTACCCCGAGGGAAAGCAGGTCGCATTGCGAGGACTCGTCGACGACCACGACGTCGAACAGGTCGGAGACGCGCGGATCGAAGTTCTCCATGACGCGGTAGATCGGCATGATCCAGATCGGAACGGCGCCCATCGCCGCGGGCAGCGCCTCGCGCGCGGCTGCCTGGAACCGCGGCGCGTTCTTGCCCGTGCCCTTGCCAACCCGCTTGACGGCCGTCAACCAGGTCTCGAGGGCACGACGCTGGCGATCTTTGAAGTTCTTCTTGAGTTGGACCCGCGCTGATCGGCTCGCGAGATCGACGATCGCGCGACGCAGCTCCGCCCCGTCGTTGTGCGACCGCTCCATGAGCGACTCGACGTCGGTCTCGGCGTGGAGCGACAGGATCCAGGCACGCGCCTGGGCGCACGCCCACGCGAGCGGGAGGCTCGCGGGGTCTCCCAGCACCGCCTCGTCACCGCGCGACTCAACGATCGCTCGCGCCCACACCGGCGCCCCGCCCTTGGCGAGTCGTTCTCGGATCTCCTCCGAGCGGAGCACGCGAGCCCGCACGGCCTGGAGACGTCGCGACTCCTCCTCCACCTCCGCCCACGTGTCCGCGCGCGCGAGGTCCAAGGCCGAGCGCAGCCGCGGCCACAGGGGCGATGCCTTCTTGCCGCGCCCGCTGCGGGCGATGCGGTCCTTCAGGACAACGAGCTCGCCGCTCAGCTCGCGTTCCTCGAGCCGCGCCGCCGCGCCGTCAAGGAGCTCCGCGGCGCTCTCGAGCGTCTCGGGGTGCCTGGCGGCATCGTGCGCCGTCACGAATGTCTGGATACGCGTCGCGAGGGTCGGGTAGGTCTCGGCCCACCAGTGCGCAACCGCGTCAACGCGCGCGGCGAGCTGATCCGCCGCGAAGAGGAACGACCCGTCGAGCGGCGGCACCGGGATCTGGGACGGGGCATACGCCTGGGTCATGAGGACGTGCACCTCGCGCGTCGCCACACGCAAGTGAACCTGAATGCGCACGAAGTCGATCTGCGCGGGGGTAGTGACCGGGAATCCATCGACCGTGACCTGCGAACTGAATTCCTTCAGCTCCTTGCCCGCGAACATGCCGAGCTTCTTGCCCGCGCTGATCCGCGCGCCCCAGGTCTCCAGCCAGGGCAGCTGTTCCGCAGGGTTTCCCTCCGGAACCACCACCACGTGGCCGGCGAGCTGGCCCGCGAGATGAAGGGCCTCGGAGAGCTTCTGCCGGGTCTGGGGGTTGTGCTGCCGTACCCACCCGACGGCAGGGTCTCCGCTACGGATCGCCGCCGCGAACCGGTCTTCCCAGTCGCCCGACAAGCTCCGCAGGAGCGCCGCCATCTCGCGAAACCACGTGGCGTGCTCGCGGATCGATTCCAGCGTGACGTCATCGAGCGCCTCGACGCGCAGGCCACGGTCCTCGAGCGACGTCACCTTCGATCGCAGTTCTTCCAGGCGCGCGAATCGGTGTTCCAGGTCCGCGGCGGTGGGCAACCATTCCGCGTCCGGGAGCGTAAGCACCGACGCCTCCGCGTCGTCCGCCGAGACAGACCTCAGGATCTCGGCCATCTCCGCGAGCTCGTCGGACGAGATCGGCAGTTCCGCGTCGGGTTGCACGCGGTCGTCGATCACGTCGAGCGCGGCATGCCCCGCGAGCCACTGGGAAACCTCCGCCGCGCGGGCGGGGCCGGACGGCAGCGGGTATTCGCGCTGCTCGCTCTGCAGCGCGAGCACGAGCGCCGCGTCGGTGCGTGCGATGGACTCGCGCAGCGCATCCACTTTGGCGCCCAGTTCGGTGATGCGCTTGCTCTCGCGCGAGACATCGATCGCGGACAGTGAGTCCTGCATCGACTGCGCGGCGCTGCGCAGGTCTTCCATGGCCGTCGGCGTCGAGCCGAGCACGGCGATCGAGAGGTCTCGCAGCCGGGGCGGAATCTTCTCCCGCAGCACGGACAGCGCCTGCTCCTTCTCGGCTGTGACGAGGACCCGCTTCCCCTGCGCGACGAGGTGGGAGACGAGGTTCACGATCGTGTGGGATTTGCCCGTGCCGGGAGGCCCCTGCACGGTGACGCCCCGGGAGGTGGCGAGCTGGCCGGCGATACGCACCTGCTCCGCGTTGGCGGGGAGCGGCATGAGGAGACGATCGGCCGTGCCGTCGTTCGCGGTCACGGGCTGGCCGAGCGCGCGCAGCGCGTCGTCGACGCGGTCGCGATCGGCGACGACCGATGCGAGCCCTTCCGGCAAGAACTGCTCGTCTCGGATCTTGTGAGCGAGCTCGTCGTAGAAGCGTTCCTGGCGCATCGGGCGCTTCCTGACGAACAGGGCCCACCCGTCATTGATCTGCGGGGCCTTCGTCGGATCGACAGGGTCGTACGAATCGACCAGGGTGGCGTCGATGCCGAGCGGGGCGCTGATCCGCTCGCGTACGGCCAGGCGCTCGTCGCTGTTCCACGGGTCGGGCGGAGACTCCCGCAACAATGCCTGGAGCGCGACCAGACCGTCGAGGCCGGGGACATTGGCGCCCTCGACGCCATCGAGCTCGAGCTCCACGGCCTGCTCCGGAACGACCCGGATCGTGGCGTCCTTCGGATCGACCTGGACGATGACGCGCGCCGTGAGCATCGGCGTCACGATGGAAGTCGTGCCATCGCGCATCGAGAGGACAACGTGGCCCCACACGACCTCGTGTGTTGCCGCCTCGGCCTCGGCCGTCAGGTGGAGGGCGTAAAGCGCGGAGTAGAGGTCACGGGCCGCGAAGACGGGCCGGCTGCGTTCGGACCACGGCACCCACGTCGTCGTCAGCCACGCGTCGAATGCCGCCCGAAGCTCGCCGGTCAGTCTCTCTCGGAGAGCCTCACTCGAATCGCTGCCTTCCTCATCGACGTTGGAATCCGGAGCCGCGTCGCCATCGGGATCGGCATCGACATCCGCTTCGACTTCGACTTCGACTTCGACTTCGACTTCAGCATCAGCATCAGCATCAGCATCAGCATCAGCATCAGCATCAGCATCAGCATCAGCATCAGCATCAGCATCAGGCGATTGCGCGAGCGCGGCCTCAATCTGCTCCTCGACGCGTCGTTCGACCGCATCGCCGTCAAGCTGCGGCGTGTAGGCGATGTTCTTGAGCGCTTCCGTTGGCTTAATGAGGCCGGACAGCTCAGACGGCACCTCCGCCGGGTCCGGCGCAGGGATGCGCGCGATCGAGAGCCACTCGGGGCGGTCTTCGCCCGGGCCAATCTTCACCGACGGGTGCTGAGGTACGGCCGAGGGGAGGATCAGAGACGTCCGGCGACGAACATCGCGGACGGGCTTCGGCCCGATCTCCCGCGAGACTGCGGACAAGTATTCGAGAAGGTCATAGCTCTGCTCGAGGACGGATTTCCCCGTATCGCGTTTATTTGCCTCGAGCACTGCTTGCTTCCTTTCCCGCGCCAATCAGTCGACCCTGACGGTCTACATAGATTTGGTACGGCGATCACACCGCCTCAAACCTGAAGTGTGCGCCAGCCTAGCGCGGGCCTACGACACCGCCGGAACGACCTCCTGCGCCGCGATCACGGTGTTGAAGCCGCCGTAGTGCCGCAGATCCTCGTGCGAGTGGATCCCGGTGTACTGCAACGAGGCGTCCTCGTACCGACGGAACGCGAAGATGGCCTGATTCATGTGCGTCGCGTTGAACACCCCGAGGCCGACGAGCAGGTCAAAGTCCTCGATCGTCAGGCCCGTGACGGTCCGGAACAGCTCGGGCTCGAGCTTGCGGATTACGTCGGTCAGCGTGTGTTCGCGGTAGTCGGTGAGATACATGAACGCCGGGATCCGCGTCGCGAATTTCACCAGCTTTTCCTGGATCTGCTTGCGCTTGGACTTGTACTCCTTCTCCTCCTCGGAGAGCTGCTTCTTCTCCGGCTTGTCGAGGTCGTCGCCCTTTTCCTTCTTCGCCTTCTGCACCGCCTCGCTCTTGTTGACGACGGTCTCGAACACGCTGTCGCCGAGCGCGCGGAACCCCTCGATGTTCATGATGGCGGCCATCGCTGCCGGGTCGTCCATGATCTTCTTGAGCGTGAGGTTGTCGACGTTGACGAGGGTCGCCGACTCCCAGCGCCGCGCCAACAGGGTCGCCGAGGTGCCGGACATCGCGATGTCCAGAATCTGCGCCGCGTCGACCGGGGTCATGTCGGATCCGTCATACGCGAGCACGGGGAGGAAGCTAACGAGCTCGGCCACCGCGTGCTCGGGGTTCGGCGTCTTCGGCGCGAGCCCCTGACCGTATTCGGAGATCTGCCGAAGGGCACGCGTCGGGGCGAAATCGAAGACGAAACTGACGGGTTTGAGAATCGCCTCCTCGTTCGGATCGTCGCCGTTCGGGTTGCGGATTACCCACGGCGACTGGACCCGGAAGGCGGCCTGGAAGTACGTCTCCGGCGCGGAGAGGTTGCGCAGCATGAGGATCGACGACCACTGCGGAACGGTGACACCGGTGGTCAGCTTGCCGACCGTGAGCGTGATCGTCTTGGTCTCGTGCCCACTACCGATCGCGTCCCGCACCGGCGGCAACGCGTCGAGCCCGACCCCGGTGCCCGGCCCGGAGACGTTCACGACCGCATAGTCGTGCCAGAACACGTTGTGCTTCTCTGCGAGGAGGTTCTCCATCGCGGAACACGAGGACTTGCGGGGCAGCATCCAGATCGAGTGCTGGAGGTACGGGAGCAGGCGCGTGTCGGAGTACGGCAGCGGCGGCTTCGTGCCCGCCTTCATCGCGTCGACCTGCGTCGGAAGATGCGCCCCGCGAATGATGTCGAGCCACTTCTGCACCTCATCCTTATGCACGAACTCGGCATCCGCCCCGTCGCCCGTCGCCTCGAAGAACGTGTTGAGGTCGAACTCATCGAACTCGCCCTGCGTCGCGATCGCGAGGAGCTCCTCGGGCATCTTGTAGGTCAGCAGTCGCATCTCGGGAAGCGCCGCATACGGATTCTTCTCGCCGGGATGGGCGTCCGCAAAAGCCGCCTTCGCACGCTGCTCGTCGCTGTAGGTCCAGTTGAAGATTTGCTCCTCGATGAAGCGCCCCTCCTTCAGGACCTTGAAGGGGGTGCCCGAGAGGTACAGGTAGGCGTTCGCGCGAATCGGTACGAAGGCGTCAGGATCATCACCCAGTTCCTCGGCGTGCTCCGCGAATGCGTCCTGGTCTTTGTCCGTCTTCGCTTCCGCCTTCGCGGTCTGCTCGTCCTCGCCCTCGAAGAGCTCCTTCGCCGCGTCCCGCCACGCGCCGAAGTGATACTCGTCAAAGACGACGAGGTCCCACGCGACGTCCGTGAGCCACTGGTGCTTCGCCTTGAAGTTGCCCGCCGCATCGCGACCCATGAGGTCCTGGAAGGACCCGAAGAAGACGAGAGGTTGCTCGGGGTCGACCTGTCCCGGATCCCCTCCCGTCGCCCGTGAGACGTACTGCCACCCCTCGAAGTCGACATGCGACTGCAGGTCCGATCGCCACGCGTCCTCGACGGCCGGTTTGAACGTGATGACGAGCACCCGCTTCGCCTGGAGCTTCTTCGCCAGCTGGTAGGTCGCGAACGTCTTCCCGAATCGCATCTTCGCGTTCCAGAGAAACTCGGGCACCGCGTCCGCGTCCTGCGCCCAGATGGACTGAAAGTACGCGTATGCCTCGTCGACCGCGTCCTGCTGTTCCTGACGCATAGAGAAGGTGGCGTAATGCGACCCGGCCGCCGGTTTCCCCTGCCGAAGCTCGGTGATCGCGGCCTGCACATCCTCGACGGAGCAGCGCATCCACTCGAGCTCGGTGTTGACGAAGCCCTTCTGCTTGAGGCGCGCGCGCACCTCGTGGTCGGTGATCCGCGAGCCGTCCTCGCGGTCGGCGGACTCGTCCAGCACGATCGTGAAGTTCTTGATCGCCGCCGTCTTCAGCTGCTGCCCGACGCGCGCTTTCACTTCCTGAATCGTCTCGCCGACCTTGAGAAGGCCCTCGTGGGCCGCGTCGTGAATTGCGTAGGCGTAGAGACGAGGGCGGGCGTATGGCTTCTCGGGGAGGAGGTTGTCCGCGGCGTTAGGCATCCGGGATCTCCATCGGGCGGACCATGCTCTCCATATAATGTCGCTCTTCGGTAGTCAGCCCGTAACGCTCGGCTAGCGAATCGTCTGTCCACGATTGGTCCATGGGCAGATTTGGAACGAAATTGAAACCTGCCCGCGTAATACTCTGGTTAGCAGCTCGAAGCGTAAGAAGGAATCTCACGAATCGCGTGCGGAGATACTCGCACATCCTGATCGCTTCCACCTCATCGTCGAACACGTTTACGATCGGATATGCTTCCGTCGTAATTGTCCCTGGTGGAATCACGCGAATCGTGCTTAAGCCGTAGTACTTGCCATCCTTGTCTGGGCGCCCCCCGGCTGGAGCAGCGCGACTTACGCTCGCTTTCCATTTATCAATCCACGCACTATTCATTGACACCGCTGAGCGAGCGACAAAACCTTCGCCAGCACTGCTAATCAATTGAATGGGGTCAGGGATGCCTTCCGTCGAAGTCTCTCCACGAGCCGTTGTGGCAAAGCCGAAGGCTTTGCGCCCAGACATTTTGGATCCCAAAGATTTAGATACTTCTGGACCGTCGGGCCAAACTCGCTTGAGAATTGAAACGGCCGCCGCGTGTCGAACAAATACATCGAACTCGTCGAGCGATCTTTCGATAGGTCCGACACGCTTGCCGCGGATGTCAGTTGTAACCGAACACGATCCATGCGAGTCGCGATCCCAAAGAAAGTATGAAACCCCACCGGCTATATCTACCCCCGGAAATGCCTCATCGGAATCCATGAAGTCAACTAGCGTTCGAATTCGATCATCATGAAGCATCTCTGCACGAAACTCGTCTAGCCCCTTACCTCCAGCCATCCAGCGCGATGGGGTGATCATCGTGACAAATCGTGGGTCAAGAGCTTTAGCCGCACGTATGAAGAAGTGGTAGATCGGTGCGGCACTCTTCCCAGCCCCTCCGTCATCGAGCTGGTAAGGCGGGTTCCCGATAATCACGTCGAACTGCATTTCTTCCCCAAACAGCTCCGCGATTCGAGCCTTGATGTCGTCGGTGTGGATGAACGCGTAGGCGTGCGTTTCGAGCTCGTCGCCGCGGCCGTAGGCGTCCTCCTGGGCGCCGCAGTAGCGGCAACGGCGGCCGACGATCACGGCGTTGCCTTCCGCGTCGAGGAGGTCCTGCTTCTTCTTGCCGCCCGTCCAGGTGTGCTCGGTCCGTTCGAACCAGACGTTGCCCCAGTGGCGCTCGAACGACCCCGCGATCGAGTGCTCGCCCGACGCGTCCTTCGAGCAGTACAGGCTGCGACGGGCGAGGAGCGCCGTGATCTCGGTGATCCCGATTCCGTAGACCTGCTTCGTAAGAATGTGGTCGACGCGGTCTTCGAGGACCGGGATCTCGTCGGCCAGCCCCTCCGACAGCCGGCGGGTGATCTCCCGGAGGAAGACGCCTGATTTCGTGAACGGATCCAAGAAGGTCACGGTCGAGTCGGCCCAGATGCTCGCTCCGTCGTGCGCCGCAGCCCAGGACTCCTCGAGGGTGTCGAGCATGCGGTTGGCGAGCTCGGGCGGCGTGAACACCTCGTCGTTCGACAGGTTCGCGATACAGGTGAGGACGTCGGGGTTGTGCGTGCGAAAACCGGAGAGGACGGCCGGCTCCAGGGCCTGCGCGCTCATGCGGCAATCTCCGCAACCGTCATCGCGGGGTAGGTCCGCTCGGGTGTGAAGATGTCGTGCTCGTCGAAGCCCTGGAAGAGAGTTCCCTGGAAAGACGACCGCTGCGTGAGGTTGTCGTACGCGAAGTCGCGGCGCTGGAAGCGGCCGCGCCCGAGATACCCCCACTCGGGGAAGACGATCGGCGCGCCGGTCGCCGTCGTCATCTTCAGCGCGTCACCCTGCACGATGTTCGCAGCCAGGACGGCATCGGCCGCACGAATCCATTCGTCGGGCGCATCGGATTTCAGAAACCGGGCGAAAGTACCCGACAAGTTTTCGCGACACTCGCGTGCGTTGTCTTCGAGGAGTTCAATGCCATAGACGCACATCAGGGCGTAAAGCGCATAATGGCGCCGCTCAAACACGCTCGCGCCGTGCCGCCGCTCGACGGCGACGAGCTTGCGCTCCAGGATCGGGACGAGGAAGTTCCCCGACCCGCACGCCGGCTCAAGGAACCGGGAGTCGATGCGCTCCGTCTCCGACTGGACGAGATTGAGCATGTCCTCGACGAGCCACCTCGGGGTGAACACCTCCCCGTGATCGGCCACACGCTGCCGCGACTTGACCAGCTTCTCCGCGCTCACCGGGATCCCCTCATCCTGTACACGGTCGACAGTGTACTAGTGCGCGGGTTTATACACCCTGGCGCATACGACCGCGTACACGCACGCTGTTTCTATGCCCCGGGTTCCGTCATCTGCCGCCGCGCACGTCGGCGCCAAGATCGCGGAATTCCGTAAGCGGAATGTGATGACGCAGGACCAGCTGGCGGTGGCCAGCCGGATCGACTCGTCAAACATCCGCAGCTACGAATCCGGGCGGGCGATGATGAACGTCCACTCCCTCGTGCGCATCGCGGAGGCGCTCGGCGTCGAGCCCGGCGAGATCCTCGACGGCGTCACCGCCGAGATGTTCGACGCCCCGCGGCCGTCCGTGGGCTTCTCCGCCTGACCCTCGGATCCGCCCGCCCGCAACATCCCGTAACGCGCCGGAATAGCCCCGGGGATCCGCCCGTTGGGCCCCGTCGTGCCCGCGCGCAGGTCGCGCCGGCGCACGCACCATCACCGACCGGGAGAACCATGAGCACCACCACCCCGCGGGAGACGGCGACGAAGAAGCGACCCTTCTACGCCTCGTTCGGCTTCCAGATCATCGCCGCGCTCGTCCTCGGCATCGCCCTCGGGCTCGTCGCCCGCCAGACCGGCGCGAGCGCGGAGAACCCGACGCCGCTGTCCGACACCCTCGGCACGATCGGATCCTCGTACGTCACGATCCTGCGCGCGGCCGTCGTGCCGCTCGTGTTCACGGCGATCGTCGCGAGCATCTCGAACCTGCGCCGCGTGCAGAACGCCGCGCGCCTGGCCGGCCAGACGCTGCTGTGGTTCGCGATCTCCGCGTTCATCGCCGTCATGATCGGCATCGCGCTCGGCCTCATCATCCGCCCGGGCGACCGCGCGGGCACGGGCCTCGAGGAGGGCGCCCCCTCCTCCGTCGGCTCCTGGTGGAACTTCCTCCTCGGGCTCGTGCCGCAGAACTTCCTCGGCCTCGGCGTGAGCGGATCCGTCGACGAGACAGGCGCGTTCAGCGGATCCGTCACCTTCAACATCCTGCAGATCATCGTCGTCTCGGTCGTGGTGGGCCTCGCGGCGCTGCGCGCGGGCCGCAAGGCCGAGCCGTTCCTCGCGTTCACCGAGTCGCTGCTGAAGGTCATCCAGCGCGTCGTGTGGTGGATCATCCGCGTCGCCCCGATCGGCACGCTCGGCCTCATCGGCAACGCCGTCGTGCAGTACGGCTGGGAGCGCCTCACGTCGCTCGTGTGGTTCACGGTCGCGATCTACATCGGCCTCGCGCTCGTCCTCTTCGTCGTTTACCCGCTGCTCGCGAAGGCCAACGGGCTCTCCATCAAGCAGTTCTTCACGGGCGTGTGGCCCGTGACGCAGTTCGGATTCGTCAGCCGCTCCTCCCTCGGCACGCTGCCCCTGACGCAGCGCGTCGCGGAGCGCAGCTTCGGCGTCCCGCGCGAGTACGCCTCGTTCGCCGTGCCGTTCGGATCCACCACCAAGATGGACGGCTGCGCCGCCATCTACCCGGCCATCGCCGCGATCTTCGTCGCGCAGTTCTTCGGCATCGAGATGACCTTCATCCAGTACGCGCTCATCGTGCTCGTCTCGGTCGTCGGATCCGCCGCCACCGCCGGCACGACCGGCGCGACCGTCATGCTCACGCTGACGCTGTCGACCGTCGGCCTGCCGCTCGAGGGCGTCGGCCTGCTCCTCGCGATCGACCCGATCCTCGACATGGGCCGCACCGCCGTCAACGTCAGCGGCCAGGCCCTCATCCCGGCGATCGTCGCCAAGCGCGAGGGGATCCTCGACATGGACCTCTACAACGCGCCCCGGAACGGCCTGCCGTTCTCGGAGGAGGACGACGACGCCGAGGAGTCCGTGGAGACCGCCGGCGCGACCCGGTAAGGGTTTCGCGTGGAGGGGGCCGGAGCCTTGGGGTCCGGCCCCCTTGGCGTGCGGGGGTGCGGTTGCGCCCCCCGACGACCCCTACCCCGCCTACCCTGGCCGCATGCCTTCTTCCTCGCCGACCACCCTCATCACCGGCGCCAGCGCGGGCCTCGGCGCGGAGTTCGCCGCGCAGCTCGCCGCGCGCGGGCACGACCTCGTGCTCGTCGCCCGGCGCGAGGAGCGCCTGCGGGAGCTCGCCGATCGCCTCGCCGCCGACCACGGCGTCCTCGTGGAGACGATCGCCGCCGACCTCGCCTCAGACGGTGCGGCACGGCGCCTCCACGCCGAGACGGCATCCCGCGGGATCCACGTCACGGGCCTCGTGAACAACGCCGGGTTCGGCCTGAAGGGCGCCCTCGCCGACGAGGATCCGACCCGCCTCGACGCCATGATCCACCTCAACGTCGCCACCCTCACGGCGCTGACCCGCGCCTACCTGCCGGACATCCTCGCCGCGGGCGGGATCCTCGTGAACGTCGCGAGCACCGCGGCCTACCAGCCCTGCCCGAGCATGGCCGCCTACGGCGCGACGAAGGCGTACGTGCTGAGCTTCACGGAGGCGATCGCGCACGAGGCCCGCGGATCCGGGGCGCGGATCCTCGCCATCAGCCCCGGCGCCACCCGCACCGAGTTCTTCGACGAGGTGGGCACAGAAGCGATGGCCTTCGGCCGCTTCCAGTCTTCCCGCCAGGTCGTCGCACACACCCTCCGCGCCCTCGACGCGCGCTCGCGCCCCGCGAGCGTCGTCTCCGGCCGCCTGAACGCGCTCACCGCCGCGATCGCCCAGCGTGTCCCCCGCCGACTGGCCCTCGCCGCGAGCGGCCGCGCGCTGCGCTGAGGGGCGCGCGGCCAGGTCGCGCAAATGCAGCTCATGCCCGCGGGGAAGGTGCATACGGGCGATCCGAGCGCGGGACCGCGCAGCCGGGTCGCGCAAATGCACGCTCAAGCTCGCGGGAAGGTGCATATGCGCGACGCGAGCGCGGCGAGGCCACCGCGCCCCCTCCGCGCCGGCCTACCCCGCGCGGGCGTCGTCACCTCGGGCGGATCCGCGGGCGTCGAGGGCGAGTTCCTCGGCGTCGACGGCGCGCAGGAGCTCGCGCATGACCTCCTCGCTGAGGCGGCCCGCGCGGCACTCCTCCAGGAGCACGCGGCGGCGTACCTCGAGCCACCCCTTCGACAGCGCGGTGAGCTCGCGGCCGATCGCGCCGCGGCGGGCGAGGGCCGCCTCGTCCTCCACGAGATCGCGCTGGCGCTCGGCGCGATCGCTCTCCTTCTCCAGCCGCAGCAGCATGCGCGAGTACTTCTTGAATATGGCGTCGCCGTCGGATCCGTGCGCGTCGAGCCATGACTGCTGCCGGCGGCGGAGATACTCGATGCCGGCCGCGTTGCTCAGCCGGCGCACGCGCGTGATGGCGCGCTCGTCGGATGCGCGTTCGTCCTCGCTCGAGACGCCGAGGCCGCGGATCAGCGCGGGCAGCGTCAGACCCTGGAGGAGCAGGGTCCCGACCGTGACCGCGAAGGCCACCGTCACGAGCACCTCGACCTGGCCGGACGGCATGCCGCCGTCCGTGAGCTCCGGGAGCGCGAGCGCCATCGCGAGGGTCACGACGCCGCGCATCCCGGCCCACGAGATGACCGCCCGATCCTGCCAGCTGAGGCGGGGTTCGAGGATCCGATTCTGCACGAGCGCCGACGCGCTGGCGCCGCCGCGGCGTTGGGCCTTCGCCCGCGCGGCGCGCACGGGCTTCGCCCCGCGGCTGCGCGGATCCCTCTGGAACGCCTCGACGGCGTGCTTCCAGCGCACGAGGCGCGCGCCCTGCAGCCACTGCCCCCACGCGTACGCGCCGAAGACGAAGAGGGGGCGCACGACGAGCACGGTCCCCAGCACGGCGAGCGCGAGGAGCACGGTGGTGGATCCGTGCGAGGATCCCACCTCCGCGATGACGGTGGGCAGCTGGAGGCCGATGTAGGCGAAGACGAAGGCCTCGAGAAGGAAGTCCATCGAGGCCCAGACGGGGCCGTCCTGCATGCGCGTCGCGTAGGGGGCGCGCGGCGCCTGGTAGCCGACGAAGAGGCCCATCGCGACGACCGCGAGCACGCCGGATCCACCGAGGTGCTCGGCGATCGCGTACACGCCGAAGGGAAGCAGCAGGCCCACGCTGCCGGTGACGACCGGGTCGTCCACGTGCATGCGCAGGGCGTGCAGTCCCGTGCCCGCGACGAGCCCCACCGCGACGCCGACGACGACCGCGAGGGCGAAGCCGCCGAGCCCGTCCCACAGCGTGACCGTCGCCCCCGCGACGATCGCCGCGAACACGCGCACGAGCGTCAGGGAGGTGGCGTCGTTGATGAGGCTCTCGCCGCTGATGACCGTCATGACCCGGCGCGGCAGGCCCAGCTTTCGCCCGATCGCGGCGGCGGAGACAGCGTCGGGCGGGCCGACGATCGCGCCGAGGAGGAGCGCGCCCGCGATCCCGAGCTCGGGCATCATGAGCCACGCGACGAGGCCAACCGCCGCCGCGGTCACGGCGACGAGCCCCACCCCGAGGCGCCGCACATGGGGCGCCGCCTGCCGGAAGCTGAGGAAGGACGCGTCGAGCGACGCCGAGTACAGCAGGGGCGGCAGGACAAGGGCGAGCAGGACATCGCCGTCGAGCGTGAGGTCGGGCACGATCGGCAACAGCGACGCGGCGAGCGCGACGCCCGTCACGAGCAGCGGCGCGGGCCAGCCTCGCCACTTCGCGAACGATGCGACCGCGCTCGCGCACACGAGGACGACGAAGAGCTCAGCCATCATGGGAAAAGGCTAGGCCGCGCCCGCCGCGA
Organism: Microbacterium sp. ZXX196; assembly: GCF_009709595.1. Classification (NCBI taxonomy): domain Bacteria; kingdom Bacillati; phylum Actinomycetota; class Actinomycetes; order Micrococcales; family Microbacteriaceae; genus Microbacterium; species Microbacterium sp. ZXX196. The sequence continues at coordinate 18,115 of NZ_WMEE01000008.1, forward strand.
CCCGGCGCAGGCGCTCCCAGCAACATCACAAAACGATAACTATGGTGGAGACGATGAGCCAGACCACCGCCGCTCGCCCGTCCGCGGATCCGCGCGCCTCGCACGCGTCGTGGCGCCCCGACATCCAGGGTCTGCGCGCGCTCGCGGTCGTGCTCGTCGTTCTCTCGCACGTGCACCTCCCCGGCCTCGAGGGCGGGTTCGTGGGCGTCGACGTCTTCTTCGTCATCTCGGGCTTCCTCATCACCCAACTCCTCCTGCGCGAGGTGGAGCGCACGGGCACCGTGAGCATCGCCGAGTTCTATGTGCGCCGCGCGCGCCGGATCCTCCCCGCCGCCACGGTGGTCACGGTCGTCGTGCTCATCTACGCCGCGATCGCGCTCCCCGTCGCCCGCCTCGACGACACGGCCGTCGACGCGGCCTGGACGAGCGTGTTCCTCGCCAACTGGCACTTCGCGGCGTCCGGCGCCGACTACTTCTCGGTGACGGATCCGAGCCTCTTCCAGCACTACTGGTCGCTCGCGGTCGAGGAGCAGTTCTATCTCGTGTGGCCCGTGCTCGTGCTGCTCTTCGTGCCGCGCCTCGGCGCCCGCGCCTTCACGGGGATCGCGACGTTCGTGCTCGCCGCCTCGTTCGCCTACGCCCTGTGGGTCACGGCCGCCACCCCCGAGCCCGCGTACTTCAACACCGCCGCCCGCGCCTACGAGCTCGCGGCGGGCGCCCTCCTGGCGTGCCTCGGATCCGCGCCCCTCCGCTCCCGCTGGCGTCACGGCGCGGCCTGGGCGGGCGTGCTCCTCCTCGCGGTCGCGACGGCCACGTTCTCCGAGCAGACGCCGTTCCCGGGCTGGCACGCCGCCGTCCCGGTCGCCGGCACCGCGCTGCTGCTCGCCGCCGGCCCCGACACGTGGCCCGGGCGCGTGCTCTCGGCCCGCCCCGTCCGCTACGTCGGCGACATCTCCTTCTCGCTCTACCTCTGGCACTGGCCCGTCGCGCTGGCGTTCGCCGCCGCGCTCCCCCACGACGCGCCGCTCGTCGTCAGCGCGGCCCTCACGATCGTCGTCTCGTTCGGCCTGGCCTCGGCGAGCTACCACCTCGTCGAGACGCCGTTCCAGAAAAAGCGCGTCCCCGTGTTCTCCCGCGACCGCCGCACGCTGTGGCTGTGGCCGATCAGCGTCGTCGTCGTGCTCGCGTGCGTCGCGGGATCTGCCGCGTACGGATCCGCCCGCCAGGCCGCCCAGCAGGCGGACGCCGAGGCGTACTTCGACGAGCACGGGTACCAGGAGATCCAGGGCGAGGACGTCGACGAGGTGCAGGACTCGCTCGACGAGGCCGTCGAGGTGGCCGAGTCGGGGGCGCCCATTCCGCCCGACATCGACGCCGACGCCCTGCAGGACGCCAAGTGGACGGACCTCGTCGACGGCGATTGCTACGCGAGCGAGGGCGAGCGCGACGCGGACGTATGCGCGTACGGGAATACGCAGTCCGACACGACGATCGCCGTCATCGGCGACTCGCACGCGGCGATGTGGATCCCCGCGCTCGACATGATCGGCAAGGACCACGACTTCCGCGTCGTGCTGTTCGCGAAGATGGCGTGCGGGGCATATCCCGTCGTGCAGGACGCCGACGGGCACGACCAGCCCGACTGCGACGCGTTCCGCGACTTCACGCGCGACGAGGTGGCCGACCTCGCGCCCGACGCGGCGATCCTCAGCGCCCGCGGGCAGCTGAACATGACCGACCAGCCGGACGCGTCGATCGACGAGCAGTGGGCGACGGCCGTCACGGAGGCCGTCACGGGCTACCAGGAGTCGGCCGGCCGCGTCATCGTGCTGGGCGACGTGCCCGCGCGCGACGAGTCGGAGCCGAAGGACTGCGTCGACGCGCCTGGCGCCGACCAGGAGAACTGCGTCGTCTCGGGCGAGAGCCAGGAGGCGCACAGCAACGCGATCACCCAGGAGCGCGCGGAGGCCGCGAACGCGATCTATGTCGACACCGAGCCGCTCGTGTGCACCGAGGAGGGCTGCCCGCTGTTCGCGGGCGACGTGCCGATCTACGAGGACAACTCGCACCTGAACCGCCTCTGGGTCGAGCACATCGCCCCCGCGCTCGGCCGCGAGCTCGAGGACGCGCTGCCGTAGCGGGGAATAGCCGGGGCGGATCCGCGGTTCTCGACAAGCGATGAGCACCACTCCCGCACTGTCTGTCCTCGACCTCGTCCCCGTGCGCACGGGCCAGACCACGCCGCAGGCGATCGCGTCGTCGATCGCGCTGGCGCAGGCCGCCGACCGGTTGGGCTACCGGCGCTACTGGTTCGCCGAGCACCACAACATGCCGGCCGTCGCCTCGACGTCGCCGCCCGTGCTCATCGCGGCCGCGGCGGCGCGCACGGAGCGGATCCGTGTGGGGTCCGGCGGCGTCATGCTGCCGAACCACGCGCCGCTCATCGTTGCGGAGCAGTTCGCGGCGCTCGAGGCGATCGCGCCGGGCCGCATCGACCTCGGGCTCGGGCGCGCGCCGGGCAGCGACCCCGTGATCACCCAGCTCCTGCGCCGCTCGGGGACGACGAGCGAGGCGCAGCAGTTCCCGGAGCACGTGCAGAACATCATCCAGCTGATGGAGCGCGACGGGGCGACCGTGCGCTTCACCTCCGGCGGCACGTACGAGGTCACTGCGACGCCGGACGCGTCGAGCGCGCCCGAGGTGTGGCTACTCGGATCCAGCGACTTCTCCGCCCAGCTCGCCGCGCAGCTCGGCCTGCCGTACGTGTTCGCGAACCACTTCGCGGGCGACGGCCTCGAGCGCGCGATGGCGCTGTATCGCCAGGGCTTCCAGCCGAGCGAGCGGCACCCGGATCCGCGGTCCTTCGTCACGGCGAACGTCGTGGTCGCCGAGACGCAGGCCCTCGCGGAGGAGCGCGCGCTGCCGCAGCTGCGCCAGTTCGCGCGCCTGCGGTCGAACAAGCCCATGCGCAAGATCGAGACGATCGACGAGGTGCGCGAGAACCCGTCGGACGCGCTCGAGGACTCGCTCATCCAGCAGAACCGCCAGCGCTGGTTCGTGGGCGAGGCGCCGCGCGTGGCGGACGAGCTGCGCGCGTTCGCCGAGACGCACGGGGTCGACGAGATCATGATCTCGCCGTCGGCGGGCGCGTACCGGACGGATCCGCTGGACGAGACCCCGGGCCGCCTCGCGACGCTCGAGCTGCTCGCGGCGGCGCTGTAGGGGCCTGTGCTGTAGGACGCTCGGTGCCGGAGGCCCCGGCGGCCGAGCCGCCCGCGACCTACTCCTCGTCGGCGCCCGCGAGGATGCCGCGGAGCCAGTCGCGCGCGTCGGCGAAGGACTCGTCCGCGTAGCGGGCCTCGGCGTGCACGCGCTCGCGGTCCGCGCGGGGGTAGGACCCGAGGAACATCACGTGCGGGCTGAAGCGCTTGAGGCCCTTGAGCGCGTCGGCCATCCGCTCGTCCGAGACGTGCCCGTCGGCGTCGATGACGAAGCGATACCGCCCGAGGCGGTCGCCGATGGGGCGCGACTGAATGAGGCTGAGGTTGATGCCGCGTGTCGCGAACTGCTCGAGCATCTCGACGAGCGCGCCGGGCACCTCCTTCGGCAACTCGACGATCAGCGAGGTCTTGTCGGCCCCGGTCTTCTCCGGCGGCACGACGGTGCGCGTCACGAGCACAAAGCGGGTCACGGCGTCCGGGTTGTCCCCGATCCCCTCGGCCAGCACGTCTACGTCGTAGTGGTTCACGACGCCCGGCGCCGCGATCGCCGCGTGCGCGGGGAGGGATCCGTCGAGCACGCCCATCGCGCTGGCGACGTTGCTCGCCGCGATGACCTGCGTGTGGCCGGGCACGTTCCGCCCCAGCCACTCGAGGCACTGCGCGTACGCGACGGGATGGGCCGCCACGTCCGTGACGTCCTCCAGCCGCGTGCCGCGCGGGGCGACGAGCACGAACGACACGGGCACCAGGTACTCGCCGATGATCCGCAGCCCCGGCGTGTTCGCGAGCGCGTCCTGGGCGCTCGAGACGCCGCCCTCGACCGTGTTCTCGATCGCGATCATCGCGCCGTGCGACCGGCCGCTCGCGACGTCGGCGAGCGCCGCCCCCACGTTCGCGACGGGCCGCCACGCCTGCCCCCGCGCCTCCTCGACCTGCGCGAGCGCGGCCTCCGTAAACGTCCCCGCCGGCCCGAGATAGCTGTAGGTGCGCGGGGAGGCGGGGGTCTCGGTCATGGTCACAGCGTACGCGGAGCGCGGGGAGCGGATCCGCCCACGTCACCGTTCGGTAACGCCCACCTGGCACACTGGATCCATGAGCACTCGCGCCGGACAGCCCGCAGAGCCCCAGGACCTCGTCGACATCGACGCCCTGATCGCCGCGTACTACGACCGGAAGCCGGACCCGGACGTTCCCGCCGAGCGCGTCGCGTTCGGCACGAGCGGGCACCGCGGATCCAGCCTCGCCACGACCTTCAACGAGGACCACATCCTCGCCACGACGCAGGCGATCGTCGACTACCGCAGGGCGCAGGGCATCGCCGGCCCCGTATACCTCGGCCGCGACACGCACGCGCTCTCGCTGCCCGCCGAGCGCACCGCGCTCGAGGTCCTCGTCGCGAACGAGATCGACGTGCGCGCCGACGCCCGCGACGCCTGGGTGCCGACGCCCGCGCTCAGCCACGCGATCCTGCGCCACAACCGCGACCTGGCGGCCGACGACCCGGCCCGCGCCGACGGCATCATCGTCACCCCGAGCCACAACCCGCCCGCCGACGGCGGCTTTAAGTACAACCCGCCGCACGGCGGCCCGGCCGACACCGACGCGACGGGCTGGATCGCCGACCGCGCGAACGAGCTCATCGCCGCCGGCCTCGAGGGCGTCCAGCGCGTGCGCTACGGCGACATCGTCGACGGGGCGGTCGGGTCGTACGACTTCCGCGACGTCTACGTCCGCGACCTCGGGGACGTGATCGACATGGACGCGATCGCCCGCGCCGGGGTGCGGATCGGGGCGGATCCGCTCGGCGGCGCCTCCGTCGAGTACTGGCAGCTCATCGCCGAGGTCTACGGGCTGGAGCTCACGGTCGTCAACCCCGACGTCGACCCGACGTGGAAGTTCATGACGCTCGACTGGGACGAGAAGATCCGCATGGATCCGTCCTCCCCCTCCGCCATGGCCTCCCTCGTCGCGCGCCGCGCCGAGTTCGACGTCCTCACGGGCAACGACGCCGACGCCGACCGCCACGGCATCGTCACGCCCGACGCGGGGCTGATGAACCCCAACCACTTCCTCGCCGTCGCGATCGACTACCTGTTCGCCCACCGGCCGGGCTGGCCCGCGTCGGCCGCGGTCGGCAAGACCCTCGTGTCGTCGATGATCATCGATCGCGTGACCGCCGAGCTCGGCCGGCCCCTTCTCGAGGTGCCCGTCGGCTTCAAGTGGTTCGTGCCGGGGCTGATCGACGGATCCGTCGCCTTCGGCGGCGAGGAATCCGCGGGCGCCTCGTTCCTCCGCCACGACGGCGGGGTCTGGACGACCGACAAGGACGGCATCATCCTCTGCCTGCTGGCCGCCGAGATCATCGCGGCCACGGGCAAGACGCCGTCGGCGCGCTACGCCGAGCTCGAGGCCGAGTACGGCGCCTCGTCCTACGAGCGCGTGGATGCCCCCGCGTCGGACGCCGAGAAGGCCGCGCTGAAGGCGCTCGCCCCGGAGGACGTGGCGGCCGAGACGCTGGCGGGGGATTCGATCACCGCGAAGCTGTCGGAGGCGCCCGGGAACGGGGCCGCGATCGGCGGGCTGAAGGTCCAGACCGAGTTCGCGTGGTTCGCCGCGCGCCCCTCGGGCACGGAGGCCGTCTACAAGCTCTATGCCGAGAGCCTCAAGGGCCCGCAGCACCTCGCCGAGGTGCAGGCGGAGGCGCGCGAGATCGTCGCGGCCGTGCTCGGCGCGTAGCGCGGATCCGTCTCCCCGGGCACCCCGGGCAGAAGTCACCATTTAGGCAGACCTACGTCACGAGGTGCCCCCGCGGCGTTCACCGTCCGTTCACGCGCGGCCGGGCTAGAGGTCACCTTCGCGGGCGAGCGTGGACGCATGACCGACACGATCCCCTCGCCCGCCGACGGCCGCCGGCGCCCGCTGCTGAACCTGCTCATGACGGGCCGCACGCACGGCAAGCGCAGCGCCGTCACGTGCCTCTACAAGTGCGATAACGCGTGCTTCCACCCCGCGCCCAACACGTCGGACAACGGCTACTTCCGCGACATCGCCGGCGCCGCGCTCAGCCGACGCGCCGTGCTCGCGGGCGGCGCCGCGGCGGCCGCGGCCGTCGTCATCGGGTCCTCGCTCGCCGGCGGATCCCCCGCGCAGGCGACGACGGCGCAGGTCCTCGGGCGCGACAAGGGCGCCGCGTTCGGCTTCACGCCGATCGCGCCGGTGCCGAACACGGTCGATGCCGTGACGATCCCGGACGGGTTCACCTGGACGCCGGTCATCCGCTGGGGCGACCCGCTGTTCGACGCCGCCGACGCGTTCGACCCCGCGCACCAGACGGCCGCGAAGCAGGCCCGGCAGTTCGGCTACAACAACGACTACCTCGACATCATCGCGGAGCCGAACGGCAAGCGCGCCGTCCTCGCCGCGAACAACGAGTACACGAACGCGGGCATCATGTTCCCGCCGGCCGCCTCGGAGGAGGAGCGGCTCGAGCAGGTGCGCGTGACGAAGGCCGCGCACGGTTTCTCGGTCGTCGAGCTCGAGCGCGCCCACCGCGGCCAGCCCTGGAGATACATCGTCGGCGCGCCCAAGAACCGCCGCATCACGGCGGACACGCCCATGGTGTTCGACGGGCCGGCCGCCGGATCCGACCTCCTGAAGACCACCGACCACCCCGACGGCCGGACCGTGAACGGCACGTTCGGCAACTGCGCGGGCGGAACGACCCCCTGGGGCACGATCGTCTCGGGCGAGGAGAACTTCAACGGGTACTTCCGCGCCGACGGCACGACCCCCGGCAACGCCCGCTACGGGATCACCGAGGGCGCGTCTTCGTACGGCTGGGAGGCGGTGGATCCGCGCTTCGACGCCCGCCAGAGCGGGTACGAGAACGAGCCGAACCGATTCGGGTGGATCGTCGAGATCGACCCCGACAACCCCGACGAGGCGCCCGTCAAGCACACGGCGCTCGGGCGCATGAAGCACGAGGGCGCGAACGTCGTCGTCGGCACGTCGGGCCACGTCGGCGCGTACATGGGCGACGACGAGCGCTTCGACTATCTCTACAAGTTCGTCTCGTCGGGCACCTTCCGGCCCGGGAACGGCAAGAAGGCGCGCGCGGCGAACAAGCAGCTGCTGAGCCACGGATCCCTCTACGTCGCGAAGTTCACGGGCGACTCGCCCGTCAGCGAGATCACGGGATCCGGCGCCCTGCCGAGCGACGGCGCGTTCGACGGCGCGGGCGAGTGGCTGCCGCTCGTCGTCGACGGCGAGAGCGCGGTCGCGGGCTTCACGACCGAGGAGGCGCTCGTCTACACCCGCCTCGCGGCCGACGCCGTGGGCGCCACGAAGATGGACCGCTGCGAGGACGTCGAGCCGAACCCGCGCACGGGCCGCGTGTACGTCGCGTGCACGAACAACTCGAACCGCGGCGTCGGGTCGAACGAGGGCGCGACCGAGCCCAACCCGCGCAACACGAACCGGGACGGCCACGTGATCGAGATCACGGAGGCGGGCGGCGACCTCACCTCGACGACGTTCGGGTGGAGCATCGTCATCCTCGCCGGCGACCCCGCGACGAACCCGAACACCTACTTCGCGGGCTTCCCCGCCGAGAAGGTCTCGCCGATCTCGTGCCCCGACAACCTCGCGTTCGACTCCGCGGGCAACCTGTGGATCTCGACCGACGGTCAGCCCTCGAGCATCGGCTACAACGACGGGCTCTTCCTCGTGCCGCTCGAAGGGGCCGAGCGCGGCCACGTGCAGCAGTTCCTCGCCGTCCCGCGCGACGCCGAGACCTGCGGGCCCGTGATCCACGACGCCGACGGCAGCGTGTTCGTCGCGGTGCAGCACCCGGGCGAGGACGGATCCTGGGGATCCCCGAACTCCTACTTCCCCGACTACGCCGCTCCCGGATCCCTCGCGGGCGGCACGTGGGGCGGCCCGCGCCCCAGCGTGATTCAGGTCACGCGGGCGTAGGCCGCGGCGCACGTCCACAATTCTCCGGTAAGTCTCACCCGGATCCGGGTGAGACTTACCGGAGACTTGTGGACTTAGGGGCGAACGGGGCGCCGCGCTACGGGCGGGCCCAGCGGGCGGGGCGGCCCTCGCCGTCCCAGACCTGGATGATGCCCCACAGCACGGCGGTCAGCGGCACCGCGAGGACGGCGCCCAGAACGCCCGCCAGCAGCGTGCCGACCGTCAGCGCGATCAGGACGACGAGGCTGTGGAGCTTCAGCGCCCGGCCCATGAGCACGGGCTGGAGGAAGTTGCCCTCGAGCTGGTTCACCCCGACGACGATCGCGACGACGATGATGGCCGCGAGCAGGCCGTTGTTCATGAAGCCGCCATCGACCAGCGCGACGAGCGCCCCGAGGATCCCGGCGAGCGTCGCGCCCACGATGGGGATGAACGCGAGCAGGAACACGAGGAGCGTCAGCGGGAGCGCGAGGGGGATCTGCAGGATCGCGAGCCCCACGCCGATGCCGATCGCGTCGACCGCCGCGACCGCCGCCGTCCCGCGAACGTAGGCGCCCAGGGTGTCGACCGTCTTGGATCCGACCCGCTGCATGCGTGCCTCCCACTCGCCCTCGAAGGGGCGCAGGACGAAGCCCCACAGGAGCGGCCCATCCTTGAGGAAGAAGAACAGCACGACGGCCATGAGGACGAGGCCCGTGATGAAGGTGGCGACGGCGCTCACGCCCGCGACCGCGCCACTGCCGACGCTCGAGCCGAACTGCGCGCTCGTCGCGAAGTCCTGGAGCGCGGCCCACCACTGGTCGAGCTGCGCCTGATCCGGCGCGTACGGCAGCGTGTTCACCCAGTCGATGACCTGATCGATGCCGCTCACGGCGCTCTGGTAGAGGTCGTCCCACTGCGCCAGCACGGCGCGGACCATCGCCCACCCGATGCCGCCGATCACCCCGATGATCGCGAGGAGCAGGATCACGGTCGCGAGCACCGACGGCATGCGCGCGCGCAGCCACTTCATCACCGGCTCGAACGCCGACGCGAGGATCAGCGCGAGGAGCACCGGGATGACGACGACCGTGATCTGGCGCATGCCCCAGATGACGCCGACGGCGAGCACGACGACCGCGATGATCTGAATCGCCCGCGTCGCGAGGATCCCCATGCCGTCGCGCCAGGCCCCGCGCGCGGGCGCGGTGGGCGCGGGAACGGGGTCGGGTGCGTGTCGTGCGGGCGTGCGGCGTCCAAAGAACATGGATCTCCCCCTTGTCGTTGCGCCCATCCTGCCGCAGGCACCCCGGAATGTCGCGCGGCGCGCGTCACGCGCCGACGGTGGAGGCCCGCACCTCGAGCGCGGGGGGAAAGACGATCGCTTCGGGCGCGGCGCGGGGGTCGCGGATCCGCTCGATGAGGAGCTCGCCCGCCCGGCGCCCCATCTCGACCGCGGGCTGCCGCACCGACGTCAGCGGCACCGCCGCGACGGTCGCGAGCGGCGTGTCGTCATAGCCCACGACCGCGACGTCCTCGGGCACGCGCACGCCCCCGTCGAGGAGCGCGCGCACAACGCCCATCGCGAGGTGGTCGTTCGAGCAGAAGATCGCGTCGGGGCGGTCGCGCGGATCCCACCCCGCGACCTGGGCGCCGAACTGCGCGCCCGAGAGCGGATCCGTGCGCGGCAGGCGCGTGGCCGCGAGATCGAGCCCCGCCGCGCGCACGACCCGGCGCGCGCCCTCCGCGCGGTCCCGGACCTGCGGGAGCTCGTCGCGCGAGCCCAGGAACAGGAGGCGGCGGCGGCCGAGCGCGAGGAGGTGCTCGGCGACGAGCGTGCCCCCGGCAACGTTGTCGAAGGACGCGGAGGCGAGCTGCCCGCCCGCGTCGATGCCGTCGACGAGCACGACGGGGATCCCCCGCCCCCGCAGGCGCGCCGCGGCGGCGTGCGGGTCGCTGAACGGGGCGACGAGCGCGCCCTCGACCTGCACGCTCTCGAACAGCCCCAGGTGGTCCCGCTCCTGCGCGGCGTCGTCGTCGCTGTTGCCCGCGAGCACCCGCATCCCCGCGCGGGACGCGGCCTCCTCCGCGCCCGCGATGAGGGATCCGAAGAAGGGGTTGGAGATGTTGATCACGGTCATCCCGATGAGGCCGCTACGCCCCGCGCGGAGCTGGCGGGCGGCGGGCATCGGCGCGTACCCGAGCGTCGCGACCGACGCGGTCACGCGCTGCCGGAGCGCGTCGCTGACCTGCTCCGGGCGGTTGAGCGCGTTCGAGACCGACGCGATCGAGACGCCCGCGTGCTCGGCAACGTCGCGGATCCCGACCCGCTTGGTCATTCCCCCCTGCATGCTCAGCTCACCAGGGAGCTTCCGCGCGCGGGGGCGTCCCCGTCGAGGCGCCGGATCGCGCGCAGCTGCCGCCCAACGTATGCCGCGATGCGGCGAGCGCCGCGCTCGTGGAAGTGGGTGTCGTCGGCGAGCCCGTCGGGCCAGTGCGGGTGCTCGCCGGGCGCGAAGTGGCTGAGCAGACCCACGGATCCGTCGGGCCCGGCGTCCTCGTACAGCCAGGTCGTGAACGCCGTGAGGTCGATGAGGGGCGCATCGAGCTCGGCCGCGAGGTCGCGGACGGCGTTGGGGTAGTCGCCGTGCGTGGGCGTGACGCGGTCGCCGTCGAACCAGCGACGCTCGCACGAGGTGCACAGCACGGCCGTCGCGCCGCGCTCCCGCACCTCGCGCACCATGCCGGCCAGGCGCTCGCGGTACCCGCCGCGGGACGCGAGCGCGGGATCCTTCTGGTCGTTGTGGCCGAACTGGATCACGACCGTGTCGCCCGCGCGCACCTCGTCGATCAGGCGGGGCCAGGCGTCCTCACAGAACGTCGCCGTCGTGGCGCCGCCGAAGGCGAGGTTCCGGACGGGATCCGGCACGTGGGGCGCGAGGTGCGCGCCCCATCCGGACATGGGCTGCTCCTCGGGCGGGCAGGCCGCGACCGTGGAATCGCCGGCCAGGTGGTAGGTCATGGTGGGCCTCGCTGTGGGTGTGCTCGTCGTTGAGGTGCGCCCCGCATGTCCACATTTCTCCGGTAAGTCTCACCGGATTCCGGTGAGACTTACCGGAGAAATGTGGACATAGGGGCCGTTCCCTCGACGGTGAGGAAACGGCATGATGGACATCATGCCGCAGCAAGCGCTTTCCCACACCTCGACGCGCGTAGATGGCCGAAGACCCACCCGCACGATCCTCCGCCTCCTCGCGCGCCGGCCGGGACGCATGACGCTCGCGATCCTCGCGTTCACGCTCAAGGAAATCCCCCTCTGGGGGATGCCCGTGATCACGGCGGCGATCGTCGACATCGTCGCCGCCGGAGGGCAGCTCTCGGCCGTGTGGTGGTGGTTCGCGCTCGCCTCCGCCCTGCTCCTGCAGAACTACCCCAACCACCTCGTGTATACGCGGATGTTCATGACCGTCGTCCGCGACACCGGCGCCGACCTCCGCAACGCGCTCGCCGACCGCCTCCAGAGCCTCTCGATCGGCTACCACTCGCGCGTGAGCGCCTCAATCCTGCAGACGAAGGTCGTCCGCGACGTCGAGAACATCGAGCTCATGCTGCAGCAGGTCACGCACCCGCTGCTCTCGGCCACCATGGTGCTCGTCGGCGCGCTCGCGATGACGGCGATCAAGGTCCCCGAGTTCCTCCCCGTCTACCTCCTCGCCGTCCCCCTCGCGATCGGGATCCGCTGGTTCTCCGCCCGCCGCTCCCGCGTGCACAACGAGGCGTTCCGCCGGGAGATGGAGGGCTTCGCCGCCCGCGTTGGCGAGATGGCATCGCTCATTCCCATCACGCGCGCGCACGGGCTCGAGCGCACGGCCGTCTCGCGCGTCGCGACGAGCGCCGACGAGGTGCGCCGCGCGGGCATGGTGCTCGACATGCTCAACGGGCGGATCGCCTCGATGTCGTGGGTCGCGATGCAGATGCTCGGCGCGTTCTGCCTCGTGCTCGCCGCCACGTTCTCGCTCACGGGGATCCTCCCCATCACCCCCGGCGAGGTCGTCATGCTCTCGGCATACTTCACGCTCCTCACGCAGGGCCTGACGCAGATCCTCATGCTCATCCCCGTCGCCACGCGCGGCGTCGAGTCGGTCCGCTCGATCGCCGAAGTGCTCGAGGAGCCCGACCTCGAGGAGAACGACGGCCGGGCCGAGGTCGATGCGGTCGCGGGCGACGTCGCGCTCGACCGCGTGAGCCACACGTACCCCGACGCCGAGTCCCCCGCGCTCGACGACGTCAGCCTCGACATCCGCGCGGGCGAGACGGTCGCGTTCGTCGGGTCCAGCGGATCCGGCAAGTCGACCCTCCTGAACCTCGTTCTCGGCTTCGTCCGTCCCACCTCGGGGCGCCTCCTGGTCGACGATGTCGACGCGCACGGCCTCGACATGCGCACGGTGCGCCGGTTCGTCTCGGTCGTGCCGCAGGAGTCGGTGCTGTTCGAGGGTTCCGTCCGCGACAACGTCACCTACGGGCTCGAGGGCGTCTCCGACGACCGCGTCCGCCGGGCGCTCGAAGACGCGAACGCGTGGGAGTTCGTCGCGCAGCAGCCCCACGGCTGGGACACCGTCGTCGGCGAGCGCGGGGCGCGCCTGTCGGGCGGGCAGCGGCAGCGGATTGCGATCGCGCGGGCCCTCGTGAGGGATCCGCGGATCCTGCTCCTCGACGAGGCCACGAGCGCCTTGGATCCGTCGTCGGAGGCGCTCGTGAAGGAGGCGCTGGAGCGGCTGATGCGCGGGCGGACGACGCTCGTGGTCGCGCACCGGCTGTCGACCATCCGCCGCGCGGACCGGATCGTCGTGCTCGAGCGCGGCCGGGTGGTGGAGGTCGGCACGCACGCGGATCTCGTCGCCCGCGGCGGCCGCTACGCCGACCTCCACCGCACGCAGGCGGGGTAGGCGGGGGCTGGCGGGCCGCTGCGGGCGCGGCCCGCCAGCACAACGCAGTCAATTTTCGGCCGCCCGCCCCGCGATCGGCGTGATCTCGTCGCCGGGGGCAAATATTGACTGCGTTGTGCGGGGGGGCGACGGGGCACCCCTGCCTCACGCGGGATCACCGACGAGCGGCTCGAGCGCGATCGCCAGCACCACCGCGATGAGCGGGAGCGCGACCACTGCCTGCAGGATTCCGTCCATCGTCCTCACCTCCTCTCGCGCCTGATATGCCTCCCATGTCACCCGTCGCGGTGATGACGGCGGCCTGCGGATCCTCGGATCCACCGGGGGATCTCCTGTCGACGCGCCAGCGCGAGCCCAGGATCCGCTGAACGATGTCGCCGGCCGGGGCTAGCCTGGTCGCGACGGACCGCGTAGGGTGTCGGCAAGCGCTTTCCCACGCGCCCGAGCAAAGGAGCCCCATGCCCATTCGCGTTGCCGTCGTCGGCACCGGAGCCATCTCCCGCGGCCAGCACCTGCCGAGCCTCGCCGCCCTCGGCGACCGCGTCGAGGTCGTCGCCGTCTGCGACGTCAACGCCGACGCGGCGCGCGCCGCCGCCGCCGAATTCGGCATCCCCGCGTGGTACTCCGACCTCGACGCGCTGCTCGCGGCCGAGTCCCCGCAGCTCGTGACGCTCGCGACCCCGCCCGTCGCCCACCGCGACGCCGCGATCGCCGCCCTGCGCGCGGGCGCGTGGGTGCTCTCCGAGAAGCCGCCGACGCTCTCGCTCGCCGACTACGACGCGATCGCCGAGCACGAGGGCGCGCACGGCCCCTTCGCCTCCTACGTCTTCCAGCACCGCTTCGGATCCGCCGCCGTGCGCCTGCGCGAACTCATCGCCGACGGATCCCTGGGGCGCCCCCTCGTGGCCCGCTGCGACACGCTCTGGTACCGGGATCCGGCGTACTTCGCCGTCCCGTGGCGCGGCAAGTGGGCGACCGAGGGCGGCGGCCCGACGATGGGACACGGGATCCACCAGGTCGACATGCTCCTCTCGCTCCTCGGGGAATGGACCGACGTCTCGGCCGTCATGTCGACCCTCGCCCGCGAGACCGACACGGAGGACGTGTCGATGGCGAGCGTGCGCTTCGCCTCGGGCGCGATGTGCTCGATCACCAACAGCCTGCTGTCGCCCCGTGAGACGAGCGCCGTGCGCATCGACTTCGAGCGCGCGACCGTCGAGGTCGAGCACCTCTACGGCTACGACAACGCGCACTGGACGTGGACCCCGGCCCCCGGCGTCCTGGCGGAGGAGGCAGCGTCGTGGGCGCCGCGCGAGAACGTCGCGAGCGACTCGCACGCCCCGCAGTTCGCGCAGGTGATCGCGGCGATGGAGCGCGGCGAGCGCCCCGTCGCCAGCGGCGACGACGGCCGCCGGATCATGGAGCTCGCCGCCGGCATGTACAAGTCGGCGCTCGAGGGCCGCTCGGTGGCGCGCGAGGAGCTCGTGCCCGGCGACCCGTTCTACCGATCCATGGCCGGATCCGATCCCGCAGACGCGACCGCGCGGATCCACGCCGGCACGATCCGCTCCGCGCGCCCGGAGGCCGCGCGTGTCTGAGGTCCGCATCGCCGAGGAGGACCGCGCCCTCGCCGTGACCGCCACGGGGGTGGAGATCGCGCGCTACGTCTTCTCCGACGACGCGCCGGTCTTCGAGGGGCCCAAGCCCTTCCTCCACCCGCTGCGGACCCTGTCGGGCGCGACCGTGACTGGCTACCGCCCGTGGGATCACCGCTGGCACAAGGGCCTGCAGATGACGCTGACCGACGTGTCGGGGCAGAACTTCTGGGGCGGCAACACGTACGTGCACGGCGAGGGATACGTGCCGCTCGACAACGTCGGGCGGATCCGGCACGACCGGTTCACGAGCGTGCAGGGCGGATCCGAGGCCACCGTCACCGAGGAGCTCACCTGGATCACGCAGGCCGGCGAACCGTGGCTGGCCGAACACCGGACACACCGGTTCCACGGCGTCGATACCGACCGCGGGACCTGGGCGCTCGACATCACCTCGAGCCTCACCTCGATCGCGGATCACGACCTCGTGCTCGGCAGCCCCACGACGCTCGGCCGAGAGAACGCGGGCTATTCCGGGCTCTTCCTGCGGCTCGCGCGCTCGTTCACCTCGGGCGCCGTGACGACGCCCGCACACCCGGGGCTCGTGGGGTCCGCCGCCGACGCCGTGATGGGATCCGCCGAGCCGTGGCTCGCGCTGTCGGGGCAGCTGGACGAGGTCGACGGCGGAGCGACGATCCTGGCGTTCGCGGGCGCCAGCTCGGCCGAGCCGCCCGTGCGCTGGTTCGTGCGCTCGGAGCCGTTCCCCGTGCTCGCGCCGTCGCCGACGTTCGACGAGACGGTCACGCTGGCGCCGGGCGAGCGGCTCGACCTCGCGCACCGCGTCGTCATCGCCGACGCGGCGCTCTCCCCCGGCGAGATCGCCACCCTCGCGGCCGCGACCGCCCCCTGATCCGGGCGGCGCGCGCGTGGGTGGGTCCGCGGCGCGCCGCCTGCCGCTGCGCGCGCGCCACGCCGCGCGCGGCCGCGCCCCGAGTGGATCTCCCCCGCGCACTTGTGAAACGTTTAGGGATGCAATATCGTGCCTCGGGAAGCGCTTTCCAATGTCTCGGGAGGCGCGGCATTCCTTCGCAACGACGCACTAAGGAGCACCAGCAATGACGCGACGCACGAGGCGCATCCTCACCATCACGGCCGGCATCGGCATCGGCTCCCTCGCCCTCGCCGGCTGCTCCGGCGACGCGGGCGGCGGCGAGTACGACCCCGAGGCCGAGGTCGAACTCACCTTCACGTGGTGGGGCAACGACGACCGCGCGCAGCGGTACCAGGACCTCATCGACTCCTTCAACGAGGAGTACCCGAACATCACCATCAACAGCTCGTTCAGCGACTTCCCCGCGTACTGGGAGAAGCGCCAGACCGAGGCGGCCGGCGGCGGCCTGCCCGACGTGTGGCAGTTCTCCGACACCTACCTGCGCCAGTACGCCGAGAACGGCCTGCTCGCCGACCTCGGCGAGTACGGCGACTACGTGGCGACCGACGCCATCGACGAGGGCCTGCTCGGCACCGGCCAGCTCGAGGGCGCGCAGTACTCGCTGCCCCTCGGCTACAGCACCTGGTCGGTCTTCCTGAACGACGACATCCTCGCCGAGTACGACATCGAGCCCTACGCGGGCGGCACCACCTACGAGGAGTACTCGGAGTGGATGGCGTCCGTGACGGAGGCCACCGACGGCGAGGTCTACGGCGGCACGGACTACACGCAGCGGATCCAGAACTTCGAGATGGTCCTGCGCGCCGCCGGCGGCAACCTCTTCACGGAGGAGGGCGAGCTCGGCTTCACGGAGGACGACCTCCGCGCGTTCTGGGAGGGCGGATCCGCGGATCGCGACGGCGTCGTCGTCCCGCAGCAGAGCCTCGAGGAGATCAACCCGGTCTCGGGCTTCGGCGCCAACCTCACGGCGAGCGAGGCCAGCTGGAGCAACTTCATCGCGAGCTACCTCGGCGACTCCGGCGCCGAGAGCATCTCGATCGTCGCGCCCCCGACCGCCGAGGTCGGCTCGCAGGACCTGTACCGCCAGGCGGGCCTGCAGATGGCCGTCTCCTCGTCGAGCGAGCACCCCGAGGCCGCCGCGATCTTCCTCGACTACGTCGTGAATAGCCCCGAGGCGGGCGCCGTCTTCGGCACGTCGCTCGGCTTCCCCGCGTCGCAGACGAAGCTCGACGGCGCGACGCTCGAGGGCCCCGACCAGCAGGTCGCGGACTTCCTCACCTCGGTCGAGGACCGCATCGGCGACGCCCCGCCCGCCCCGGTGGTCGGCTACGGCTCGCTCGAGCAGAAGTTCTGGGACCTCGGCAAGGAGCTCGGGCTCGGCACGGTGAGCGTCGACGAGGCCGTCGAGCAGTTCTTCAGCGAGGCTGACGTCCTCCTCGGCTGATGCCTTCCGGCCCCGCGTCACGATCAGGCAACGGCGCGGGGCCGGATCCGCCACCCTCTTGTGAATCGTTTCGCGTTCGCCCTAAGATCACCGGCAAGCGCTTTCCCATGCGCCACCCGGATCACCGCAGACCGGGCCTGAACGATGACGTTCTGAGAGGACACCGATGTTCCGCAAAACCACTCTGTTCGCCGCAGCGGCCGTCACGGTCGCGGGCGGCCTCGTGCTGACCAGCTGCTCCAGCGGGTCGGGCGGGGGCGACGGCTTCGACCCCGAGGAGGAGATCACCTTGACCTTCACCTTCTGGGGCAACGACGTGCGCGCCGACCTGTACGACCAGGCGTTCGACGCCTTCACCGAGGAGTACCCGAACATCACGATCAACAGCTCGTTCCTGGACTTCCCCGCCTACTGGGAGAAGCGTCAGACCGAGGCGGCCGGCGGCGGCCTGCCCGACGTGATGCAGTTCGACTACTCCTACCTGCGCCAGTACGCCGAGAACGGCCTCCTGCTCGACCTCGCCCCCTACGTCGGCGAGGAGATCGACGACTCCGCCCTCTCCGAGGAGATCCTCGCGATCGGCGAGGTCGCGGACGGCAACTACGGCATCACGACCTCGACCAACGCGTGGGGCCTGTTCAGCAACCCCAAGCTCCTCGACGAGGTCGGCGTGCAGGACTTCGCCGGCGGCACCTACGAGGAGTACACCCAGTGGATCGCCGACGCGACCGCCACGGCCCACGAGAACGGCCGCGAGGTCTGGGGCGCGAGCGACTGGACGGGACGGATCCAGCTCTTCGAGCTCCAGCAGCGCGCGATGGGCGAGGACCTGTTCACGGAGGACGGCGAGCCGAACTTCACCGAGGACGACCTGCGGGCGTTCTGGGAGCAGGGATCCGCGATCCGCGAGGAGGGCGCCTTCCCGTCTGCGAAGGCGGAGGAGGTGTACCCGCTCGGCGGCTTCGACACGGCGCAGGTGCTCAGCGAGGGCACGTGGGACAACTTCGGCGCCGGCTACCTCGGCAACCTCGGCGGGGACTACACGGAGCTCACGCTCCAGGCCCCGCCGATCGTCGAGGAGGGCGCGCAGGACCTCTACCTGAAGCCCTCGATGCTCCACTCGGTCGCCGCGACGACCGAGCACCCCGAGGCGTCCGCGCTCCTCGTCGACTTCCTCGTGAACTCGCCCGAGTCGGGCGAGATCTTCGGCACGAACCGCGGCCTGCCGGCCTCGGAGACGGCCCTCGAGGCCGCCGAGCTCGACGAGCTCAGCCAGCAGGTGCGCGACTACGAGGCCTCGATCGCGGATCGCCTCGGCGACGCCCCGCCCGTGCCGATCGTCGGCTACGGCACCCTCGAGGAGAAGTTCCGTCAGCTGGGCCAGGAGCTCGGCTACGGCACCGTCACGGTCGACGAGGCCGTCGACCAGTTCTTCTCCGAGATGGACGTCATCCTCAACTGAGTACACCCCGGTGGGCGGGGCGACGCCGCCCCGCCCACCACCCACCGATCGGGAGATCATGTCAACGACAACAACGAGAGCCGTCGTCACGGCGAACAGGGCGGGGCTGAAGCCACCAAGGCAGCGCGGCACAGCGACGCCCGCGCAGCGCCGTCGGAATCTCCGCGAGACCCTCGCCGGATACGCCTTCCTCACCC
Organism: Microbacterium sp. ZXX196; assembly: GCF_009709595.1. NCBI lineage: Bacteria > Bacillati > Actinomycetota > Actinomycetes > Micrococcales > Microbacteriaceae > Microbacterium > Microbacterium sp. ZXX196. The sequence goes on from NZ_WMEE01000008.1 coordinate 36,885, forward strand.
CGTGGATGATCGGGTTCCTCGGCCTCACGGTCGGCCCGATGGCGTACTCGCTGTACCTCTCGTTCACGTCGTACAACCTCTTCACCGCCCCCGAATGGGTTGGGTTTGAGAACTACATCCGCCTATTCACGGACGACCCGCAGTTCATCCAGTCGGCGCAGATCACCCTCGTCTACGTCCTCGTGGGCACCCCGATCAAGCTCGCCGCGGCGCTTGCGATCGCGCTGCTGCTCAACTACCGCGACCGCGGCGCCGCGTTCTTCCGATCCGCGTTCTACGCCCCCTCGCTCATCGGCGCCTCGGTCTCGGTGGCGATCGTGTGGCGCGCGATGTTCAACACGGACGGCCCCGTCGACACGGCCCTGTCGGCGATCGGCATCAACCTCGGCGGGTGGATCGGAAACGTCAACCTCGTCGTGCCGATGATGATCCTCCTCGCCGTGTGGCAGTTCGGCGCCACGATGGTGATCTTCCTCGCGGGCCTCAAGCAGGTCCCGAAGGAGCTCTACGAGGCCGCCGAGGTCGACGGCGCGGGCCCCGTGCGCCGCTTCAAGGCCGTCACGCTGCCCATGCTCTCGCCGGTGATCTTCTTCAACCTGCTCATCGAGCTCATCGGCGCGTTCCAGGTGTTCGCCTCGGCCTACATCATCTCGAACGGCACCGGCGGCCCCGCCGGCATGACGAACTTCATCACCCTGTACCTCTACAAGCGCGGATTCACGGACACCCAAATGGGCTACGCGAGCGCCATCGCCTGGGTCGTGATGATCGCCGTCGCCATCATCGCCGTGATCCTGTTCTGCACCCAGAAGAACTGGGTCCACTACTCGGGAGACGACCGATGACCGCCACCGCCCTCGTCACGACCGGTAAGCCCGCCCCGCGACGCCGCATGACCCGTCGCGCCTGGCAGACGGTGGTCTGGTTCGTCGTTCTCCTCGCGATCACCGCCGTGGTGATCTACCCGCTGATCTGGCTGTTCGCCTCCACGTTCAAGCCCAACGCCGAGTTCGGCCAGAACCAGGGGCTCATCCCCTGGGATCCGACCCTGTCGAACTACGCGACCGTGTCGGAGGGCATCGGCGGGGTCCCCATGTGGCGGTTCTTCCTGAACTCGACGATCCTCGCCGTGTCGGCGGTCGTCGGCACGCTGCTGTCGAGCTCGCTCGCGGCGTACGCGTTCGCCCGCGTGAAGTTCAAGGGCCTCGGCATCTTCTTCGCCGCCATGATCGGCACGCTGCTGCTGCCCGTGCACGTCGTGATCATCCCCCAGTACATCTGGTTCAACAAGCTCGGCTTCGTCGACACGTTCGTGCCGCTGATCCTCCCGAAGTTCCTCGCGACCGAGGCGTTCTTCGTGTTCCTCATGGTGCAGTTCATCCGCAACCTGCCGCGCGACATGGACGAGGCCGCGCGCATCGACGGCGCCGGCCACCTGCGGATCTTCTGGTCGATCACGCTGCCGCTCATCAAGCCCGCCCTCATCACGAGCGCGATCTTCACGTTCATCTGGACCTGGAACGACTTCCTCGCGCCGCTGCTGTACCTCAACAGCCCGGAGAACTACCCGCTCCCGATCGCGCTGCGGCTGTACAACGACCAGACCTCGACGAGCGACTACGGCGCGACCGTGACGGCCTCGTTCGTGGCCCTGATCCCCGTGCTGCTGTTCTTCATCGTGTTCCAGCGGTTCCTCGTCAACGGCGTCGCGACCCAGGGCCTGAAGGGCTGATGGCGATGGGGAAGGCCGAGCGCGAGGCGCGCCGCATCGCCCGGTCGGGCAGTGGCCCGACCGACGCCGAGCCCGGGGCGAACCCCGGCGCCTCGGGGGCGTTCGCGCTGCTCGGCGAGGTGCTGCTCGTCGGCATCATCGTCACGGTCCTCGGCCTCCCCCTCGTCACCCTCCCCGCTGCGCTGGCCGCGGGGATCCGCCACCTGCGCCGGTTCGCGCGGGCCGACGGATCCCCCTACCGGGCGCTCTGGCGCGACTTCGTTCGCGCGCTCCCCGCCGGCCTCGCGGTCGGCGCGGGCGCCGTCGTGCTGGCCGGCGTGCTGGCGCTCGACATCGTGCTCGCCGGGTCCGGGGCGCTCCCGGGCGGCGGGCTGATTGCGGCGGCCGGCTGGGTCGTCGCCGCCCTCGCGGGCGGGGCGCTCGTCCTCGCCGCCGGGCTGTGGTCGCCCGATCTGGGGTGGGCGGGCGCGCTGCGCGCGCTCCCGGCCGCCGTGGGCGCGGATCCGGCCGGTGCCGCGTATCACGCGATCGCGGCGGCCTTCGTCGCCCTCGCCGGCTGGATGCTCGTGCCCCTCGTCGTGCCCGCCATCGGGTGCGCGACCCTTGCGGCCGCGGCGGTCCCCCAGCGCCCCCGCCGCCGCACCCCCTAACCCCCTGACCCCCAGGAGACACACACGTGCTGTATGGCGCCGACTACAACCCCGACCAGTGGCCGGAGGAGATCTGGCCCGAGGACGTCGCGCTCATGCGCGAGGCCGGCGTCACCACCGTGAGCCTCGGCATCTTCTCCTGGTCGCGGATCCAGCCCACCCCCGACACGTGGGACTTCGCGTGGCTGGACCGGGTCATCGACCTCCTCCACGCCGGCGGCATCGGCGTCAACCTCGCCACGGCCACCGCCTCCGCGCCGCCGTGGGTGACGACCAAGCACCCCGACACGCTCGCGGCGGACGAGAACGGCGCGCCGTACTGGCACGGATCCCGCCAGCACCACTCCCCCTCCTCCCCGACCTGGCGGCGCCTCGCGGGCGAGCTCGTCCGGCGCCTCGCCGAGCGCTACGCGGATCACCCGGCCATCGTCATGTGGCACGTCGACAACGAGCTCGGCTGCCACCTCAACGAGGAGTTCTCCGACTCCGCGCGCGACGCCTTCCGCGCCTGGCTCCTCGAGCGGTACGGATCCGTCGAAGGCGTCAATGAGGCCTGGGGCACCGCGTTCTGGTCGCAGCGCTACTCCTCGATCAACGAGGTCTTCCCTCCGCGCAAGGCGCCCTTCATCCGCAACCCCTCTCAGGTACTGGACTACAAGCGCTTCATGTCCGACACGTGGCTAGCCGTGTACCGCGAGCAGCGCGACATCATCCGGGCCGCGGGCGCGAGCCAGCCCATCTCGACGAACATGATGGGCGCGTTCCCGCCCGCCGACTACGCGTCCTGGGCCGACGACATCGACGTCATCACGGACGACTGCTATCCGGATCCGCTGGATCCGGCCCGCCCGCTCACGACGGCCTTCCAGCGCGACCTCGTGCGCTCCCTCAAGCGCGGCACGCCGTGGATCCTCATGGAGCAGGCGACCGACGCCGTGAACTGGCGCCCCGCGAACCCTTCGAAGGTGGACGGGCAGCTCGCCGCCGAGACGGCGCAGTCGATCGGCCGCGGCGCGAACGGGATCCTGTTCTTCCAGTGGCGGCAGTCCCGCGCGGGCGCCGAGAAGTTCCACTCGGCGATGCTGCCGCAGGCCGGCACCCGCACGCGCACGTGGCACGAAGCCGTCGCGCTCGGCGAGGCGCTCGGGCGCCTCGGTGAGCTGCCGGATCCGGGCGACGACGCCCCCGTCGCGCTCGTGTTCGACTGGGAAAACTGGTGGGCCGTGGAGGGCGAGGGCCACCCGACGCGCCTCGACTACCTGCAGCTCGTGCGCGACTGGCACGCGGCGCTCGTGCGCCGCGGCGTCATGGTCGACATCGTGCCGCCCGAGAAGGTCGACGCCCGGTACAAGCTCGCGATCGCGCCGTTCCTCTACCTGCTGCGCGACGCGGGCGCCGCGGCCCTGTCGCGCTTCGTCGCGGACGGCGGCGTCCTCGCCGCCGGACCGTTCACCGACGTCGTCGACGCGAACGACCGCTTCCGCGTCGGCGGCTTCCTCACCCAGCTCGGCCCCGTCCTCGGCGTCGCCTTCGAGGACTTCCGCGCGCTCGTTCCCCCGGCCCGCGCGACGGTCGCCGAGCGCGCGGGCGAGGAGGGATCCGCCGCGGCCGCCCACGACCCGCGCGCGTACGCGGCGTTCGCGGGCCGGGTGTCCGGATCCGGCACGATCGTCGCCGAGGCCGTGTGGGCCGACGACGCCGACGTCGTCGCCGCGTTCACGGACGGGCCGTCGGCGGGGCGCCCCGCGCTCACGCGCCGCGCGTACGGGGACGGATCCGCGTGGTACCTCGCGACGATGCCCTCGCCGGATGCGCTGGGGGACGTCGTGGGCGCGCTGCTGGGGGACGCGGGCGTGACGGGCGAGATCGCCGAGGTGCCGGACGGCGTCGAGGTCGCCCGCCGCGGCGAGCTCCTCACGCTCATCAACCACGGATCCGTCCCCGCGACCGTGACCGCGCCGGGCACGCTCCTCGGATCCGCGGATCCGTTCGGCACGCGCACCCTGGCGCCGCAGGAGTACGCATTCGTCGTCGCGCCGCGGGCGCGCGCGTGAGCGCGGCGGCGGGCCTCGTCCGTGCGCACGTCGAGGCGGGCCGGCTGCCCGCCGCCGTCTTCGGCATCGCGACCGCTCGCGGCACGACGACCCTCGAGGCGTTCGGCGGGACGGCCGAGCGGCCCGCGCGGACGGGCGACCACTTCCGCCTGTTCTCGATCACGAAGCCGCTCGTGGGCCTCGCGGCGGCGCGGGCGATCGAACGCGGGCTTCTGACGCCGCTCACGCCCCTGGCCGACGCCGTGCCCGAGGTCGGCGCCGGCCGCGAGGACGTCGTGCAGCTGCGGCACCTCGTCAGTCACACCTCGGGCCTGATCGAACCGGCCCTCGACGCGCCGGAGGGGCTCGCGGCCGCGCTGCGCCGCCCCGGGCGCGACTTCGCCGCGGGCGCCGCGTCGCGCTACTCGTCGATCGCGTTCGAGGGGGTCGCGGAGCTAATCCGCCACGCCACGGGCCGCGCGTGGGACGCGGAGGTGGCCGATTTCGCGCGCGCGGCCGGGGCGACGAGCCTCACGCTCGAGGAGTCCGCGGATCCGCACCCCGTCGTCGACGCCGCCGAGCAGGGCCTCAACGTGGCCCGGATGGCCGCGCTCCGCCACCCGGGCGCCGGCCTGATCGGGCGCGCGGAGGACCTCCTGAACATCGGATCCGCCCTCCTCGCCGGGGGCGGCGACATCGTGCGGCCGGCGACCCTCGCCATGATGCGCCGGCCGCTGACCGGCGACATCCCGCGGCTCGAGCCGTATCCCGCCGAGCGCGGGCAGGACTGGGGCTTCTCCTGGAACCTGCGCACGCGCGCGCCGGGCCTCATCGACCGCGACGTGTACGGGCACGGCGGCTGGTCGGGGACGGAGTTCTGGATCCACCCCACGGCGGGCCTCGCGTGGGTCCTCCTGACGAACCGCGCGGTCCGCCCGGGCGTCGACCTGGACGCGATCGACAACGCGGTGGTGTCGGGGGTATAGGCGCCCGGGCGGGAGGGCGCCGAATCGGTGCCATGATCTGAGGTGACCCTGCTGACCCCACGCAATGGAGCACCCCGCATGCAGATCGCCCAGACCTCGCCCGGAACCGGGTCGTCGCCGCCCCGCGCCCGGATGCGCTCGGACGCGCCGAGCCAGCTCCTCGACGGATCCTGGCGCTTCCGCGTGTCCCCCAGTCTGCGCGCGGCGCCGGGCGGGGAGTGGGACCGCGCGGACGTGAGCGCCTGGTCGACGATCGAGGTCCCCGGCCACTGGAACCTGCAGGGCCACGGGTCGCCCGCGTACTCGAACGTGCAGATGCCGTTCCCGCTGGATCCGCCCTTCCCGCCGGACGCGAACCCGATCGGCGACTACGTCGTCGAGTTCGAGGTCGACCCCGACGTTGCCGGCCACGCCGCGCAGACGCTGCGCTTCGACGGCATCGAGTCGGCCGCCGAGGTGCGGCTGAACGGCGCCGTTCTCGGCACGACGCGCGGCAGCCGCCTCACCCACGAGTTCGACGCGACGACCGCGCTGCGCCCGGGCACCAACCGCCTCGCCGTGCGGGTGGCGCAGTTCAGCGACGCGAGCTACCTCGAGGACCAGGACATGTGGTGGCTGCCGGGGATCTTCCGCAGCGTCACCCTCCTCGCGCGCCCCGCGTCCGGGATCCGCGACGTCTTCGTGCGCGCCGACTTCGACGCCGCCACGGGCGCCGGGTCCCTCGAGATCGACGTCGACGCGGACGCGGAGGCGCGGATCCGGATCCCCGAGCTCGGCGTGGACGCCCCCGCGCGCGGCACGGTCGCCGCGGGCGCCGTCGCGCCGTGGTCGGCGGAGTCGCCGCGGCTCTACGACGCCGAGGTGTCGACCGCCGGGGAGACGGTGCGGATCCGGGTCGGCTTCCGGCGCGTGGAGGTGCGCGACACGGAGCTTCTCGTCAACGGCGCCCCCATCATGCTGCGCGGCGTCAACCGCCACGAGCACCACCCCGAGCGCGGCCGCGTCTACGATGCCGACTTCGTCCGCGACGAGCTGCTCCTCATGAAGCGGCACCACATCAACGCGATCCGCACCTCGCACTACCCGCCCCACCCCGACACGCTCGACCTGTTCGACGAGCTCGGCTTCTGGGTCATCGACGAGTGCGACCTCGAGACCCACGCGTTCGAGTACGTGGGCTGGCGCGGCAACCCCAGCGCGGATCCGGCCTGGCGCGACGCCTACCTCGACCGCATGGCGCGCACCGTCCACCGCGACAAGAACCACGCCTCGGTCATCATGTGGTCGCTCGGCAACGAGTCGCACACGGGCACGAACCTCGACCAGATGGCGCTGTGGACGAAGCAGTTCGACCCCACGCGCCTCGTGCACTACGAGGGCGACTGGTCGTGCCGCTACACCGACGTGTACTCGCGGATGTACGCGAGCCACGAGGAGGTGCGCCAGATCGGCGAGGAGGGCCTCGCGGGCCCCGCGACCGACGCGGCCGCGGCCGAGGCCCGGCGCGCGAGCCTGCCGTTCCTGCAGTGCGAGTTCGTGCACGCGATGGGCACCGGCCCGGGCGGGATCCGCGAGTACTGGGACCTGTTCGAGGCGTACCCGCGCCTCGTGGGCGGGTTCGTGTGGGAGTGGGCCGAGCAGGGACTCGCGGTGCGCGGCGAGGACGGCACCAGGCGGATCCTCTATGGCGGCGACTTCGGCGAGGACGTGCACGACGGCAACTTCGTCATCGACGGCCTCGTCTCCCCCGACCGCGAGCCGCGCCCCGGCCTGACGCACTACGCGGCCGTCATCGCGCCCGTGCGCCTCGCGGTCGACGCCGCGCGCGCCTCGGTCGACGTCGCGAACCGCTTCGACCACGCCGACCTCTCGGGCTTCGAGCTCGTGTGGCGGCGCGTCGTCGACGGCGAGACGGTCGCCGAGGGGCGGATCCCCGCACCGGCGTGCCCCGCGCGCTCGGCCGCGGAGGTCGCGCTCCCGGACGAGGCCCGCGCGCCCCGCGACGCCGCGACGGCCGACGTCCTGACGGTCGAGGCGGTTACCCTCGCCGACGCGCCGTGGGCGCCCGCGGGCCACGCGATCGGTGCGGGGCAGGACGCGCGCACCCCGCGCGCCGCGGCCCCCGCTGCCACCGCGGATCCCGCCGCCCGATTCGACGAGACCACGGGCGCGCTCCGCGGACTCGGCGCCCTCGAGATCACCGGCCCGGCGATCGGCATCTGGCGCGCGCCGACGGACAACGACAACGGCCGCCTCCACGGCGAGGCGGACCCGCGCCGCGTCGCCGAGCGCTGGGAGCAGGCCGGCTACGACCGCACCGTCTCGCGGCTCGTCGCGTTCGAGGCCGACGGCGGATCCGCCCGGATCCGCACCCGCACGGCCCCGCCGATCCTCGACTGCGGGATCGACGCGCGCTTGACCTACACGGCGGTCGGCCCCGCGGCCGTCCAGCTCGACGTCGAGATCGACCCCACGGGCTCGTGGCCCGTCGACTGGGCCCGCCTCGGGCTCGACCTCACGATCGACGCGGCGCCGACGGGCCTCGCCTATGCGGGCCTCGGCCCCGTCTCGGCCGCGCCGGACATGGTCGACGGCGCCGCCTTCGGGTGGTGGCAGATCGCGCCGGACGACCTGACGGTCGACCACATCCGCCCGCAGGAGAGCGGCGCCCGGCAGGGCGTCGTCGACGCGACCGTCGAGACGGCCGCGGGGGCGCTCCGGATACGCGCGCTCGGGGATCCGTTCGCCCTCACGGTCTCCCGCGCCGCGCGCGCCGAGATCGCGCGCGCCGAGCACAACTGGGACCTCACGGCCGACGGCAAGACGCACGTGTCGATCGACCTCGCGCAGTACGGCGCGGGCACGGCGAGCTGCGGCCCGGGGGCGCTGCCGCGGCACCGCCTGGCGCCGGGCGCGTTCCGCGCCTCGTTCCTGCTCGAGGCGTCGGCCTGACGCGACGCGGCGCCCCCTCCCCGGCCTCGGGGAGGGGGCGCCTTTTTCGCGCCGGTCAGGCGGCCGCCCCCGCGTCGGCCCCCACCGCGTAGCCGAGCCGCGGCGCGACCTCGGTCGCGAGCAACTCAATCGACCGCACGGTGGTCTCGTGCGTCGCGGGCACCGAATGCACCTGGAAGGTCACGTCGGTCGACGCGGCGATCGCGTCGTCGGCCGCGAGCGAGGCAACGACCTCGTCCGGCGTGCCGATGTGCGTGTCGGTCAGACGCACGAGGTCGTCGAGCCCGATGCCCGAGGCGTCGACGCCGAAGGTCGTCTCGACGAGCCGGCGCAGGGGTTCGCGCGCGCTCTCGAGCACGCGGGTGCGGTCCTCCGGATCCACGACCACGGCGGTGCGCGAGGCGAGGATCCGGGGCGCGGCCGCGTCGGGAAGGGCCGCGCGGTACGCCTCGATAATCGGCAGCTGCACCGCGGACAGCGGCGCGTCGATCGGGAGGCCGGGCCGGGGCTGCGTGCGCGAGAGCATGAGCCCGTCCCCGCGGGCGCCAGCGCGCGCGCCGCCGTCGGCGGAGAAGGTCGCCTGCCAGATCCGCCCGCCGAGCGAGCCGCCCGCGGGGTACATCCGCGAGTCGGTGCCCCGCACGGGCCGGCCCGCGAGCGCGTCGGCGAAGACCGCGAGGTGGTCTGCGAAGATCGCCCGGCGCGCGGCCGGGTCCCGCCCGAACGCCGCGAACGAGCTCGGCGTGCCGCCCGCCGCGACCCCGAGCTGCACCCGGCCGCCGCTCATGTGGTCGAGCACCGCGGCGTCCTCGGCAGCCCGGACGGGGTCGTCGATGGGGAGCGTGAGGACCGCCGTACCGAGCGCGACGCGGGAGGTCTGCGCGGCCGCGGCCGCCAGGAGCACGAAGGGCGACGGCAGCCCGCCCTCGTCCTCGCCGAAGTGGTGCTGGGCGACCCACGCCGAGGCGAATCCCACCCGCTCGGCCTGGACGATCTGCTCGATTGCGAACCGGTACCGGTCGGCCGCCGGCGCGTCCTCGAGCAGTCGGGAGAAGAATCCCAGCCGCGGTCCCGTCATCGTGCGTCCTCCTTCGCGTGTGCGCCGTCCCCGCGGAACCGGATTCCGAGGCGGGCGGCGAAAGGGTGTGTGCTCTTATCGTCGCGCGGATCCGCGGGGCAGGCGCCCCGCGGCGCCCGGTGGTCGCGCGCGTTCCCACGCGCACGCGCGAGATTCCGCGGGAGAACGCTTGCCCGGATCCGCGCGATGTGTCACACTCGATGCATTCGGAAAGCGTTTACCGAACAACTTCACCCACGACAGCACGGAAGCACCATCCTGCCCGATGGCGGGTCGGCGCGCACGAGTCCACAAGTCTTCGCCGAGTCCGGCGCGATTCGCGCCGGACTCGGCGAAGACTTGTGGAGTCGGGGTTACTTCACCGCGCCCGCGGTGAGGCCGCCGACGATGTACTTCTGCAGGAAGAGGAACAGCGCGACGACGGGGAGAGCGGCCATGACGGCGCCGGCGGAGAACGCGCTCCAGTCGGCGTAGCGGGGGTTCGACACGAGCTTCGTGAGCCCGACCGCGAGGGTCTGGATGTCGGTGTCGATGAGGATCACGGACGCGACGACGAACTCGTTGACCGACGCGATGAAGCTCAGCAGCGCGACGACCGCGAGGATCGGCGTGACGAGCGGCAGCACGATCGTGAAGAACACGCGCACGTGGCTCGCGCCGTCGATGCGGGCGGCCTCGTCGATCGACTGCGGGATCGTGTTGAAGAACCCGTACATGAGGTAGGTGTTCACGCCGAGCGCGCCGCCGAGATACACCATGATCAGCCCGATGCGGCTGTTGAGCCCGATGGCGGGGAACCAGTCGCCGATCGCGCTCAGCAGCAGGAAGATCGCGACGACCGCGAGCAGCTGCGGGAACATCTGCACGACGACGATCGTGATGAGCCCGACGCGGCGACCGACGAACCGCATGCGCGAGAACGCGTACGCGGCGAGCGCGCCGAGGAACACCGTGAGGATCGCGGTGACGCCCGAGATGATGAGCGTGTTCGCGAACCACGCGCCGAAGGGCGCCTGCGAGCTGTTCAGGATCCGCGCGTAGGCGTCGAACCCGATCTGAGAGAAGAGCGCATTGGATCCCGTGAGCGTGCCCTGCGGGTTGAGGGAGCTCGAGACAACGAACACGATCGGCAGCATGGCGACCGCGAGGACGACGACGCCCGTGAGGTGCCGCCAGCCGGTGTCGGCGAACCAGCGGCCGAAGGTGCGCCTGCGCGGGGCGAGTGCGGTGCTCATCCGTTCAGCTCCTCGAGTGACTTGGTGCGCCGGAACGCGATGATCGAGATCACCGCGACGATGATGAAGATGATGATCGTGTAGGCGCTCGCGAGGCCGTAGTCGCGGGTCTGACCCGTGAAGGCGACCTTGTAGACCATCGAGATGAGGATGTCGGTGTGGCCGACGGGGATCGGCGCATCCGAGTCGCGCGGCCCGCCGTCGGTCAACATGTAAACGACGTTGAAGTTGTTGAAGTTGAACGCGAACGAGGCGATCAGCAGCGGCGCGAGGCTCACGAGCAGCAGCGGCAGCTTGATGAGGCGGAAGATCGCCCACGGCTTCGCGCCGTCGACCGTCGCCGCCTCGGTGATCTCGTCGGGGATCGACTGCAGCGCGCCCGTGCACACGAGGAACATGTACGGGAAGCCGAGCCAGATGTTGACGATCAGAACCGAGACCTTCGCCATGACCGGATCCGTCAGCCACGGGATGTCGGCGCCCGGGAAGATCACGTTGTTGAGGAACCCGAAGCTCTGGTTCATCATGCCCGCCCACACGAGCGCCGACAGGAACGACGGGATCGCGTACGGGAGGATCAGCAGCGACCGGTAGAGGCGCTTGCCGCGCATGCGCTGGTGGTTGAACGTGATCGCGAGGAACAGGCCGAGGAAGAACGTCGCGGCGACCGTGATGGCCGCGAACGCGAACGTCCAGATCGTGACGTAGACGAGCGGACCCGCAAGGCGCTGATCCGTCACCGCCTTCGCGAAGTTCTCGAATCCGACGTTCACCTTCCAGCCGGGGAGCATCTGCTCACCGCTGTCCGACGTAAAGGCGCCCTCGCCCGTGTCGCGGTAGACCGTGCCGGTCTCGGTGTCGGTGAGGTCGCCGGTGGCCTCGTCGTATTCGAGGGTCGACGTGTACTGGTAGGCGCTGGATCCGTCGGGCGTGCGCAGGGCGCCGTCGTTCGGATCCTCGCTGTAGGGCACCGCGAGGTCGACGACCTCGTCCTGGCGCTCGAGCACGTCGGCGAAGATGAGCGTCTCCCAGCCGGGAGCCTCGACGGCCTGGTCGCCGTCGAACACCGCGTCGGGCACGACCTCGAGCGGGCGCTCGTTCGCGCCGACGAGGGCGTCGCCCTCGGGTGACGTGACGAGGAGGCCGAGCTCGCCGCCCTGCTCGACGACCGTGACGGGGTACGAGGGCGAGTCGGGCACGCGCTCGAGTGCGCTCGCCATGAGCGCCGAGACCGCCTGCTCCTTGGATCCGTTATGCCCGGTTCCGTAGTTCGTGAAGCCCACGTAGCCCGTGTAGAGGAGCACGAAGACCTGGAACAGGGCGAGGAAGAGCACGCCCGGTGCGAGGTACTTCGCGGGGAGGGCGCGCTTCGAGAAGTAGATCCAGTTCACGAGCGTCGCGACGGCGACGACGATCGCGATGACGCCCCACTCGCCGAACGAGACGAGCACGAGCACGGCGTAGACGGCGATGGCGTCGACGATGCCGAGCGCCGCGAGCTTGATGATCAGCGACCTCATGCTGCCGCCGGCCTTGTCGGCGATGCCGCGCGCCTGCTCCTGCCGCTTCGCGCGCTTCGGGTCAGTCGTGACCAGCTCGGTCTCGGTGGGTGAATGCGTCATGGTTCCTCCGGGGGACGGGTGCGGGCGGCCTCACCTGCCGAGAGGCCGCCCGCAGCGCGTCAGCCGATCGCGCCCTCGACGTCGGCGACGAGCTTGCTCCAGCGCTCGGCCGGGTCTGCGCCGTTGATGATCTCGGCCTCGGCGATGCCCCAGTACTGCCAGACGGATCCCATCTCGGGGATCGCGGGCATCGGCACCGACTCGGCGCCGACCTCGGCGAAGCCGGCGATGATCTCGTCGCTCGACGCGGTCTCGGCCGCCGTCGACAGCGCGGGGAGGATGTTCCCGGCCTCGAAGAGCGCGAGCTGCGCCTCCTCGGTGCCGAGGTAGTTGAGGAGGAAGTCGCTCGCGGCGACCTTGTTCTCGGACTCGCTCGAGAGGAAGAAGCCCTTCACGCCGGCGAACGGCGAAGCGGGCTCGCCCGTGGGGCTCGGCACGGTGTCGATCGCGACGTCGATGCCGGCGTCGGTCGCGGCGGCGACGTTCCAGGGGCCCGTCAGCCAGAAGGCCGCGTCGCCGTCGAGGAAGCGCTGCTTCGCGATGTCGCCGTCGATGTCGGTGTTGAGGTGACCGGCGGCGCCCTGCTCGCCGAGCCAGGCCGCGAACTGCTCGCCGCCCTCGCTGCCGAGCTGGAGATCCGTCGCGTCGTACCCGGCGTCGGTCGTGCCGAAGACGGGGGCGCCGAATGCGGTCTGGAACGGGTACAGGTGGTACGGGTTGCCCTCGGCGCCCTGCTCGACGACGAACGGGTGGTCGAGTCCCGCGTCCTGGCCCTTCGCGATCATGTCGGCGAAGTCGGCTGGCTGCTCGGGGACGAGCTCGGTGTTGCGCAGCACGGCGATGTTCTCGACGGCGTACGGGAGCATGTAGACGTTGCCGTCGTAGGTCGCCGCGTCGATCGCGACGTCGAGGTAGTCGCCCGCGGAGTCGCCCATCTCGAGCGGCGCCACGACGCCGTTCGTCGAGAACTCGCCGAGCCAGTCGTGCGCGCCCATCGCGATGTCGGGGCCCTCGCCCGTGGGGACCTGCTGGATGAAGTCGTCCTTGATGTCGGCCGTGTCCTTGCCGACGAGGTCGACCGCGACGCCCGTCTTCTCGGCGTAGTCGTCGGCCGCGCCCTGCAGCGAGTCCACGCGCTCGGCGTCGACCCACACGGTCAGCGTGGTCGAGGCCTCGCCGCCGCCGCTCTGGTCGCCGGTCTCGCCGGTCGGCTCTTCGCTCGTCGAGCACCCGGCGAGGCCGAGGGTCGTCACGAGCGCGATGGTCGCTGCTGCGCGGCCGGTGTTCTTCACCTTCATCGGTGCTGCCCTTCTGTCGTTCCCCGGCGGCTCTGCCGGAATGCAAGCGGTTACATGTATACCTGCCGAATGACGGCATGCCAAATCACGATCTCGCATCCGTCACGAAATCCTGGGGTGCGGATCGGGCGTGGAGATTGCAAGCGCTTGCAGTTTTGCCCTACCGTTGCTGACCATGACCAGCGAATGGTGGCGCTCCGCCGCGATCTATCAGATCTACCCGCGCTCCTTCGCCGACGCGTCGGGCGACGGCGTCGGCGACCTCGTCGGCATCACGTCGAGGCTCCCCGAGCTCGCCGACCTCGGCGTCGACGTCGTGTGGCTGTCGCCGTTCATGACCTCGCCCCAGAAGGACGCCGGCTACGACGTCGCCGACTACTGCGACGTGGATCCGCTCTTCGGCACCCTCGACGACTTCGACGCGCTGCTCGCCCGCGCCCACGAGCTCGGCCTGCGCGTCATCGTCGACCTCGTGCCGAACCACTCCTCCGACCAGCACGTCTGGTTCCAGGAGGCGCTGGCCGCCGAGCCCGGCAGCCGCGCGCGCAGCCGCTACATGTTCCGCGACGGCAAGGGCGAAGACGGATCCGAGCCGCCGAACAACTGGGAGTCGATCTTCGGCGGGCCCGCATGGACCCGAGTCACCGAGGCCGACGGATCCCCCGGCCAGTGGTACCTGCACCTCTTCGACGAGTCGCAGCCCGACTTCGACTGGGGAAGCGCCGACGTGCGCGAGGAGTTCCGCCGGATCCTGCGCTTCTGGCTCGACCGCGGCGTCGACGGATTCCGCGTCGACGTCGCCCACGGCCTCGTCAAGGCCGACGAGCTGCCCGACTACACCCCGCCCGAGAACGCCGACTCGATGGGCGGCGTCGAACCCGTTCCCTACTGGGGCCAGGAGGGCGTGCACGAGGTCTACCGCGACTGGCGCCGGCTACTCGAGTCCTACGACGGCGAGCGCGTGCTCTGCGCCGAGGCGTGGATGCCCACGGTCGACGAGATCGCGCTCTGGGTGCGCCCCGACGAGATGCACCAGGCGTTCAACTTCTCGTACGTCATGAGCGAGTGGGATCCCATCGTCCTGCACGACGTGATCCACGAGTCCCTGCGCGCCTTCGGCGGCGTCGGCGCCCCCTCGACGTGGGTGCTCTCGAACCACGACGTCATCCGCCACGCCTCGCGCCTCGCGCTCGCGGCCGACTTCCCGCAGGGCCACGGCATCGGCCCGAACTCGCCCGGCAAGCCCGACCCCGTCGTCGGCCTGCGCCGCGCCCGCGCCGCGACGAGCATCATGCTCGCGCTGCCGGGATCTGCGTACATCTACCAGGGCGAGGAGCTCGGCCTGCCCGAGTTCATCGACCTGCCCGACGACGCCCGCCAGGATCCCACCTGGTTCCGGCTGAAGGGCGAGCGCTACGGCCGCGACGGCTGCCGCGTGCCGATCCCGTGGGAGTCGGACCGCCCCGCATACGGCTTCAGCGAGACCGGATCCTCGTGGCTCCCCCAGCCCGAGATGTGGGCCGACTACGCACGCGACCGGCAGGTCGGGGATCCGTCGTCGACGCTCGAGCTGTACCGCACGCTGCTGCGCCTGCGGAAGGAGCAGTCCGTCGCGACGCAGGTGCTCGAGTGGGTCGAGGGCCTGCCCTCGCAGACGCTCGCGTTCCGCGTCGGATCCATCACGGTCATCGCGAACCTCGGTCAGGATCCCGTCGCGATTCCCGCGGGCATGCGGGTGCTCGTCGCGAGCGGCTCGCTCGACGACGGCGCGATCCCCACCGACACGACCGTATGGCTCGCGGAGGACTGACGCGGTGGAAGGATAGGCGCTCGTGAGCATCACCGAGGTGGCCCAGGCGGCCGGAGTGTCGACCGCGACCGTGTCGCGCGCGCTTTCCGGGCGCGGATCCGTGTCCTCCGCCACCCGCGAGCGCGTCATGGCGGCCGCGCAGAGCCTCGGCTACGTCGTGTCGCAGGCCGCGTCGACGCTCGCCAGCGGCCGCAACCGCAACGTCGGCATCGTGCTGCCGTTCCTCGACAAGTGGTTCTTCACGCAGGTGCTCGACGGCGCACAGCAGCGGCTCATGCAGTTGGGCTACGACGTCACGCTCTACAACCTCGCCGGGAAAGGCGCCCCGCGCACGACGGTGTTCGAGCAGTTCCTCCTGCGCCAGCGGGTCGACGCCGTCATCGCCGTGTCGCTCGAGCTCACCGAGGGCGAGGTGCAGCGACTGCACGACCTCGACAAGCCCCTCGTCGGCGTCGGCGGCCCCATCGAGGGCGTGCGCACGCTCGCCGTCGACGACGTCGCCGCCGCCGAACTCGCCACCGAGCACCTCCTCGGGCTCGGCCACACGCGCATCGCCCACATCGGCGGCGACTCCGCCAGCGACCTCGACTTCCACCTGCCGACCAAGCGCCGCCGCGGCTACGAGAACGCCCTCACGGCCGCCGACGTCGAGGTCGAGGAGGCACTCGTCGTCGGCGCCGACTTCACCGTGCCCGGCGGATACCGCGCGGCCAAGCAGCTGCTCGGATCCCCCGCCTCCCAGCGCCCGACTGCGATCTTCGCCGCGAGCGACGAGATGGCGTTCGGCGCCATCCTCGCCGCCCGCGACCTCGGGCTCGTCGTGCCCCACGACGTCTCCATCGTCGGCGTCGACGACCACAACATGGCCGACTTCTTCGGCCTCACGACCATCGCGCACCACCCGCGCCGCCAGGGCGCCCTCGCCGTCGACTGCCTCATGGCCGAGCTCGAACCCGACGCCGACGCCGCCCCCGAGCTCGAGTCGATGCCGTTCGAGCTCGTGGTGCGGTCGTCGACGGCGCGGCCGCGGGCCTGAGGGGCCGCCCGCTGAGCGATCCGGCCCGCACCCGCACCCTGGATCCGCAGGCCTTCGCGTTCGTGCGCTCGGCGCGCTGAGGTAAGGACGATGCGCCGAGAATCGCGATCTGGGGCCGAAATCCCCTTGCCTCAGCGCATTCCCCTTGTCTCAGAACATGGATCCGCGCGCGATCCGGGGATCAGTGCCCCGCGCCGAGGCCTCCCGACAGGCGGCGGTGGATGTCACCCGAGGCGTCTTCGATGCCCTCGATGACGACGTGCTTGTCATGCTGCTCGTACTTCGTGACGACGGCGTCGAGCGCGGCGACGGTCGAGGCGTCCCACACGTGCGAGTGGGTCATGTCGATGACGATGCGCTCGGGGTCGTCGGCGTACTCGAACTGCGTCGTGAGGTCGTTGCTCGAGGCGAAGAAGAGCTCGCCGCGCACGGTGTAGCGGGCGACGGCGTCGCCCTCGATGACGCGCGTGACGCTGACGAAGTGGGCGACGCGGCGCGCGAACATCACCATCGCGGTGAGCACGCCGAGCACGACGCCGATCGCGAGGTTGTCGGTGAGCACGGTCGCGATGACGGTGATCACCATGACCGCCGTCTCGCTCTTCGGCATCATCCTGAGGGTCGCGGGGCGGATGCTGTGCCAGTCGAACGTCAGGTACGACACGATGATCATTACGGCGACGAGGGCCGCCATCGGAATGATCGCGATGACGTCGCCGAGCGCGACGACGAGGATCAGCAGGAACACGCCCGCGAGGAACGTCGAGAGGCGCGTGCGGGCGCCCGACGCCTTGACGTTGATCATCGTCTGGCCGATCATCGCGCAGCCGCCCATGCCGCCGAACAGGCCCGAAAGCACGTTGGCGATGCCCTGGCCGACGGCCTCGCGCGGCTTGCGCGAGTGCGTGTCGGTGATGTCGTCGACGAGCTTCGCCGTCATGAGCGACTCGAGCAGACCGACGACGGCCACGGCGAGCGCGAACGGCGCAATGATCTGCAGCGTCTCGAACGTGAGCGGCACGTTCGGGAACAGCAGCGTCGGGAGGCTCTCGGGCAGCTCGCCCTGGTCGCCGACTGTCGGCACGTCGATCTGGAAGACCACGACCACGGCGGTGAGCACGACGATCGCGATGAGCGGCGCGGGGATCGCCTTGAGGAACTTCGGCACCACGAAGAGGATCACCAGCCCGGCCGCCACGAGCGGATAGACCATCCAGGGCACGCCGTGCCAGACCCAGTCGTGGGTGTCGAGGCCGAGCTGCGGCAGCTGCGAGAGGAAGATGAGAATGGCGAGCGCGTTGACGAACCCGACCATGACGGATCGCGGGATGAAGCGCATGAGCTTCGCGACGCCCAGCACACCGAGCACGATCTGGATCAGGCCGCCGAGCAGCACCGTCGCGATGAGGTAGTCGACCCCGTGCTCGCGCGCGACCGGGGCCACGACGAGGGCGACGGCGCCCGTGGCCGCCGTGATCATCGCGGGGCGTCCGCCGACGAACGCGATCGCCACGGCCATGATGAACGACGAGAACAGGCCGAGGCGCGGATCCACGCCCGCGATGATCGAGAACGCGATCGCCTCGGGGATGAGGGCGATCGCGACGACGAGGCCGGCGAGCGTCTCCCGCGTGAGGAGGCGCGGGCTCTTGAGCGCCTGCAGCACTGTGGGCTCGATGCGGTAGCGGGAGGCGGGATCCTTCGCGGGGGCGACCGTGGTCATGCGACTCCTCGGCGTGGTGACAGGGCTGGACAGGGGGATCTCCGGGCGCACCATCGCGCGGATCGCCGACACAGGTCGACGCGGAAGAATGGGGAGACGGTTCAGATGCGAACCTCGTGAAGCCTACCCTAACGTAAGGGGAGGGTTCAATGCTCCTCTGCGCCCGCCCCCGAGGGAGACCGCGATGACGAAGACCGCCGTGATGCACATCGGCGAGCTGGCCGGCCGCACGGGCCTCTCCCTGCGGACGATCCGCCACTACGACGAGGTCGGCCTCGTCAAGCCGTCAGGCAGGTCCGACGGCGGCTTCCGCGAATACGGCGAGGCCGACCTCGACCGCCTCATGCTCATCCGCCGCATGAAGCCCCTCGGCTACAGCCTCGAGCAGATGGCCGAGCTGCTCGACGTCATCGACGCCCGCGCCGGCGGCGAGCACTCCGCCGAGGCCGACGAAGCCCTCGAGCGCTTCCGCGCCGACGCGGCCGCCCGCCGCGAGAAACTCGCCACCCAGCTCGAGATGGCCGACGAGTTCATCGCGCAGCTGCGCGGGCGCTGACGATTCGTCGAGACCCCCGGGCGGATCCGGCGGAATCGCCAGCGCGCGAGCCTCGAGTGACGGACGCCCACGAATAGCCACGACACGCCCTCTGCCGCCGTTGCGACAGGGCGTGTCGTGGCGACTCAGCGAGGGCTCCCACTCACCGGGAGCGACGGCGGAAGAATCGCTTGCCCACCGGACCCGTCCGTGTCACACTCGTGGGAAACGGAAAGCGCTTACCCACTCAGGGGCGCCCTCGACGAGAGCAAGGAAGCATCATCGTGATCGACACGACCCCCGCCGTCCGCGAGATCGGCATCATCATGAACGGCGTCTCCGGGCGCATGGGCTACCGCCAGCACCTCGTGCGCTCGATCCTCGCGATCCGCGACGCGGGCGGCTTCGAGCTGTCCGACGGCACCAAGGTCACCGTGCGCCCGCTGCTCGTCGGCCGCAGCGAGGCGAAGCTCGCCGAGATCGCCGCCGAGCACGGCATCGAGGACTACACGACCGACCTCGACGCGGCGCTCGCCGACCCGAAGTGGGAGATCTACGGCGACTTCCTCGTCACGAAGGCGCGGAGCGCGGCGCTCCGCAAGGCGATCTCGGCCGGCAAGACCATCTACACCGAGAAGCCGACGGCCGAGTCGCTCGAGGAGGCCCTCGAGATCGCGCAGCTTGCGAAGGACGCGGGCGTGAAGGCGGGCGTCGTGCACGACAAGCTCTACCTGCCGGGCCTGCAGAAGCTCAAGCGCCTTATCGACTCGGGCTTCTTCGGGCGGATCCTCTCCGTGCGCGGCGAGTTCGGGTACTGGGTCTTCGAGGGCGACTGGCAGGACGCGCAGCGCCCCAGCTGGAACTACCGCACGGAGGACGGTGGCGGCATCATCGTCGACATGTTCCCCCACTGGAACTACGTGCTCGAGAACCTCTTCGGCGAGGTCGAGAGCGTCTACGCGCACGCCTCGACGCACATCCCCGAGCGCTGGGACGAGGCCGGCGAGAAGTACACGGCGACCGCGGAGGACGCGGCGTACGGCATCTTCGAGCTCCCAGGCGGCGCGATCGCGCAGATCAACTCGAGCTGGACCACGCGCGTCGACCGCGACGAGCTCGTCCAGTTCCACGTCGACGGCACGCACGGATCCGCCGTCGTGGGCCTGTTCGGCGCCAAGATCCAGGAGCGCAACGCCACCCCGAAGCCCGTGTGGAACCCGGACCTCGAGGACCAGATCGACTACGACGCGACCTGGCAGAAGCTCCCGACCAACGACGTGTTCCTCAACGGCTTCCGCCAGCAGTGGCAGGAGTTCCTCACGAGCTACGTCCTGGGCACCGACTACCCCTTCGACCTCCTCGCCGGCGCGCGCGGCGTGCAGCTCGCCGAGGCCGGCCTGGAGTCGAGCCGCACCGGCGCCAAGGTCGCGCTTCCCGCGCTCTCGCTGGACTGACGGCCATGAGCGACACCCTCACCCTGCTGGCGGCGGACGGATCCGTCACCTCCGCGCCCCTGAACGACGCGCCGGGCTTCGACAAGCCCGCGGCCGGGCTGCGCTCGCGCGTAGCCTTCGCCGCCGCCCACGTCACCCCGCTCACGTGGGCCGACAACACGCCGGGCCAGCCCGCCGAGATCGACTGGGACGCGACACTCGGATTCCGCCGTGCGGTCTACTCGTGGGGCCTCGGCGTGGCCGACGCCATGGACACGGCGCAGCGCAACATGGGCCTCGACCCCGCCGCCGTGCGCGAGCTCATCGCGCGGAGCGCGCAGGTTGCCCGCGAGGAGGGCGGCCAGGTCGCCGTCGGCGTCAACACCGACCACCTCGAGAGCGAGACCGCCTCCCTGGCGGAGATCGTCGACGCGTACAAGGCTCAGCTGCACCACGCCGAGGAGCACGGCGCGATCCCCGTGCTCATGGCGAGTCGCCACCTCGCGCGCGCCGCCGGATCCGCCGACGACTACCGGCGGGTCTACCGAGCCGTCCTGGACGCGGCGACCACCCCCGTGGTCCTGCACTGGCTCGGGACCGCGTTCGATCCGCTGCTCGCGGGCTACTTCGGATCCGAGGCCTGGACCGCCGCGGCCGACGTCCTCGTGGACATCATCGCGGCGGATCCCGCCAAGATCTCCGGCGTGAAGATGAGCCTGCTGGACGCCGACGCCGAGGTGGCCGTGCGCGAGCGCCTCCCCGAGGGCGTGCGGATGTACACGGGCGACGACTTCAACTACGTCGGCCTCATCGGCGGCGCCGACGTGCCGCAGGCGACGCAGCCGGAGCGCTCCGCCGGCACCGACCGCACCCACTCGGACGCGCTCCTCGGCGCGTTCGCGGCAATCACGCCGGTCGCGTCGGCGGCCATCCAGGCGCTCGACGCGGGCGACGCCGATCGGTACTACGCGCTCCTTTCGCCCACCGAGGCGCTCAGCCGCCAGGTCTTCGCGGCGCCGACGTTCTACTACAAGACGGGCGTGGCCTTCCTCGCCTGGCTGAACGGCCACCAGGCGGCGTTCCAGATGGTCGGCGGCTTGCACTCCGCGCGGAGCCTGCCCCACCTCAGCGAGATCGTGCGGCTCGCCAACGCGGCGCACGCGCTGGAGGATCCGCACCTCGCGGTAGAGCGCTGGCACGACATGCTCGCCCTGAACGGAGTCACGCGATGACCGCCCCGCACCCCCGCCTGTCGATCAACCAGGCGACGATCAAGAAGACGACGGTCGCCGAGGCCATCGCCGTCACGCGCGAGGCCGGCATCGAGGCGATCGGGCTCTGGCGCGAGCAGGTGCAGGAGGCGGGCCTCGACGAGTCGGTGCGCATGATCGCCGACTCGGGCCTGCGCTATTCGACGCACTGCCGCGGCGGCTGGTTCACGGCCGAGGAGGGACCCGCGCGCGTGGCCGCCCTCGACGACAACCGCCGAGCGATCGACGAGACCGCGGCCCTGGCCGCCGCGGGCGCGCCCGGATCGAAGGCGGCGCTCGTCATCGTCGTGGGCGGGCTACCGGAGGGATCCCGCGACCTCGTCGGCGCGCGCGAACGCGTGCGCGACGCGGTCGCCCGGCTCGCGCCGCACGCCGAGGCGTCGGGCGTGCAGCTCGCGCTCGAGCCCCTGCACCCCATGTACGCCTCGGACCGGTCCGTCCTCTCCACGCTCGATCAGGCCCTCGACATCGCGGGCGACTTCGCCCCCGGGGTTGTCGGCGTCACGGTCGACACGTTCCACCTCTGGTGGGATCCGCAGGTCCTCGACAAGGTCGCGCGCGCGGGCCGCGAGGGGCGCATCGCGTCGTACCAGGTGTGCGACTGGAAGACGCCGCTTGAGGCCGACAACCTCCTCTCGCGCCACTACCCCGGCGACGGCGTGATCGACTTCGGGCCCATGACCCGCGCCGTGGAGGCGACCGGCTACACGGGCGACATCGAGGTGGAGCTGCTGAACCAGGCGATCTGGGACACGGATCCGGCCACGGCCGTCGCCCGCACGATCGCGGGCTTCGAGCGGGCCGTTGCACCCTTCCTCGCGGGCGCCCCGGTATCCTCCAGGGCATGACCTCACCGCCCGCCTCCCGCGCGCCGCAGCGCGCGGCGACGCTCCACGACGTCGCCCGGGAGGCGGGCGTTTCCCTGGCCACCGCGTCGCGCGTGCTCAATGGATCCACCCGCCGCGTCGCGGACTCATACCGCGAGAAGGTCGAGGCGGCCGCCGCCGCGCTCGGGTACTCCGCGAACCTCTCCGCCCAGGCCACGGCCCGCGGCACCTCGGCGACGCTCGCGCTCCTCGTCGCGAACATCGCCGACTCGTACTTCTCCCAGATCGCGGCCGGCGTCGCCGAGGCCGCCGACGGCGAGAACCTCGTTGTGACGATCGGGATCACCGACCGCTCCCCCGAGCGCGAGGCGCAGCTCGTGCGCTCCCTGCGCGGCCAGCGGCCCCGCGGCATCGTGCTCGCCGCCTCCCGCGCCCATCAGGCGCAAAACCCGCAGCTCACGCAGGCGCTCCAGGCGCTCGAGGAATCCGGGGGCACGATCGTGACCCTCGGATCCGCCGCCGAGGGCGTCACGAGCCGCGTGGTCGGGATCGACAACCGCGGCGGGACCCGCGAGCTGGGATCCACCCTCGCCGCCCTCGGCTACCGTTCCGCCCTCGTCATCGCCGCCATGGACGGGCTCGTCACGAGCGACGACCGCGTCGGGGGCTTCGTCGAGGGCTTCACGGCGGGCGGCGGATCCGCCCCCGAGGTGCTCCGCGGATCCCTCACCCGCGACGCCGGCTACGCGATCATGGCGGGCGCCCTCAAGCGCGGCGTGCCGGAGGGGACCGTCGTGTTCGGCGTCTCCGACGTCGTGGCCTTCGGCGCCATGTCGGCCGTGCGCGACGCGGGCCGCGCCGTCGGCTCCGACATCGCGATCGCGGGCTTCGGCGACATCGACACGGGCCGCGACATCGTGCCGTCGCTGACGACCGCGCATGCCCCGCTCGAGGAGCTCGGGCGCCTTGCGGTCGAGGCGGCGACCGCGGAGACCTGGGTGAACCCGGATCCGCTGCCCGTCGAGGTGCTCGTGCGCGACAGCACGCCCCCGCGCGCCGCCTGACGCGCCGCTCGACGCGGGCGGGCGGCCTACGCCGCGTGGGCGCCGCGGCCGGGGATCTCGCGCGGGGCGGGGGCGGGCGTCGCGGGCTCCTCGGATCCGTGGACCTCGCGGTGCAGGCGCTCCATCTTCGCGTCCAGCTCGCTCGCGGTGAGCGCCGCCGCGCGCAGATCGTCGAGGAGGCCGGCGGGCACCTGCTTGTCGTACTTGTAATAGATCTTGTGCTCGAGGCTCGCCCAGAAGTCCATGGCGATCGTGCGGAACTGCACCTCGACCGGCACGTGCACCGTGCCGCGCGGCAGGAACACGGGCACCTCCACGACCGCGTGCAGGCTCTTGTAGCCGTTTTCCTTGGGGTGGGCGATGTAGTCCTTCACGGTCATGACCCGCACGTCGTCCTGGCCGCACAGCAGCTCGAACAGCCGGTACGCGTCGCTCACGAAGCTGCAGGTGACGCGCACGCCCGCGACGTCGAGGATCTCGGCGCGAATCGCGTCCAGCGTGGGCTCGACGCCCTTGCGCTGGACCTTCTCGATCATGGAGTCGACGCTCTTGACCCGGCTGGACAGGTGCTCGATGGGGTTGTGGGAGTGCTGATGCTCGAAGTCGTCGCGCAGGATCTCGAGCTTCGTCTCGATCTCCCGCATCCCGAACCGGTACTCGTTGAGGAAGCGCTGCATGTCGTCGCGCAGCTCGCGCGCGCGGGCGAGGACGCTCTCGTCCACCTGAACCTGGGCCATGACCGCAGGCTACGGGCCCCGGCTGACACTGCGTATGCGCCGGCTATGGATCCGCCGTGGCCCGCCGGTTCGCTACGCTCGGCCCATGA
Organism: Microbacterium sp. ZXX196; assembly: GCF_009709595.1. Lineage (NCBI taxonomy): Bacteria > Bacillati > Actinomycetota > Actinomycetes > Micrococcales > Microbacteriaceae > Microbacterium > Microbacterium sp. ZXX196. Next base: position 60,996 of record NZ_WMEE01000008.1, read on the forward strand.
CGCGCGACGTCCCGACCGAGATCCGCGGAATCCCCCTCATCGATGGGCGCACGTCGCCGCGCGCGGGCCGCTCGGATCCGCTCGTCGCGACCTCGGCCGGGCGCGTGCGCGGGTTCTGGCGCGGCGACTGCGCGACCTTCCTCGGCATCCCGTACGCGGCGGCGCCGGTGGGCCAGGCCGCATACGAGGCGCCCGTCCCGCACGCGGGGTGGAACGGGATCCGCGACGCCACGCGGCAGGGCGCGACGCCTCAGCGAGGCGACAACGGCGTCACGCTCATCCCGGAGCCGAGCGTGCCGGGGCGGGAGACGCTCAACGTCAACGTCTTCACGCCGGATCCGTCGCGCCGCGCCGGGCTGCCCGTCATCGTCTACATTCACGGCGGGGCGTATTCGTCCGGCTCCATCGCGAGCCCCTGGTACGACGGCGCCTCCTTCGCCCGCGACGGGGTCGTGACGGTCACCCTGTCGTACCGGATCGCGCACGCCGGGTTCGCGGGCGTGCGCGGCGCCCCGCACAACCGCGGCGTGCGCGACTGGCTGCTCGCGCTCGCCTGGGTCCAGGAAAACGCCCGGGCGTTCGGCGGCGACCCGGATCGCGTCACCCTCGCGGGGCAGTCGGCCGGCGGCGGCGCCGTGCTCACCCTCCTCGGCATGCCCGCCGCCCGCAGGCTCTTCCATGCCGCGTGGAGCATGTCGCCGACGCTCGCGCACCTGACCGCGGAGGACGCGCTGCGCCTCGGCGACCGGATCGCCGCCGAGGCCGGGTGCGCGAACGCCCCCGCGGCGCTCGCGGCGCTCCCCCGCGGCGTCCTCTCCGAGGCGCAGAAGCCGCATATCCGCGGCGGGTCCAGTCCCGCCGCGCTCCGCCGCACGCTCTCACGAGGCCTCCACGTCGGGCCCGTCGTCGACGGCGACCTGATCCCGCGCCCCACGCTCGAGGCGCTCGCCGGCGGCGAGGGCGCGTCCGTGCCGCTCGTGGTCGGCTCGACCGACGACGAGTTCTCGATGGTCCTCGACCGGCACCGGCGCGCGCTCCGCCTCCTGCCCGCCGCCCCGCTCCTCGCGCTCGTCGGGCTGCACGGCGCCCGGCGCCGCGCGTATCGGCGCGCGAACGGCGACGTGCGTGGCACCGCGAACGTCCTCGGGCGCTACGCCACCGACGCGCTCTTCCGGCGCCATGTCGCCGCCGTCGCTGCCGCCCGCGGGCCCGAGCGCACGTGGACCTACCGGTTCTCCTGGCCCTCGCCGGCCACGGGCTGGGCCACGCACTGCCTCGACCTGCCGTTCTTCTTCGACGTGCCCCACGCCCACGGCGTCGCGCGCATCGCGGGCGAGAATCCGCCCGCCTCCCTGGCCGACGCCGTGCACGGATCCGCCACCCGCTTCGCGCGGACCGGCGCGCCGGGGTGGGACGCCGCTCTGACGCGGGTGTTCGATGTCGAGACGCGCGACGTGGCGGACGGCTACGCGTCCGTCGCGCCGCTCGCCGCGCCGACCCCTACGACAGCGCCGGGATGACCTGGCGCTCGAAGAGCTCCACGCCCGACGTGTCGTACGCCAGCTCGGGGAAGTACCCGATCGCGTAGTGCACGCCCGCGTCCCGCAACGCCGCGAGGCGCTCTGTGACCTGCTCGACCGTACCGACGCCGGGCGCGCCCTGGGCGAAGTTCTGCACGTAATCGGCGTGCTCCACGCCGAGGTGCGGCGCCAGGCGATCCGCCACCGCCGCCACGCGATCGGCGACCTCCCGCTCCGTCTCCCCGATCACGACGTTGAGGTTCGTCGAGCGGGTGATCTCCGCGTGGTCGCGCCCGATCGCCTCGCAGTGGCCGCGGAGCACCTCGTCCTTGTGCCGGAACGTCTCGAGCTCGCCGGATCCGAAGTTCGTGTACTGCGCGTACTGCGCCGCGATCTTCAGCGTCACCTTCTCTCCCCCTCCCGAGATCCACAGCGGGATCCCGCCCTCCTGCACGGGCATCGGCCGCACGATCGCGCCGTCGACCTGGTAGTACCGGCCGTCGAGGCTCGCGGATCCCGTCGTCCACGCCTGCCGCATGATGTCGACGCCCTCCCTGAGCGCCCGCAGCCGGTCGCCGATCGCGGGGAAGCCGTACCCGTACGCGCGCCACTCGTGCTCGTACCAGCCGCCGCCGATGCCCATCTCGACCCGGCCCGCCGACACGTGATCCACCGTCGCCGCCACCTTCGCGAGGTAGGCCGGGTTGCGGTAGCCCATGCACGTGCACATCTGCCCCAGCCGGACCCGCGACGTCGACGCCGCGAACGCCGACATCAGGCTCCACGCCTCGTGCGTCGCCTCGTCGCTCGCCACCGGCGTCGTGTGAAAGTGGTCGTACACCCAGATCGACTCCCACGGGCCCTCGTCAGCCCGCTGAGCGAGGGCGCGCATCGTCTGCCACTGGTCGGACGGATCGATGCCGACGAGATCGAATCGCCAGCCTTGCGGGATGAATGTTCCGAAGCGCATGAGCGTCAGGTTAGTGGGTGGCGGGGTCGTGCGGGGGGCTGTGCGGGATGCTTGGCGCCGCTCCGCGATTGGTTTCCGCCGGCGCATCCCGCGCGCTCGTTCCTCGCGCGCCCGCCAGACCCGAGCGACCGCTCGAACGGCGGCCTACCGGATGACGACCGCGTGCGGCATGCGCGCCTGCATCACCTCGATGGCGCGAGGGCTGCCGTCGACGAGGACTGCCTGGCGGCCGAGGCGCGAGGCCACCGCGCCCGTGGTGCCGGATCCGGCGAAGAAGTCGAGCACGCGGTCGCCGGGGCGGGTGGACGCCTTGATCATGCGCGCGAGGATCCCCTCGGGCTTCTGCGTCGGGTAGCCGGTGCGCTCAGGTCCGCTCGTCGGCACGATCGTGTGCCACCAGACGTCCGTCGGGAGCTTGCCGCGCGCCGCCTTGTCGACGTCGACAAGCCCCGGCGCCATGTACGGCTCGCGGTCGATCGCGTCGGAGTCGAAGTGGTACCGGTCCGGATCCTTGACATAGACGAGGATCGTGTCGTGCTTCGTGGGCCAGCGCGACTTGCTCTTCGCCCCGTAGTCGTAGGCCCAGATGATCTCGTTGAGGAAGTGATCGCGCCCGAAGACCGCGTCGAGCATCACCTTCGCGTAGTGCGCCTCGCGGTAGTCGAGGTGCAGGTAGAGCGTGCCGTCGTCGGCCAGGAGGCGCCACGCCTCGCTCAGACGCGGCTCGAGGAACGCCCAGTAGTCGTCGAAACGGTCGTCGAAGGTCGTCAGGGTCTGGCGGATTCGCTCGTACTTGCGGCCGTGGAACCCGTTCCAGACCGGGTTCTCGGTCGCGTGCAGGAAATCCTCGCCGAATAGCGCGCCGTCCGGGTCGTCGGCGACGTTGCCGATGTGGACGGCATCGGGCGCGTGCGTGACGCGCTGCGTCGTGTGCTGCCGCTTGCGGCCCGTGTTGAAGGGGGGATCCAGGTAGATCATCGTGAAGGCGGCGTCCGGAAGCTTCTGGATGACCTCGAGGTTGTCGCCGTGGTGGATCGCGACGGGCGCGCCGAGGGACAGACCCCGTTGCGGGGCGGGGTCGACGGCGGTCACGGGACCCGGTGCAGCCAGGCGTCGGTGTCGAACTTCGTCCGCACGAGCTCCTCAGCCTCGGCGTATTCCTCGGGGGTAATGGATCCGCGCGTCGCGCCCGTCAGCCGCGCGAACACGTCCATGAAGGCGTCGATGATCGCCCGGCGCTCCATGCCGGTCTGGGAGCGCAGGGGGTCCACGCGCTTGGCGGCCGAGGTCGTGCCCTTGTCGCTGAGCTTCTCGCGGCCGATGCGGAGCACCTCGGTCATGACCTCGCCGTCGATGTCGTAGCTGAGGGTCGCGTGGTGCAGGATCCCGCCGTTCGCGAGGCGCTTCTGCGCGGCGCCGCCGATCTTGCCCTCGGGGCTCGCGATGTCGTTGAGGCCCTGGTACGTCGCGCGGATCCCCACCGACTCGAGCGCCTGCAGCACCCAGTCGTCGAGGTACGCGTACGAGTCGGCGAAGGTGAGGCCCGCGACGAGCGAGGCGGGCACGTAGAGCGAGTACGTGATGATCTGCTCGGCGCCCATGAGCATGGCGCCGCCACCCGAGATGCGGCGCACGACCTCGAAGCCGTGCTTCTCGGCGCCGGCCGGATCCACCTCGTTGCGGTACGACTGGAAGGATCCGATGACGACCGCCGAGCGGTCCCACTCCCAGATGCGCAGCGTCGGGGTGCGGCGCCCCGCGCCGACGCGGGAGGTGAGCACCTCGTCGAGGGCGAGGTTCATGAGCGGCGAGACGGCCGGGTCGTCGACGATCTCCCACGCGAAGTCGGACCACGTCGATGCGGTCACGAGCGCGCGGCGGGTGGCCGTCCCGACGGCCTCGGGGGTGAAGCCGATCAGCTGCGCGCCCTCCGGTAGCGCGCGCCGGATCGCCGAGGCGATCGCCGGAACCTCGGCGGTGTCGGGCATGCCGAGGACGGCGGCGTTGATGTCGCCGAGCGCGTCGTCCGGCTCGAGGAAGAAGTCCCCCGCGAGCGCGAACTCGCTGATCCGGCCGTCCGTCACCTCGAGATCGACGACGACGAGCTTGCCGCCGGGGACCTTATATTCGCCGTGCATGCCTTAAGCGTACGCGGCCGCCGCTCTCAGGAACGGGGGAAGCGGGCGTCAAGCCACCCGAGGATGTCGGCGCGCACGCGCTCCTGGACGAACCCGTTGAGGATCTCGTGCCGCCCCTCGTAGACGTGGGTCGTCACGTCGGTGAACCCCGAGCGCCGGCGATACGCCTCCGCGAGCCGGTGCACGGACCGCGGCCCGCCCACGGCGTCGTCGCGGCCGACGAGCAGCAGCGTCGGAGTGTCGGGGAGGCCTCGCCGGGGGCGCCCGACGAGGCGCAAGGTGTTCAGTGGACCGAAGGCCCTCGCGAGGGGCGTCTGGGTCATGAGCGGATCCGCGAGCGCCTCGTCCTGCACGGCCGGATCCTCCGAGATCCACTCGTTGCCCTTCGCGCCGGGCCCGGCCCAGCGCGCGTTGAGCGGCGCGGCGTTGAGGGATCCGGGCCAGCGGAGGGCGGATCCGACGAGCACGATCCCGTCGTATGCGCCGGGGTGGTCGTTCACGAGGATCTGCGCGAGGAACGACCCCCACGAGTGCCCGAGGATGACGAACGGGACGCCGGGGTTCTCGTCGCGCGCGATCTGCGACATGCGCCAGGCGGCGTCTTCGGCGGCGCGGTGGCCGCCGGCGCCGAGGTGCGCGAGGCGCTCGGCCCGGCCGTGCTGCTCCATGCCCGTGCGGCCGTGCCCGCGGTGGTCGTCGGCGTACGCCGCCCACCCCGCCGCGGCGAGCGCGTCGAGGAGCGCGCCGTAGCGCCCCGCGTGCTCGCCGACGCCGTGGAGCACGTGGACGACGCCGCGGGGCGGGCCGTCCGGGCGCCGCACGTCGTAGTGAATCCGGGTTCCGAGTCGGTCGACGAAGGAGGCCATGCGCCGATCATCCCACCCGCCGGGACGCGCGGGATCCGCCCCGCCGCGCGGGCGACCGGATCCTTAGCAGAACTAATGGCCTAAACTAACTATTCGTATGACAAACGACGACCCCCTCTCCCGCGAGGCCTCCGACCTGCGCGCCGCGACGCTGCGCCTGGCGCGGCGGATCCGCCAGCAGCGCTCCGTGTCCACGATGAGCGACGGGCAGTTCGCCGTGCTCGTGGCGCTGCACCTGCACGGCCCGCACACCCTCACGGCGCTCGCCGAGCGCGACGGCATCACGGCGCCCTCCATGAACCGCACCGTCAACGGCCTCGAGGAGCTCGGCTACGTCGCCCGCTCCGCGGACGCGGGCGACCGCCGCAAGGTGCAGATCGCCATCACGGAGGCCGGGACCGGCGTGGTCGAGGACACCGTGCGCCGCCGCGACACGTGGCTCGCGCGGATCCTCGTCGACCTCCCGCAAGGCGAGCGCGACACCCTGCACCGGGCGGCCGAGATCATCCTGCGCGAGGTGCACCGATGACGACGATGTTCCGCTCCCTCGGGGTGTTCAACTACCGCGTGTGGTTCCTCGGCGCCCTCATCTCGAACGTCGGCGCGTGGATGCAGTCGACGGCGCAGGACTGGGTCGTCCTGACCGAGCTCACCGACCACGACGCGACGGCGGTCGGCATCACGATGGCGTGCCAGTTCGGCCCGCCGCTCGTGCTCGTCGGCGTCACGGGGTGGGTGGCCGACCGATTCGATCGCCGCACGCTCCTGTTCCTCACGCAGGGTTCCCTGGGGATCCTGTCGGTCGCGATCGGCGTCCTGCTCCTCACGGACGTCCTCACGCTGCCGCTCATGCTCGTCCTCGCGACCCTGTTCGGCGTCGCGAACGCGTTCGACGCGCCCGCCCGGCAAGCGTTCGTCAGCGACATCGTCGGCCGCGCGCACACCTCGAACGCCGTGGCCCTGAACTCGGCCTCGTTCAACATGGCCCGCCTCATCGGCCCGGCGGTCGGGAGTGTGCTGCTGATCGTCGTCGGCAGCGGCTGGGTGTTTATCGTCAACGCGGCGACCTTCGCGGCGATGCTCGCGGCCCTCGCCGCCATGCGGACGGGCGAGCTCGAACCGCGGGTCCGGCCGCGGCGCGGATCCGGGCGCCTCGCCGACGGCGCGCGCTACGTGTGGGGACGCCCCGACCTCGTCGTGACCTTCACGATGGCATTCCTCATGGGCGCGTTTGGCATGAACTTCCCCATCTTCGCCTCCACGATGGCGGTCGAGTTCGGCCGCGACGCGGACGGCTACGGGCTCCTCAGCTCGGCGCTGGCGATCGGATCCCTCGCGGGTGCCCTGCTCGCGGCACGGCGGGACCGCGCGCGCCTGCGGGTCGTGATGCTCGCCTCGGGCGGCTTCGGCGTGGTCTCGATCGTCTCGGCCGCGATGCCCGCCTACCTCGGCTACGCCCTCGTGTGCGTGGCGATCGGGTTCTGCACCGTGACGATGCTCACGACCGCGAACGGGTTCGTCCAGACCACGACGGATCCGGCCCTGCGCGGCCGCGTGCTCGCCCTGTACCTCGCGGTCATCATGGGCTCCACCCCGATCGGCGCGCCGCTCGTCGGCGCGATCGCCGACGCCTGGGGGCCGCGCTCGGCGATCGTCGTGGGCGGGGCCGCGGGGCTTGTCGCCGCCGCGATCGGCGCGGTCTGGCTGATCTGGTCGGGACGCCTGCACCGGGCCGAGCGGGCCCGCTTCCGCCTGACGATCGACGAGACGCGCCCCATCACCGTCGCGATGCCGACGATCGATCCGGGCCCCGCGGATCCGGCCCCCGGCGCGCGCGCCTGACGGGCGGATCCGCTCAGGCCGAGAGGCCCCCGAGCGTCCGCGGGCGCACGATGAACCACAGCGCCGCAGCGCCGACGAGCGCGCAGGCGATCATGATCGACGCCATGGAGACCGGGGTGATGCCGCTGGCCGCCGAGACGAGGCCGACGAGCGGCGAGATGATCCCCGCGACGCCATTGTTCGCCGCGCCGAGGACCGACGCCGCCGTCCCGGCCGCGTCCGGGTGCCGGTCGAGCGCGAGCACCTGCGCGCAGGGGAACGTGAACCCGCACGAGGTCATGAACAGGAACAGCGGCACGATCACGCCCCAGGGGCCCGGCACGAGCGCGGAGGTGATCGGGATCGCGGCCGACGTGACCACGAGGGCCCCCGTCGAGAAAGCGAGCACCCACTGCGGGCCGAACCGGGCCGCCAGCCGGGCCGCGATCTGGTTGCCGAGGATGAGCCCCGCCGAGTTGGCCGCGAACACGAGCCCGTACTGCATGGTCGTCAGCCCGAACGTCTCCTGGAACAGGAACGACGAGGACGACAGGTAGGAGAACAGGCCCGAGAAGGTCATGGCGCCGATGACCAGCACGCCCACGTAGACGCGGTCGGAGAAGACGACGCGGTAGCGGTGGCGGATCGAGACGGTGTCGGCCGTCGCCCGGTCGCTCGCGGGCCGCGTCTCGGGCAGGGCGAACAGGGCGCACAGGAGGATCGCGAGCCCGTAGCCAAACAGCACGACGAAGATGCCGCGCCACGGCATGACCTCAAGCAGGGCGGATCCGATCAGCGGCGCGATCACGGGCGCCACGCCCGTGACGAGGGCGAGCCGAGAAAGCATGATGACGAGCCGGCGCCCGCCGAACAGGTCGCGCACCATCGCCATCGCGACGACGCCGCCGCCGGCCGCGCCGATGCCCATGAGGACGCGCGCGGCGCCGAGCAGCTCGAGCGACGGCGCGAGCGCCGCGCCGAGGCTCGCGACGAGGTGCAGGCTCGTCGCGATGAGGAGCGGCGTGCGCCGGCCCACCTTGTCGCTCAGGGGACCGACGATGAGCTGGCCGAGCGCGAAGCCGACCATCGTGCCCGTGAGGGTGAGCTGCACCGCGGCGCTCGTCGTCTGGAAGTCGTCCTCGAGGAGCGGGAACGCCGGCAGGTAGAGGTCGACCGTGAAGGGTCCGAGCGCCGTGAGCGCGCCGAGGAGCAGGACGTACGCGAAACGCCGCGCGCTCGAGAGCTGATCGCCCTTGTGGACGTGCGCCGTCTCGCCGCCCGCCGAGCGGACCCTGTCCGGCACGAGCATCGACCCCGTCGGGATCGGGATCATACCCGTCGCGGTCGGGATGATGCCGGTCGGCGGGTGCACGCTGGAGTCGCGGGCGTCGTTCGTCACGCGGAATCGCTTTCGCTCGGGGGTGTGCGGGGGATTTCTCGCGACGTTAGAGCATCGCGCGCGCGGCCCGCCAGCGACCCGCGCGGGGTGGGGAAACGACGAACCACCGGCGGGCATTCCCCCGTCCGGCGGTTCGTCGCTTTTGGACCTACGCCCGCGGGGCGTATCGCGTCGGGGGGAAGGCCTCGGCCACGACGGCGCGCAGAGCCTCGAGGTCGCCCGAGACGAACCCGGCCGTGCGGCCCTGGATGAGCAGGTTGCCGATCGCCGTCGCCTCCACGGGGCCCGCCTCGACCGGCACGCCGGCGCGATCCGCCGTGAGCTGGCAAAGGAGGGTGTTGAGGGATCCGCCCCCGACGATGTGGATCGTCTCGACGGGGATCCCCGACAGCTCCGAGGCGGTGCGCACGGCGCCCGCAAACGCCTCCGCGAGGCTCTCCACGATGGACCGGGCGAACTCCGCGCGCGTGGCCGGCACCGGCTGGTCGTGCTCGCGCAGCCAGGTCGCGATGCGGCCGGGCATGTCGCCCGGGGGCATGAAGACCGGGTCGTTGGCGTCGAAGATCCCGACGGGGGTGCGCACCTCGGCGGCCTGGGCGAGGAGGGCGGGCAGGTTGACCTTCTCGGCGCCCGGCTCGCGCTCCCACTCGCGAATCGTCTCGCTTAGCAGCCACAGGCCCATCACGTTGTGGAGGAAGCGCGTGCGGCCGTCGACGCCGCCCTCGTTCGTGAAGTTCGCCTCCCGCGCCGCGTCGGTGAGGACGGGCGTCTCGGTCTCGACGCCCACGAGGCCCCACGTGCCACACGAGATGTACGCCGCGCGATCCGCCCGCATGGGCACCGCGAGCACCGCGGAGGCGGTGTCGTGGGATCCGACCGCGACGACCGGGGCGGATCCGCCGAGCTCCCGCGCGACGTGCGGCAGGAGGTCGCCGACGCGCTCGCCCGGATCCACGAGGCGCGGGAGGATCCGTTCCGGGACCCCGAGCCGGGTCGCGAGGTCGGTGTCCCAGTTCTTCGTCCGGACGTCGAGCAGCCCGGTCGTCGACGCGTTGGTGCGCTCGGCGACGCGCTCGCCCGTGAGCATCCAGCCGAACAGGTCGGGCACGAGGAGCATCGCGTCGGCGAGGTCGAGCATGCCCTCCTCGCGCTCGCACGCGAGCTGGTACAGCGTGTTGAACGGGAGGAACTGGAGGCCGTTGCGGCGGTAGAGCTCGGCGAAGGGCACATCGGCGTGCACGGCCTCGACGCCGCGCGCGGTGCGCTCGTCGCGGTAGTGGAAGGGCGTGCCGAGCATGCGGTCGCCGCGCATGAGCGCGTAGTCCACGGCCCATGAGTCGACGCCGATCGAGGCGATGCCGGGCTCGTCGCGGAAGGCCGCGGCCAGCCCGTCGAGCGCCCCGCGGTACAGGGCGATGAGGTCCCAGTGCAGGCCGCTCGGCGTCGTGACGGGCGCGTTTGGGAAGCGCCCGACCGTGGTCATGTCGAGCGAGCCGTCGGCGAAGCGCCCGACGATCACGCGCCCGCTCGTGGCGCCGAGGTCAACGGCGGCGACGGCGTTCATCGCGCGACCTCCGGCTTCACCACAACGCAGTCAATCTGGAGGCGGGCGGCTCGATACGCGGCGTGTCGCGCGGATCCTGGAAAAATTGACTGCATTGTGTTGCCGCCTCCTGCGCCGGCGCCGGGCTCCGCGGGGCGGATCCGGGATACGTCACTCATGGGGTTCTCGTGGAGCACAATGCAGTCAATTTCCGTCCCGGGCGGCGACGTTCCGGGGAACGCGGCGCACCGGGCGAAAAATTGACTGCGTTGTGTCGGGCGGGGTCAGCGGACGAAGGCCTGCGCGACGCCCGAGTCGACGGGGATGTGGAGCCCGGTCGTGCGGGTGAGCTCGGGGCCCGTCAGCACGTACACGGCGTCGGCGACGTTCTCCGGGACGACCTCGCGCTTGAGGATCGTGCGGTTGGCGTAGAACTGGCCGAGGTCCTCCTCGTTCACGCCGTAGGTCGCCGCGCGCTGCGCGCCCCAGCCGCCCGCGAAGATCCCGGATCCGCGCACCACGCCGTCGGGGTTGATGCCGTTGACGCGCACGCCGTGCTCGCCGAGCTCGACCGCGAGGAGGCGCACCTGGTGCGCCTGGTCGGCCTTCGTCGCCGAGTACGCGATGTTGTTGGGGCCCGCGAACACCGAGTTCTTGGACGAGATGTAGATGATGTCGCCGCCCATGCCCTGCTGGATCAGCGGCGTCGCGGCCGCCTTCGACACGAGGAACGAGCCCTTCGCCATCACGTCGTGCTGGAGGTCCCAGTCCTTCTCGGTCGTCTCGAGCAGCGGCTTCGACAGCGACAGGCCCGCGTTGTTGACGACGAGGTCGATGCCGCCGAACGCGAGGAGCGCGGCGTCGATCGAGGCCTTCACGGCCTGCTCGTCGGCGACGTTCGCGGCGACGCCCACGGCGACGTCGGGGCCGCCGATCTCGGCGGCGGCCGCCTGCGCCTTGGCGAGGTCGAGGTCGGCGATCACGACGCACGCGCCCTCGGAGGCGAGGCGCTTCGCGATGGCCTTGCCGATGCCGCTGGCGGCACCCGTGACGAACGCGATGCGGCCCTGGTGCGTCTTCGGCGCGGGCATCCGCTGGAGCTTGGCCTCCTCGAGGGCCCAGTACTCGATGCGGAACTTCTCCGACTCGGCAATCGGCGCATAGGTCGACAGCGCCTCGGCGCCGCGCATGACGTTGATCGCGTTGACGTAGAACTCGCCGGCGACGCGGGCGGTCTGCTTGTTCTTGCCGTAGCTGAACATGCCGACGCCCGGCACGAGGACGATGAGCGGATCCGCTCCGCGCATCGCGGGGCTGTCCTCGTCCGCGTGGCGGTCGTAGTACGCCGCGTAGTCGGCGCGGTACGCCTCGTGCAGCTCCTTCAGGCGGGCGATCGAGTCCTCGACGGACGCGTCGGCCGGCAGGTCGAGGATGAGCGGCTTGACCTTGGTGCGGAGGAAGTGGTCCGGGCAGCTCGTGCCGAGCTCGGCGAGCGCGGGGGCCTTCTCGGAGGCGAGGAAGTCCGTGACGACCTCGGCGTCGGTGAAGTGGCCGACCATGGGCGCGTCGGTCGAGGCGAGGCCGCGGATCGTCGCGGCGAGCGCGGCCGCCTTGGCGCGGCGCTCGGCCTCGGGGAGGGCCTCGTAGCCGGCGCGAACGGATCCGAACGGCTCCGCCTTGCCGTGCTCGGCGATGTACGCCGCGGCGGTGGAAATGATCCAGAGCGAGTTCTGCTCGCTCTCCTCGCTCGTGTCGCCCCAGGCCGTGATGCCGTGCCCGCCGAGGATCGTGCCGATCGCCTGCGGGTTGGCCTTCTTGATCTCGGCGATGTCGAGGCCGAGCTGGAAGCCGGGGCGGCGCCACGGCACCCACACGACCTTGTCGCCGAAGATCTTCTGCGTCAGCTCCTCGCCGTCGACGGCGGTCGCGATCGCGATGCCGCTGTCGGGGTGGAGGTGGTCCACGTGCGCCGCGTCGACGAGCCCGTGCATGGCCGTGTCGATCGACGGCGCCGCGCCGCCCTTGCCGTGCAGGCAGTAGTCGAAGGCGGCGACCATCTCGTCTTCGCGGTCGATGCCGGGATAGACGTTCACGAGCGCGCGCATGCGGTCGAGGCGGAGGGTGGCGAGGCCCTTCTCCGTGAGCGTGCCGAGGTCGCCGCCGGATCCCTTGACCCACAGCAGCTCGACGGGCTCGCCCGTCACGGGGTCGATCTCGGTGCCCTTCGCCGACGTGTTGCCGCCGGCGTAGTTCGTGTTCTGGGGGTCGGAACCGAGGCGGTTCGACCGGGTGATCAGGTCTTCGACGGTGGGGTTCGTCATGAGTGTCTCTCTCGTAGCTTCGCGGGCGAAGAACAGGGGGTCAAAGTGTGGTCAGGCGCCGGACGAACGTGTCGATCGTCGGTGCGAATCCGGGCTCGTCGGGGCGGTTGAGGTGGCCGTGGCGGGTACCCGGCTCGACGCGGTAGGAGATGTCGGCGCCGGCCGCCTCGCTCGCGACGGGGTAGCGCACCCCCGCCCGGTCCTCGTCGCCCCACCGGGAACCGGCCACGACGGGGGCGAGCCGGTAGTCGACCGAGACGGTGGGGACGTCGCGCGCCGCGAACGCGCGCGCGACGGCGTCCCCCTCGGGCATGTCCACGGATCCGGCGGCGAACCCGCCGCCGTGCGCCCAGACGAGCGCGGATCCGGTCGGGTGCTCCGCCGGGTACACGCGCACACCGAGCGGGCCGTGCGGCCCCTCGATCGTCGTGTCCCGGGGATCCATCACGCGCCCCAGCCGGCCTGGGTGCCGCCGACGCGGTCGGCCTCGATCTTCTCCTGGTAGCCCGACGCGAGGTACGCCGCCATCGGATCCTCGGGAAGGCCGCGCCCGGCGCGCCACTCGGCGAGCGCAGGGCGCACGTCGGTGTAGAACGCGTCCATGAAGACCTGGTGCGCGGCGAGGGGGTCGCCGGCGACCTGCGCCGCGCGCAGCGCGTCGGTGTCGACGAGGAGCGCGCGGGCCGTCATCTCCTGAACGTTCAGGACGGAGCGCATCTGGCCGAGGATCTTGTTCTCGACGTTATGGCACTGGTCGAGCATGAACTGCACGTCGGGGTTGTTCAGCCCCCCGCCGCGCACGACCTCGAAGACGATGCGGAACAGCTGGAACGGATCCGCGGATCCGACGATGAGGTCGTCGTCCGCGTAGAAGCGGCTGTTGAAGTCAAACGAGCCGAGCTTGCCGAGGCGCAGCAGCTGCATGACGATGAACTCGATGTTCGTGCCGGGCGCGTGGTGGCCCGTGTCGAGGCACACCAGCGCCTTGTCGCCGAGGGCCGAGACCTGGGCGTAGGACGTGCCCCAGTCCGGAACGTCGGTGTGGTAGAACGCCGGCTCGAAGAACTTGTACTCGAGCACGAGGCGCTGGTCGTCGCCGAGGCGCGCGTAGATCTTCTCGAGCGAGTCGTGGAGGCGGTCCTGGCGGCCACGCATGTCGGCCTGGCCCGGGTAGTTCGACCCCTCGGCGAGCCAGATCTTCAGGTCGCGCGAGCCGGTCTTGTCCATCACGTCGATGCACGCGAGGTGGTGGTCGATCGCCTTGGTGCGGATCCGCGCGTCCTCGTGCGTGAGGGCGCCGAACTTGTAGTCGTCGTCCTGGAACGTGTTCGAGTTGATCGTGCCGAGCGCGACGCCCTCGTCCTCCGCGTGCTTGCGGAGGTCGTCGAAGTCGCTCATGTCCCACGGGATGTGGAGCGCGACGGTCGGCGCGAGGCCCGTGAGCTTGTGGACCTGGGCGGCGTCGGAGATCTTCTCGAACGGATCCCGCGGGGTGCCGGCGGTCTGGAACACCTTGAAGCGCGTGCCGGAGTTGCCGAACGCCCACGAGGGGAGCTCGATGGCCTGCTTCTCGAGCTGGTCGAGGATGTCCTGGGAGAGGGTCGTCATGTCGGCCCCGCCTTTCTCTGTGTGCGTGTGTCGGATGCGCGGGCGGCCATCGTCGGACGCCCCGCGTGGGTCGTTAGTCGCGGGCGCGCGCGGCGCGGAGCTGGGATTCGAGGTGGAACACCTCGGGGAAGGTCTGGGCGTTCTGGTCGGCGCGGCCCTCCTGCGCGATGAAGAAGGGGGCCATCTCTGCCTCCCAGCGCGCGGCGACCTCGCTCGCGGCGAGGTAGGCCTGGGACGCGGCGTCGTCGTCCGTCTCGTAGAAGCCGACGAGCTCGCCGCCGCCAGCGTGGAAGATCGAGTAGTTGCGGCGGCCCGACGCGGCGATCTCCTCGAGCATCTCGGGCCAGACGGGGTCGTGCCGGCGCATGTATTCGTCGAGCATGTCGGGCTTCACGCGCAGTCGGAACGCCACGCGCACGGGCGCGGCATCGGGTTCGCTCGCCATCGAGGCACCTCCGGGTTTATGAATCGTTTCATTATGGTCCGGATTTGCGGCGGCCGCAAGCCCGGCTCGCGGCACTCGCGTCGCCCCCGCCCGACCCGACCCACACAACGCAGTCAATTCGCGGGGTCGACACGAAGAACATGCGGATCCCGGGGCGCGAGGCCGAAAATTGACTGCGTCGTGTTCGGGGGCACGGGCGGGTGGGCCGCGGCGGGCAGGCGGCGGGCGGCTAGGATCCTGGAGATAGTCCAGGAGGTCGGATGGCGGTCAGCATTCGCGACGTCGCGAACCAGGCGGGCGTCTCGGTGGGCACCGTGTCGAACGTGCTCAACCGCCCCGAGTCGGTCGCGGCGCACACGGTCGACCGCGTGCGCGCGGCGATCGACGCGCTCGGCTACGTGCGCAACGACGCGGCGCGGCAGCTGCGCGCCGGCCGCTCCGACACCGTCGGCCTCGTCGTGCTCGACGCCGGCAACCCGTTCTTCAGCGACCTCGCGCGCGGCGCGGAGGACGCCGCCGCCGAGCGCGGGCTCTCCGTCCTCCTCGGCAACAGCGACGAGCGGCCCGACCGCGAGGACGCGTACCTCGGCCTGTTCGAGGAGCAGCGCGTCCGGGGCGTCCTCCTCTCGCCGAGCTCCGAGCGGCTCGAGACGGCCGAGCGCCTGCGCGCGCACGGGATCCCCGTCGTGCTCGTCGACCGCTCCGCCCCCGGATCCCCCTTCTCCTCCGTCGCCGTCGACGACGAGCACGGCGGCTACATCGCCGCCCGGCACCTTCTCGATCAGGGCCGCCGCCGCATCGCGTTCGTCGGTGGGCAGCGCTCGCTTCGGCAGGTCGCCGACCGCCTCGCGGGCGCCGAGCGCGCCGCGGCGGAGACCCCGGGGGGCCGGGTCGAGCACGTGCCGACCGAGCAGCTCACGGTGCTCGCGGGCCGCGAGGCCGGCGCGGCGCTTGGGGCGCGCGCGCCCCGCCCCGACGCCGTCTTCGCCGTGAACGACCTCGTCGCCCTCGGCGTCATGCAGGCGCTCGTGATGCTCGGATCCGTGCGGATCCCCGAGGACGTCGCCCTCATCGGGTACGACGACATCGCCTTCGCGCAGTCCGCCGTCGTGCCGCTGACCTCGATCCGGCAGCCCGCGCACCTCATCGGGTCCACCGCCCTCGCGCTGCTCGACGCCCTCGCGGCGGATCCGACCCACGCGACCGAGACGATCGAGTTCGACCCGGAGCTCGTCGTGCGCGCGTCGACGGGGGCGCGACCCGAATCGGGCACTGACCCGTCGTAGTCCCCCGCGCGGGACGCCGACGCGGCGCGCGCGGCTCAGCCGCGGCCGAACGGATCCGTCCGCGTGACGGCGAAGCGGCCCTCGGGGTCCAGGCGGTCGAGGATCGCGTAGGCGATCTCGCGCAGCTGCGCGCGTTGGTCGGCATCCAGCGCGTCGAGCACCGCGTCTCGCACGTTCTCGACGTGCGCGGGCGTCGCGGAGATCGCCTTGCGCCGCCCGTCGGGCGTGAGCACGACGTCGATCGCCCTGGCATCGTCCGCGGCGCGCTCGCGCCGCGCGTAGCCGCGCTTCTCGAGGCGCGTGACGACGTGCGAGAGCCGGGGCAGCGTCGCGTTCGTCGCCGACGCCAGCTCGCTCATGCGCACGGTGTGCCCGGGCGCCCGCGTGAGGACCGCCATGACGAGGTAGTCAAAGTGGGTGAGCGCGTCGTCCCGGGCGAGCTGCTGGTCTATCCGGGCCGGCAGCAGCTCCATGACCGCCGCGAGCGGCGCCCACGTCGCCTGCTCCTCGTCCGTGAACGACCTCGACCTCGACATGCCCTCACCCTACGGGAATAGTTGTCGCATCAACCGTGTTCCGGTAGATAGTTGTTCCCACAACCTCTCGAAAGGACCCCTCATGACCGTCACCATCTTCGGAACCGGATCCATGTCCCAGGCGATCGCGGGCGTGCTCTCGCGCGGGGGCGCGGAGATCCAGACGATCGCCCACGACGACCCGCGACAGGACGTCGCCGGCGACATCGTGGTGCTCGCCGTCCCATACCCGGCGCTCGCCGCCATCGCCGCGGAGTACCGCGCCGACCTGGCGGGCAAGACGGTCGTCGACATCACCAACCCGCTCGACTTCGCGACCTTCGACGCGCTCGTCGTCCCCGCCGACAGCTCGGCAGCGGCCGAGCTCCAGGCGCTCCTGCCCGATTCCCGCGTTCTCAAGGCGTTCAACACCACGTTCGCCGCGACGCTCGCGTCCGGCACCGTCGGCGGCGAGCCGACCACCGTGCTCGTCGCCGGGGACGACGCGGCCGCCAAGGAGGCGCTCGTCACCGCCATCGCGGCGGGGGGCGTGCGGGCGGTCGACGCCGGCGCGCTGTCGCGGGCGCGCGAGCTCGAGGCGATCGGCTTCCTGCAGCTCACCCTCGCGGCCGGGGAGAAGGTGGGCTGGGATGGCGGATTCGCGCTCGTCGGCTGAGCCCGCCGCGGCCGACCTGCTCGCCGCGGATACGACCATGGGCCCGGTCACGCTGCGCGTGGCCGACCTCGACGCCATGATCGGCTACTACACGCGGGCCGTGCCCCTCGAGCTGTTGCGGCACGAGGGCGCCGCCGCGGTGCTGGGGCGCGGATCCGTGCCGACCGTGATCCTCGAGCACGCGCCCGAGCTGCGGCACGCGTCCCCGCGCGAGGCCGGCCTGTTTCACACGGCGATCCTGTTCGACTCGGACGCCGCCCTGGCCGCCGCGGTGGCCTCGGTGGCGCGCGCGGCGCCGGGGACCTTCACGGGCAGCGCCGACCACCTCGTGAGCAAGGCGTTCTACTTCACGGACCCCGAGGGCAACGGCGTCGAGCTGTACCGGGACCGCGCGCGCACGGCGTGGAGCTGGGCGCACGGGCGCGTCGTCATGGGCACGGAGGGCCTCGACCCGAACGCCTTCCTGCGCGACCACCTCACGCCCGAGACGCTCGCGGATCCGCGGGTCGGGGACGCCCGCGTCGGGCACGTGCACCTCAGCGTCGGCAGCGTGGACGAAGCGCGCGAGTTCTACGTGCGCCGGCTCGGCTTCGCCACGACGGCCGAGGTGCCCGGCGCGCTCTTCGTCAGCGCCGGCGGATACCACCACCACATGGCCATGAACGTCTGGTCGAGCCGCGGCGCGGGCCGGCGCCAGCAGACGCTGGGGCTCGGATCCGTCGACATCGCCCTGCCGAGCTCGGACGACCTGGGCGCGGCCGTCGAGCGCATGCGGTACGCGGGCGTCGACCCGCGCGACGACGGCCGGACGGTGACGTTCTCGGATCCGTGGGGCAACGACGTGCGCCTCGCGATCGCCTGACCCGCATACGACGAAGCCCGCCACCCCTCGGGGCGGCGGGCTTCGTCGCGTGCGGGGACGCGCTCACACGCGCGCGGTCTCCTTCTCGGAGCCGTAGCGCTCCTCCTCGATCTCCTCGAGGGTCTTGCCCTGGGTCTTCGGCGCCCAGATCGTGCCGACGAGGAGGGACACGGAGAGGATCGCGATGAGGATCGCGCCGAGGCCGTGCAGGCCCATCGTCGTCAGCCACACGGGGAAGCCGTAGCTGAGGATGCCGACCATGATGCGGGCCGTGAAGAACAGGAAGCCCTGCGCGGACGCGCGGTATCCGGTCGAGAACAGCTCCGCGGTCCAGAGACCATAGAACGCCTGCGCGCCGATGCCCGAGGCGAGGCCCCAGAGGATCGCGAACGCGAACATCGTCCCCGTGGAGGCGGGCACGTACACGAGCACGACCCAGCCGGCGATGCCCATGACGGCGCCGATGAAGTACAGCAGACGGCGCGACATCCGGTCGGCGAGCGCCATGAACCCGAAGTACGTCCCGATGACCGTGCACAGCCACAGGAAGGACTGCAGGAAGAACTGCTGCTGCGAGTCCGTGAACCCGGCGGCGTCGTACACGCGCGGCATGAAGATGCCCGCCTGGCCGGCGACGGTGTTCCAGAACCCGTACACACCGACGAGGAAGATCAGCGCCGTGATGTTCTTCTTGCGGCTGAACAGGCCGCGGAAGCCGGATCCGCCGAGCACCTTCGCGCTCGGGTTCTGCGTGCGCACGTTGTTCGTCTCGGTCCAGCGCTTGGACTCCGAGAGCCCCTGGCGGACCCACCACGTGATGAACGCGACGACGAAGAGGTGCACGAAGATGATGCGCGAGCCGAACAGGCCGAGCGGCTCGAGCAGCGCCGCGAGGAAGAAGCCGATCGCCGGGCCCACCGACCAGGCCAGCTGCGCCGTGCCGACGTGGGCGGCGCGCTTCTCGCTCGGCGCCTCCTCGGCGATGTAGGTCCACGAGGCCGGAACGCCCGCGCCCACCGCAATACCCGTGATGACGAACGCCGCCATCAGCATGCCGCTGTTCACGGCGAACGCGGCGATCAAGACACCCACCATGTAGACCATGAGGTCGTAGGTGTAGATGAACTTGCGCCCGAGGCGGTCGCACAGCGGGCCGCCGATGATGGCGCCGATCGCGGCGCCGAAGGCGTTGGCGCTGAGCGCGGCGAGGAGACCGGCGAACCCGTCGGAGAATCCAAATTCGGCCTGCCAGAATCCGAGGCTCGTCGCGATCGCGATGATCGACCCGGCCTCGATGTAATTCGACATCGCGACGGCGATGGTCGCCTTCCATCCCGTCGTGTTCTTCGCACCAATGCGTGCCATGCGTCCGTCTCTTCCTTGAAAACTGCGTGCGGCGCCGGCGGCTTTGCCTCCGATCTCGCCTCACCACGTGTGAAACGATTCAGGCGCCAGCGGACGACTGTACGACAGTTTTCTGGGATTCGCCAAACGGATGCCCGGCGCCCCTCCCGGTCGGGAGGAGGGGCGCCGCGCTCAGGGTGCTACGCCACGACCTCGAACGTCGCCCCGGGCTCGAGCGCGATCGGGGCGTCCGCGCCGGGGAGGCGGATCTCCGCGTCGACGCCCGTCGGCACCGCGAGGCGATAGCGGATCCGCTCGCCCTCGCGGGCCCAGGATCCGCGGATCTCGCCGTACGGCGAGTCGAATCCGACCTCCGCGCTGTCGAGGCCGCCGCCGGGACGGGGCTGCCACACCACGCGGCGATACCCGGGCGCCGCCGGCGCGAGCCCGCCGATGGCGCGATGCATCCAGTCCGCGACGGACCCGAGCGCGTAGTGGTTGAAGCTCGTCATCTCGCCGGGGTTGATCGTGCCGTCCGCGAGCATGGAGTCCCAGCGCTCCCAGATCGTCGTCCCGCCCTGGCGCACGGTGTAAAGCCACGACGGGCACTCGGTCGCCAGGAGCAGCAGATACGCCTCGTCCAGGTGCCCCGTGTCCGTCAGGGCGTCCGTGATGACCGGCGTGCCGGCGAAGCCCGAGGCGATGCGGCCCCCGGCCTCGCGCACAAGCGCGGCGAGGCGGTCTCCCGCGCTGACGCGCTCGGCCGCCGACAGCAAGTCGAAGCGGATCGCGAGGGCGTAGGCCGTCTGGGCGTCGCTCGTGAGGAGCCCCGCCGGGGTGACATACGCGGCGCGGAATGCGTCGCGCGCCTCGCCCGCGATGCGCGCGTACCGCTCGGCGTCCGCCGTGCGACCGACGAGGCGGGCCATCTCCGCCATCCGCCGCGTCGTGAACGCAAAGTACGCTTGCGCGACGAGATAGCGGTCGGTGCGCGCGTCGGCCGGGTCCTCCGGCGGCGCGGCCGGATCCAGCCAGTCGCCCAGCTGGTGACCCGAGCGCCACAGGCGCTCCTCGCCAGCTTCGCGGATCATCCGCTCCACCCACGCGCGGCCGCTGTCGTACTGCGCGGCGACCACGCCCTCGTCACCGAAGCGCTCGTGCAGCGCGAGCGGCGTCAGCACGGCGACGTCGCCCCAGACGGCGCCCGTCCGGATCGGGTTCCAGGTCGGACCGCCCGGGATGGACGGCACGAACCACGGCACCGTGCCGTCGTCGAGCTGCTCGAGAGCGACGTCCTGCAGCCAGCTCTCGAGGAAGCCGGCGCAGTCGTACAGGAAAGAGGCGGTGGGGGCGAAGACCTGGATGTCCCCCGTCCATCCCAGGCGCTCGTCGCGCTGCGGGCAGTCGGTCGGGATGCTCACGAAGTTCCCGCGCATGCCCCACACGACGTTCTCGTGGAGCCGGTTCAGCTCCTCGTTCGACGAGCGGAAGGTCCCGGTCCGGCGCATGTCGGAGTGCAGCACGCGTGCGACCACGTCACCGGGGCGGATCTCGTCGACCCCGTGGATCGTCGCGTAGCGGAACCCGTGGAACGTAAATCGCGGCTCCCAGGACCGCGGGCCGCGGCCGTCAAGCGTCAGCACGTCGCGTGCGGCGGCGAGGCGCAAAGGGCGGATCCCGAGGGCGCCCTGCTCGAGGACCTCCGCGTGGCGCAGCACGACCTCGTGCCCCGCGGCGCCGTCCACGCGCACGCGCAGCCGTCCCACGAGGTTCTGCCCGAAGTCGAGCAGGAACCCGCCGTCGCCCGTCGCGTCGATGGCCACCGGCGCGAGCTCCTCGGTCGCGCGCACGGGCGGCAGGGTCGGCGCGACGAGCGTTGCCGGGTCGCGGCGATGCACCGCGACGGGGGACCACCCGTCGGCAGATCCGCCCGGCGACGACCAGCCCGCGCGCTCGGCGCGAGCGTCGTAGACCTCGCCGTCGTAGAGGCCGGACACCATGACGGGGCTCGGCGCCGCCTCCCAGTCCTCGTCGGTCGCGACCGTCACGACGGATCCGTTAGCCAGGGTCACCTCGAGCTGCGCGATAAGCGACTGGTCGGTGCCGTACAGGTCGCGGTGGCCGCCGTTGAAGCCGAGGCGCCCGCGGTACCAGCCGTCGCCGAGCCACGCGCCGATGCGGTTCTCGCCCGCGCGCAGGTGCTCCGTGACGTCGAAGGTCCAGTACACGAGGCGGTCGCGGTACGACGTCCACCCCGGCAGGAGCTCGTGATCGCCCACGCGGCCCCCGTTGATCTCGACCTCCGCGAGCCCGTGCGCCGTGACGTACAGACGCGCGGAGACGGGCGCTGAGGTCAGCGCGAACGCGCGCCGAACGAGGGCCGGGCGACGCTCGGTGTCCGGTGCCTCGTCCCATCCGGCGCCCACGGGGCGCGCCGCCCAGTCGCGCTCGGACAGCAGGCCGGCCTCGACCGGCGCCCACGCTCCCCACTGCGACCAGGCGCCGTCGTCGGCGCGCACGCGCAGGCGCACCTCGGCGCGCTCGCGCGAGGCCAGCGGGGCGAACGGCCAGGACACGAGCACCTGATCGGCGCCGGTTCCCTGCGCCTCCTCGGTCCCGGAGGCCCGGCGCGCCTCGGCCTGCCACGCGGCCTGCCGCCAGCCCGCGGGCGCCTGGGTGCGCCAGCTGAGGCGCGGCGCCGCGGAGCCAATCCCCAGCGCGTGATCCACCTGTTCGAACCGCGGGGCGGAGACGCCGACGGGCTCGCGCTCCTCGCGCGCGCTCATCCCTTGACCGCCCCGGCCGTGAGCCCCTTCTGGATGCTCTGGTTGAGCACGAGGTAGATGATGAGGAGCGCGAACACGTTGATGCTGACGGCGGCGAAGAGCGGGCCGTACTGCGTCGTGCCGAAGTTGCCGTTGAAGTTCAGCAGCGCGACCTGCAGCGTGCGCAGGGTGCCCGAGTTCGCGAAGGTCAACGCGATGAGCAAGTCGTTCCAGAAGAAGAAGAACTGCACCAGGCCGACGGTGAACAGGCCGTTCTTCATCATCGGCAACGCGATGGAGAAGAACTGCCGATAGATCGTCGCGCCGTCGAGCGTCGCCGCCTCGAAGACCTCGCGCGGAATCGCGCGGAAGTAGGTCGCCATGAGGAAGACGGTCAGGGGCATTCCCGTCGCGGTATACGTCAGGAACAGCGGCCACAGCGAGCCCGTGATGCCGATCTGGAAGTACGCGCTAAACAGGGGCAGGAGGATCATCTGGGCGGGCACCATGATCCCCGCGAGGAAGATCATGAGGACCGCGCCGCGGCCCTTCCACACGAGCACCTCGAGGGCGAACGCCGCCGCCGTGCCGAACAACAGCATGCAGAACAGGGCGGGCAGCACCGTGATCGCGCTGTTGAACAGGGCCGTGCCGAGGTCGGCCGTCTGCCACGCCGTCGTGTAGTTCTCGAAGCTCCACTGCTGCGGCAGCGCCCACGTCGGCTCCTCGAGGAACTCGCGCTGTGTCTTAAACGAGCCGAGAAACAGCCACACCAGCGGGTACCCGACGATGACGAGGAGCGCGGCGATCGCGATCCACAGCGGAAGCCGGCGCAGCTGCACGCGCGCGCGCCGCCGGCGGGGCATGCGGATCCGATCGGCTCGCGGTCCGCGCGTGGAGACCACGCGGGTGGAATCGGTCGTACTCATCGTGCGCTGTCCTTCGTCAGATCGCGGCGGGAGCTGCGGAAGATGAACACGGTCACGATGAGGCTGATGATCGTCAGCAGCATCGCGAGCGTGGATCCGTAGCCGTACTCGCCGTAGGTGAACGCGTGGTCGAAGACGGAGATCGTGAGGGGGCTCGTGGAGGTGCCCGGCCCGCCCGAGGTCAGCGCCATGATGCTGTCGAACACCTTCAACGTGCCATTGATGGAGAAGATGATGGAGGAGACGAGCACCGGGAGCGACAGCGGCAAGACGATATGCCGCACGAGCTTCCAGCCGCTCGCCCCGTCGATGCGGGCCGACTCGAGCACATCCTCGGGGATGTCAACGAGCCCCGCGTACAGAAGCACGCCGTAGAAGCCCATCGAGCGCCAGATGTCCATGATGGCGATCACGACGAACGCGCTCCCGCCGTCGCCGAACCAGTCGACGGGGACGCCACCGAGGCCCGAGAGCAACGAGTTCACGACGCCCTCCGTCGGCGCGATCGAGAACAGCTGCTGGAACAGCAGCGCGACCGCGACCGTCGGCATGACGATCGGGAAGAACACGAGCGTGCGCACGAGCCCGGAGGCGCGCTTGAGGCCGAACACGTAGAGCAGCGAGAGCAGGTAGCCGACGACGACCTGGCCGACCGTGACGACCACGGCGTACTTCAGCGTGAACCACAGCGCCTGGTGCGCCTCCGCGTCGCCGAACAGGCGGACGAAGTTGTCCAGCCCGACGAACGAGAAGCCGCTGATCGCGTTGCCCTCGAACAGCGTGTACCCGAGCGACCACACGACCGGGAGCAGCATGACGACGGAGTAGATGATGAGCGCGGGCGCGAGCAGCGTGAACGCGGCGCGCTTGTCTCCGAGAACGTTCTTCATAGGGGTGTCTCCTGAAGGTGGGCGGCGGCGCGCGGATCCGCGCCGCCGCCCGCGGCGAATCAGAGGTCGGCCTGGACCATCTCCATGAACTCCTCGGGCGTGATGCTGCCCGTCAGGAGCGGGGCCGCGTTGCGCTGGCTCGTGGTGGTCGCCTCGGCCGAGAAGAGCGCCTCGAACCACAGCACGGTGGTCTCCGTGTTCGCGACCTGCTCCTGCACCATGGCGGTCAGCTCGGGAACGTCGGCGACCTCCTCGTTGAGCGCGAAGCCCGACACGCGGTTCTCCTGCTCGAGCGCCGTGGCGCCGTAGTTCTCGACGATGCACTCGAGCCACGGCGTCGTGTCGTC
This sequence comes from Microbacterium sp. ZXX196, assembly GCF_009709595.1. Lineage (NCBI taxonomy): Bacteria > Bacillati > Actinomycetota > Actinomycetes > Micrococcales > Microbacteriaceae > Microbacterium > Microbacterium sp. ZXX196. The sequence continues at coordinate 85,241 of NZ_WMEE01000008.1, forward strand.
GTTCACGAGATTCGCGTTCATCGTCAGCGGCAGGCCGACGTTCGCGGCGAGCTGCGAGCGGTCGCCCGCGCCGCCCTCCACGCCGGGGAACGGCATGAAGCCGACGTTCTCCACGCCGATCTGGTTCATCTCGGGGTCGTTGAGCCCGGAGAGGAACCAGCTGCCCATGTAGAACATGGCGGCGGACCCATTGAGGAACTGGTTCTCGCTCGTGGCCATGTCGATGGATCCGACGCCCTGGCCGAACCAGCCCTCGGCACCCAGGTCGGCGATCGCCTGCGCGGCCGCGACGTACTCCGGATCCGTCAGCGCGGCCTCGCCGTCGGCGACCTTCTGCAGCGCGTCGGGTCCGAGGTCGCGGAAGAGGTAGCTCGAGATGAGGCGCGTGATGGGCCAGCCCTGCTCGCCGCTCGCGGAGAAGGGCTGCACGCCCGCGGCCGACAGCGTCTCGGCCGCGGCAACGAGGTCGTCGAACGTCTGCGGCTCGTCGATACCGTTCTCGGCGAAGATCGCCGTGTTGTACCAGATGCCCTCGACGTTGTACTCGAAGGGCAGCGCGCGGAAGCCGCCGTAGAGGTTCTCGATCGTCGAGACGGCCGCGGGCTCGATCTGGTCCGCGATGCCGAGGTCGCCGAGGACCTCCTCGAAGTCGGCGACGTTGCCCGCGTCCGCGAGCTCGGCCGTCAGCGACGGGGCGTTTCCGGCGGAGAAGAGCACGGGCAGGGCGCCCTGGCCCGCGAGGAGCTGGAGCTGCTGGTCGAGGTTCGTCTGCGGCGTCGTGTCGACCTCGACGGGCATGGCCTCGGCCTCGGCCGAGCACGCGCCCGCCGCCAGCGTGTCGAGAACGGCGGGGACCTCGGTGTTCTCGACGTTGACGAGCACGGAGAGCGCGTCGGCGCTCGACTGCCCGCCGCCCCCGCCGCACGCGGTGAGCGCGAGCGCCGAGGCGCCCGCGACCGTGATCATTGCGCCCCGGGTGAGCATCTTTCGGGTGACCTTCATGAATCCTCCTCGATTCGCGGCAATCCACGTCCGCGTGGGTTTGAAGCGCTTCAAAGAGTAGGCTTGAAACGCTTCAAGCGCAAGGCCGCGACGATGCGGCGCAGAATGTGAGGATCATGAAGCGCATTCCCGGCACCCGCACCCGCCCGTCCATGAAGGACGTCGCGTCCTCCGCGGGCGTCTCGCTCGGCACCGTGTCGAACGTCCTGAACAACCCCGAGGTCGTCGCGGCGGGCACGCGCGAGCGCGTCGAGCGGGCCATCGCGTCGCTCGGTTTCGTCCGCAACGACGCGGCGCGGCGACTCGCGGCGGGGCGCTCCGACACCGTGGGGTTCGTCGTCGTCGACCTGGGCAACTCGTTCTTCCTCGACATCACGCGCGGCATCGAGTCGGGCCTCGACGAGCAGGGCAAGCGGCTCATCCTCGCCAACAGCGACGTCGATCACGCCAAGCAGAGCGCACATCTGGCGCTGTTCGAGGAGTCGCAGCTGGCCGGGATGATCCTCGCCCCCCTCGACGGACCGCTCGACGACGCGGCGGCGGTGCGCGAGCGCGGCACGCCCCTCGTCCTCGTCAACTGGCCGGGGGACGACAGCTCGTGCGGCGTCGTGAGCGACGACGAGCACGGCGGCTACATCGCCGCGCGCCACCTCATCGAGCGCGGCCGAACCCGCCTGATGTTCTCGGGCGGGCCGTTCTCGCTCCGCGCGATCGCGGACCGCCTGCGGGGCGCGCGCCGCGCCGCGGACGAGGCCGGACTCGAGCTCGAGGTCGTCGAGACCGAGCGCATCACGGTGCGCGGCGGGACCGCGCTCGGCGACGAGATCGCGGCGCGACCCCCGCGGCGCCGCCCCGACGGGCTCGTCGCGGCGTCCGACGCCCTCGCCGCGGGCGCCATCCACTCGCTCCTCGTCGCCGGGATCCGCGTGCCCGAGGACATCGCGGTGATCGGGCACGACAACAACCACTTCGCACACGACACCGCCGTGCCGATCACGTCGGTCGCCCAGCCGGGTCTCGACATGGGCCTGTCGGCCGCGGCGCTCCTCATCGAAGAGATCCTCGCCCCCGAGGAGCACGAGCACCGCACCGTCACGATGCAGCCCACGCTCGTGGTCCGCGCGAGCTCGGGGCGTAGCAGCTAGGACGTGTCTCCCAAAGCGCTGTTGGCGGTGTTGAGAGACTGTAGGGCGTGGCGGGGTTTCATCATGTCGAGGTGTGGATCGCGGATCTTGCGGAGGCTCGAGCTGAATGGGGCTGGCTGCTTCGCGAGCTCGGCTTCGAGCGCGAGGGCGAGTGGGCCGAGGGGGGAGTCGTGGGCCGCTGGCGGCGCTTATCTGACGCTCACAACCTCCCCGAACCTGTCCGCGGTGACGCACGATCGGAGGGCGCCAGGCGTGAACCATCTCGCATTCAGGGCGGGCACGCCCTCCCGTGTCGACGCGATCATGGCTCGGGCGGAGCATCACGGCTGGCAGCCGTTGTATCAGGAACGGTATCCACACGCAGGAGGCCTGGATCACTACGCCGGCTGGCTGGAGAACTCCGCCGGATTCAAAGCAGAGGTCGTCGCCGATGAGTCGTGATGATCGTCACGTGGTGGCCTTGAGCCAGAGCGTGATCGCGCGGAGGACGACACCGCCCCGATAGGTGAGCGCGAGCTTGTCGTATCGGGTGGCGAGTCCGCGCCACTGCTTAGTGTCGTTGAACCCGCGCTCGACGACGTTGCGTCCCTCGTCGTCGTGGTCGTAGCCGACGGGGCGGCCACCACGGGCACCACGACGTCTGCGATGACCCTGCTGATCGGCGGGCTCGGGGATGACCGCGACGATGCCTCGGGAGCGCAGGTGATGCCGTATCGCGCGAGATGAGTACGCTTTGTCGCCGCGCACCCGGTCGGGACGAGAGCGAGGCCGACCCGGACCCCGCCGCCCGACACGGAAATGGTTCATCAGGACGGGAAACATCGGGGAGTCGCCCGCTTGTCCAGGACCGACCATGATCACCAGCGGCAGCCCACGCCCGTCGACGAGCTGATGGATCTTCGTGCTCAACCCGCCCCGCGACCGACCTATGGCGTGATCAGCCGGCTCCTCGCGCAGATTCCTGGAATTCGACAGAGCCCCCTGTGTCCCGCGGAAGGTTCGTCGCATGCTGATGCGCGCGGTCGATCGTGGAGTCCACGCGCACCGCCCAATCCACACCGCCGATCGCGTCGGCGTCAGCGAGCAACTCCGCGTGGATCCGGTCCCACGTCTCGTCGCCGGAGTAGCGGCGGTGCCGCTTCCACAGTGTCTGCCAGGGACCGAACGAGCGCGGCACGTCACGCCACGGCGTTCCCACCCGATACCGCCAGATGATCCCCTCGACCACCCGACGATCGTCTCGGAACGGGCGTCCCCGCCGGCCCACCGACGAGGGCAGCAACGGACGGATCCGCTCCCACTGGGCATCCGACAGCACCGCATCCCGACTCACTCAAGAATCATCCCGCGAGGCGACCTCGCGAATTAGGAGACACGCCCTAGGGGTTGAGCGCACGGCGCACGCTGGTGGCACCAATCCCGAGCACGCGGGCGATACTCTCCCAGCTCTGGCGCTCAGCCCGCATCCGTTCAGCTGTCGCGATCCGCTCGGGAGTCATGACACTTGGCCGGCCACCGACGCGGCCTTGGCTACGGGCGTACTCAAGCCCGCGTGTCGTGTTCTCGCGGATCGTGTCAACGCGAAGCTGCGCGAACACGGCGACGATGCCGAAAAGGGCGCGACCCATCGGCGTCGTGGTGTCGATCATCGGCTCCGTCAGACTCACGATGTTCACCTGTCGCGCGTCGAGGTCCTGCAACGTCTCGATCAGGATGCGCTCGCTGCCCGCGAGCCGATCGAGGCGGCGCACTTTCAAGGTGTCCCCCGGCCGGCGGTAGTCGAGGCAGGCACGCCACTGCGGGCGGTCCGCGACCCGGCTGGACTCGCCGTGGTCGACGAACACTCGTTCGCAGCCTGCCGCGCGTAGCTCAGCCTCCTGCGCGTCGGGGTTCTGTTCGCGCTTGGAGACTCGGGCGTAGCCGACTTCATGTGCCATGCCGAAAACGGTACTGCCGACGTTCCGGCGCGATTCGGTTTCGGCAGGGGGTTTCGGCGGATCACCCCTCGGCGTGTCGTGTGCTCGGCCGTCGACGTCGACATGGCCGCCGAAAACGATCGTTTACGGCAGGGGGCAGTCAGCCTGTTTGACGGCGTTGCGCGGTCTCAGAGCCCGAATGCTCCTCCGCTGATCAGGATGAATACACCGAGCCCGATGAGGACGAAAGGGAACAGGACGTGTTCCCAACGTTCCAAGATCTCGGCGACCGGACGTCGCGTGGCGATGAACTTGGCCACGATGACGAGCACAGCAACGAGCGCGAGGAACACGACGCAGTATGCGACCACCGCCGCGGGTCCGACGTTGAGGAAAACGGGGACGTAGACGCCGATGTTGTCACCGCCGTTAGCGAAGGTGACCCCAGCTACGGCCCAGACAGCAACCTTCTTGCCTTCGATCTTCGCCTCATCGTCATCATCGTCGTGCCGGCGGCGCCATGCTTGCCAAGCTGCCCATAGTCCTAACGCCAGCGGGATGAGGCCGAAGTATGGAATGACCTCGGGCGGAAGGAAGGCTCCGGCGCCGAGGGAAACGAGTACGGCAGCGCCGAGAATGCCGACGAATCCCAGGTACTGACCCGCCAGGATTCGAGTTGTCGTGCCGCGTTGCCCCGCGCCGCGGGCGAAGAATAGGGACAACACGATGATGTCGTCGATGTTCGTGGCTAGGAACAGACCGATCGCTTGGAGGACAGAGAGAATCATGTGTTCGCTTTCCGGAGATAGAGCAACAAGCCAAGTCCCACGCCGACGCCGAGGATGACGTCGGCAAGGTTGCCGATGAAGAGGTTGCCGTAGGCCAGGAAGTCGGTGACGTGACCGCGACCGAATCCGGGCGGAGCGAGCAAGCGGTCCAGCAGGTTGCCAACCGCGCCTCCCCACAGGAGTCCGATCGCGATCGCCCACCCAGCCGTTCGGGCGCGCGTCGCGGCGATGAGCAGCGCGATGGATGCGGCAGCGGCCAAGACGGTCAGGAGCCAGGTCGCGTCGGCGCCGAGAGACATCACGGTGCCAGGGTTGAACGCGAGCTGCAGCCCGAGCCAGTCTCCGAGGATGGGGACTCGGTCGGCCTCGCTGAGCCGTGCAAGGGCGAGTGCCTTCGTGCCTTGGTCGACCCAGACGGCGACCGCTGCGACACCTACTGCGAGTAGGAACCGCAGCAATCGGCTTCGCGCGGACGCTCGGTCGGGCGAACTCGTCGCGTCCCCACGAGTGGCTCTGCCGAGAGTGATTCCGTCATCGGGCCGGGTCATGCCTTTCTCCGTCGCGCCGCTCGGAGCCCGTTGAGGATAACGACAACCTCTGCGACCTCGTGAACAAGGACGACGGCTGCCAGACCTAGGTATCCGGTAATCGCCAAGGGCAACAGCACCGCGATGATCGCGATGGACAGCACAACGTTCTGATTGATGATGTTGCGGCCACGGCGTGCGTGTTCCAGTGCCTGCGGGATAAGGCGCAGGTCATGTCCAGTGAACGCAACATCGGCCGACTCGATCGCGGCATCCGCGCCCTTCGCTCCCATCGCGATTCCCAAGTCCGCGGAAGCCAGCGCGGGGGCGTCGTTGATGCCGTCCCCGATCATGGCCGTGGGTTGCGACTTCGACAGTGCTGCGACAGCGGCAGCTTTATCCTCGGGGCGTAGCTCGGCGCGCACATCGCTGATCCCGGCCTGTGCGGCCAGAGCTGCGGCGGTGCGAGCGTTGTCGCCGGTGAGCATTGTCACCGCGATTCCACGTCGGGTGAGGGTTGCGATGACATCGGAAACTTCAGGGCGCAGCTCATCACGCACTCCTACCGCGCCAACAGGCTGGTCGTTGCGGTGCACGATAACCACAGTCATCCCCTCGGATTCCATTGCCTGCACCTCGCCGTCCAGCGAACCGGCGTCCAGCCAGCGCGGGCTACCCACCGCGATACGGGCACCGTCGAGCGTGCCAGAGATGCCGTGTCCGGCAGTCTCACTGACGGCCTCCGCGGTTCGGGCCTCGGAAACGGCGGTGGTGATCGCAGCAGCCAGGGGGTGCGTACTGTGACCCTCCAAGCTCGCCGCCCACGCGAGCACATCGTCCTCGGTCGTCCCCGCGACGGTGACGACGCGGGCCACGGTGGGCTCATTGCGGGTCAGGGTGCCGGTCTTGTCGACAGCGAGATGGCGGATCCCACCAAACCTCTCGAACGCGGCCCCGGACTTCACCACCACACCAAACTTCGATGCTGCACCGATCGCGGCTACGACGGTGAGCGGAACAGCGATCGCCAGGGCGCACGGGGACGCGGCGACCAGCACGACCAAGGCGCGGGTGATCCACAGCTCGGGATCGCCAGTCAGGAGCGAACCGAGCACACCGACCAGAACCGCGAGGATCATCACTCCGGGAACGAGAGGACGGGCGATCCGGTCAGCCAGTCGCGCCCGGTCGCCCTTCTCAGCTTGCGCCTGCTCGACCAGCTCGACGATCGTCGTCAGCGAGTTGTCGGTGCCAGCAGCGGTCGCCTCGATTTCGAGAACGCCTGTGGTGTTGATCGACCCGGCAGAGACTTCGTTGCCGGGATCGACGTCGACCGGGATCGACTCGCCCGTGATCGCTGAGGTATCCAGGCTGCTCCGCCCAGTCCGCACAATGCCGTCTGTGGCTACCCGTTCACCCGGGCGCACCACGAGCACGTCTCCCACGCGCAGATCCTTCGCCTCCACTTCGGACGTCGCGTCGCCTCTCTTGACGAGTGCGGTTTCGGGTACGAGCTTCAACAACGCCCGCAAGCCCGCGCGTGCACGGTCCATGGCCCTGTCCTCCAGCGCTTCCGCGATGGAGTACAGGAACGCCAACGCGGCGGCTTCCTCGACGTAGCCGAGGATGACTGCACCGGTAGCGCTGATCGTCATCAACAGTCCGATCCCGAGCTTTCGCTTCGCGAACAGCTTGCGCAGCGCACCCGGAACGAAAGTCGACGCACCCAACAACAGAGCCACCCAGAACAGCACCAGGCCCGCGGCCTCTGCGCCGGTCCACTCGCACACCAGGCCGGCGCCGAACACCACGCCGGAGAAAATCGGGATCAGAACGCCCGGGCTCCGGTACCACGGCCGGTCATCGTCATCATCGTCGTCGAGGTCGACATGCTCGACGTGCGAACCCGTGACCGAGCTCACGCCCGCAACTCCCCCGCCACGCATCCTTCGACCCCACAGTCCGGGTCCATGCACGGCACACTCTCATCGACCGCGAGCGTCACGTCAACCAGCGCCGTCAAGGCGCGGGCAAGGTGTGGGTCTGCGACCTCGTAGCGAGTCTGCCGCCCCTCGGGCTCAGCCACCACGATCCCGCACCCGCGCAAACACGTCAGGTGATTCGAGACGTTGGAACGAGACAGCCCCAGCTCCCGAGACAACACCGCCGGGTAGCTCGGTCCGTCAAGAAGGGTCAGCAGGATGCGCGAACGAGTAGGGTCAGCCATCGCCCGCCCGAGCCGGTTCATCACGTCAAGTCGATCTGAAATAGTCAGCATACGATGACTATACATTGTGCGATGTACAGTTTACCGCCGTCTTCATGCATCCTCAAACGGCTTCCACCGGTTCGAGACGCTCACCTGGGCGGGCATCACTTCCGGCATCGTCGACGCCTGGCCGGCGGCGCCAAAGACGACCCGGGCATCAAGGCTGCCTTTCGGGAATAGACCGGCACCCGTTGAGTTGGATACCCCTAGGGGGTATCTTGTGAGCATGAACGGTTACACCGACAACAAGGCGGATCTGCGTAAGCGATTGAGTCGGGTTGAGGGTCAGATGCGGGGTATCTCTCGGATGGTCGATGAGGACAAGTACTGCATCGACATCCTGACGCAGGTCGCTGCGGCCACGAAGGCGCTTGAAACTGTGGCGTTGTCGCTTCTCAGCGACCATCTGAGTCATTGCGTCGCCCAGGCAAGCGCTGAGGGTGGCGAGGTTGCCGCGGAGAAGGTCCGCGAAGCAAACGATGCCATCGCTCGCCTGGTCCGTTCATAACCACTCGTCGAACTACTTGGGAGGAACTCACCATGACTGACCGCATCGAACTCGGACTGAAGGACGCGAACGCTGGTTGCGCGTGCTGCGCCGCTCCATCGAACACCGAAGCATCCACTCCTGTCACGACCCCGGTCTCGGAGGATGTCCTGGTCACCGGGATGACGTGCTCACACTGTGTGTCGAGCGTCAGTGAGGAACTGAGCGCCCTGGACGGTGTCGCGTCCGTCACCGTCGACCTGAACACTGGCGGCCCGTCCCGAGTGACGATCCACAGCGCATCCCCTGTCGATCCCGCTGCCGTGAGGGCTGCGGTCGAAGAGGCCGGCTACAGCCTCGCGACCGGTCACGCCTGACCCACTATCCGTCCGCACCCGGGTCATCCCCGGGCGCATCCGAGCAAGGGTTACCGATGAGCCAGCACGACGAACACACCCATCACACTGGACACGAGAATCACGGCGGTGCGCCGACAGCGCAGCATGACCACGCGGCGATGAGCCACGATCACGGCGCTCCTCAAGAACACGCCGGTCACAGCGGTCACGAGGGCCACGCCCGCCACGCCGGCCACGGCGATCACGTGGGCCAGTTCCGGCGATTGTTCTGGATCATGCTGATCCTCGCGGTCCCTGTTGTCGGGTTCTCGATGATGTTCTCGATGCTGCTCGGGTACCCGCTGCCGGAGGCCGCGTGGATCGGGTGGGTATCCCCGGTTCTCGGGACGGTCATGTACGTGTGGGGTGGTGCCCCGTTCCTCACCGGCGCGGTGAGTGAGCTGCGTGCCCGTAAGCCCGGCATGATGCTGCTGATCGCCCTGGCGATCACTGTGGCGTTCCTCGCATCCTGGGGCGCGAGCCTCGGGCTGCTGCATCACGAGCTGGACTTCTGGTGGGAGCTGGCGCTGCTAATCGTGATCATGCTGCTCGGTCACTGGATAGAAATGCGTTCGCTCGCACAGACGACCTCGGCACTGGACTCGCTGGCTGCGTTGCTGCCCGACGAGGCGGAGAAGATCGAGGGAGATACGACCGTGACGGTCGCCCCGTCTGATCTGCAGGTGGGTGATGTCGTGGTGGTGCGCCCGGGTGGGCGGGTGCCCGCGGACGGGAGGATCGTGCAGGGCTCGGCCAGCATGGACGAGTCGATGATCACCGGCGAATCGCGCCCGGTACGTCGCAGCGACGGCGACCAAGTCATCGCCGGCACCGTCGCCACCGATTCCGGGGTCCGGGTCGAGATCACCGCAATCGGTGAAGACACTGCTCTCGCCGGGATCCAGAAACTGGTGACCGAGGCGCAGAACTCATCCTCACGAGCGCAGCGACTCGCAGACAAGGCGGCAGGGTGGCTGTTCTGGTTCGCACTCGGCGCTGCCGCCATCACCGCGATCGTCTGGACGGTCGTCGGCCTGCCCGACGCCGCAGTGATCCGCACGATCACCGTGCTGGTAATCGCCTGCCCGCACGCTCTGGGCCTGGCGATTCCGCTCGTCGTGTCGATCGCGACCGAGAGGGCCGCGCGTGGAGGCGTTCTGATCAAGGATCGTCTCGCGCTGGAGAGCATGCGCACCGTCGATACCGTCCTGTTCGACAAGACCGGCACGCTCACCAAGGGCACTCCCGCTGTGACCGCGATCGACCCCGTCTCCGGAACCGACCCTGATCAGTTGCTGGCGTGGGCGGCGGCCGCGGAAGCAGACTCCGAGCACCCGCTCGCTCGCGCGATCGTGAACGCGGCGAAGGAGAAGACTCTCACGGTCCCTTCCTCGTCCGACTTCGAATCTTCCCCGGCGGTTGGGGTGCGTGCACGTGTCGATGGACGCATCGTGCAGGTCGGTGGCCCGTACATGCTCGAGCAGGAGCATGCCTCCGAGCTGCCGGTCGCCGACGAATGGCGCGATGAGGGGGCGATCATCCTTCACGTGCTCGTCGACGGTCAGGTCGCCGGTGCGCTGCGCTTGGCGGATGAGATCCGCTCGGAGTCGCGTCACGCCGTCGACGCCCTCCATGAGCGCGGCGTGCAGGTGGTCATGATCACCGGTGACGCCGACGCGGTTGCCGCCTCGGTCGCGAGCGAACTCAGCATCGACCGCTACTTCGCCGGGGTCCGACCGGAGGACAAGGCCTCGAAGGTGAAAGAGCTTCAGGGCGAAGGCCGCAAGGTCGCGATGGTTGGAGACGGTGTCAACGATGCCCCCGCGCTCGCGCAGGCCGACGTCGGTATCGCCATCGGCGCGGGAACGGATGTCGCGATCGCGTCCGCGGGCGTCATCCTCGCCAGCGACGACCCCCGTTCGGTGCTGTCGGTGATCGAGCTGTCGCGGGCCAGCTACCGGAAGATGAAACAGAACCTCTGGTGGGCCGCCGGCTACAACCTGCTCTCCGTCCCCCTCGCGGCCGGCGTGCTCGCCCCGATCGGGTTCGTGTTGCCCATGTCAGTGGGTGCGCTGCTGATGTCTCTGTCGACCATCGTGGTCGCCCTCAATGCACAGCTGCTGCGCCGACTGGATCTGCGCCCGGACGCGGTGACGGGCACGTAGCCGGGAATCAGAGGCGCATAGTCTGCGGTGTTAGCCTCCTGAGCAGAGTGGAGGGTCCCCGCATGCATGTCGCGTTTCGCAGCGCACGCCCGCAGCTGTCGCTGCGCGCGCTGTTGATGCTCGGCGCGGCCACGCTCATGGTCATCGTCGGGCTGCTGGCCATGCACACCTTCACCGCCGAACCAGCCGGGCACGGATCGCCCGGGCTCACCCACTCAACATCCGCAGCCGGCGATGAGCACGCCCCTGACGTGATGGGCAGCCCCGACAGCGTGGGCACCGCCTGCGATGGGCCCTGTCACGTAAGCACCGGGCCCGACCAGGGCCACAACGACATGCTGACGGCCTGCGTGCTCGCGCTACTCGCCGGCCTCCTGCTGCTGCTTCCTCCGACGCTGATCCACGGTCGCGGCCTGCCCCTTCACCGAGCGATGAGCCTGGTGAGATGGGGTGCGACCGGTGTTTTTCCGCGGGCTCCCTCGCTCACGTTCCTTTCGATAAGTCGCACCTGAGTAGTCGCCGCCGACCCGAGCGGTCGGTTTCGTGGCGCCGCCTGGCGCCGTTATTTGCGAACCCTCATACGACTTATCGAAGGAACAATCATGAACAAGAAGATCGCCCTCGCTGTCAGCACCGGCATTCTGACACTCGCGCTGGCGCTCAGCGGCTGCGCGGACAGCGGCACCGCGCCGTCCAGCGAGACCACCTCCCCGTCGCAGTCGTCGTCGACCTCACAGGCGACTGAGGCGGATGAGATGTTCGTCACGATGATGATCCCGCATCACCAGCAGGCCATCGAGATGGCCGACATCCTGCTCGCCAAGGACGGGGCAGACCCACGCGTGGTCGAGCTCGCCGAACAGATCAAAGCAGCGCAGGGTCCCGAAATCGACAAGATGCTTGGATGGCTCGAAGACTGGGGCGTGGACTACGCCCCTGACTCCATGGGCGGTATGGACCATGGGTCAATGGGCGGTGACGACAGCATGATGTCGGAAGAAGACATAACCCTGCTGGAGAACGCAGATGCCGCCGAGGCCAGCCGTCTGTTCCTCGAACAGATGATCGTGCACCACGAAGGTGCCGTCGACATGGCGCAGACCGCCCTTGACGAGGCGCAGAACCCGGACGTCCTCGACCTCGCACAGCAGGTGATCGACGATCAGACCGCAGAGATCGCCGCAATGCAGGAACTGCTGGAACAGCTCTAGGACCCGGGCGGGCCGAGAAAACGTTCGGCCCGCCCTCACCTGCCACCCCTTTGCCACGCCCTCGACATCCATTACATGTCGGTGCGCTCCTGCCGCGCGCGCCGCGAAGTCAGGCCGTCCCGCGGCCGCCATCGGAAGCCTTCATGAAACGCTCACTCCTTCTCGCCACTGCCACGGTGACCGCCCTCGCCGTCATCGCCACCGGCTGCACCGCAACACCGCTCGAAGACCCCGACTCGGCACCCCGCATCGACCACATCCACGGCATCGCCGAAGACCCACGTGGCGATGACCTGTTCATCGCCACGCACAACGGCATCTTCACCCTCGACCCCGGCGGGAAGATCTCCGGCCCGATCGGCGGACACGATTTCGACGCCATGGGGTTCACCGCCTGGAAAGACACGCTGTTCGCGTCCGGACACCCCGGGGAAGACACCCCGCCTGAACTGGGAGTCCCGAACCTCGGCATCATCCGCAGCGACGACTACGGGAACTCCTGGTCCCCGATCGCCCTCAACGGGACCACCGACTTCCACGTCCTGACCGCAGGACCCGACGGCGTCCTGTACGGCGTCCCTTCCAGTCAAGTGAACCTGCTCACCAGCACCGACGAGGGAAGCACCTGGACAGAGCGGGCACCCCTCGGTGCCGCTGATCTCGCCGCCACCGAATCCGGCGTATACGCCGCAGCCGAACAAGGCCTCCTCCTCAGCACCGACGGCGGCAACACTTTCACCCCCGTCGACGCGGCCCCTGTCCTGTACGCCCTGGAGGCGCGCGCGGATGGCAGCCTTGTCGGCGTGGGTACGGACGGCGTCCTGTGGTCACAAGACGAGAACGGTGCCTGGCAGAAGTTGGAATCACTGCACGGCGCCGTCCAAGCCCTCACCGCCATCGACGAGCGCATCATCCTCGTCGATGACCGCGGCATCGTCGGGATCACCCCAGACGGCACGACCGTCCTCAGCCCCGCCCAATAGGAGGCGGATACTGACAAAGCCCCGCACTCAAAGACATCTCATGGACGAACCCAAGAACCCATTGCGGAACCCCACCTTCTTCATCATCGTCGCGACGATCGCCGTCGCCCTCCTCGCCACCGTCAGCTTCCTCACGATCGGAGCGATCTTCCAATGACCCGCGCCGGAACCCACCCGCTCGATCCTGTGCGAACGCATCGACGCCTCGTTCGCCTCGGGTACGTGCTCCTGGCCACGGGCCCGGTCCTCGCACTCGCGCACCTGCTGAGCGACACGCAATCGACCGATGCGGCCTGGTGGACCTACACAGTCGCCAGCTACGACATCGCACTGATCATCGTCATGGCTGCCATGGCATTGATCCTGCGAGATCCCCCGCCTGCGGGAACGGATCAACGAGACACTGCGCCCTGAGCGTTGAGGCCGCATCACGGTTGGGGCTACCATGCCCTCCCGGGGTATTCAACGGGGTGCCGCAGGCGACACCGCGATCGTAGTTTGAGAGCTCCAGGACGACGAGAGGATTCGATCATGACTGTCGCAGCAGAAATGCTCCGCACCTATCCGAAGGACCTCGGACAGGTCGACCAGAAGGCGCTCGTGGACTGTATCGAGGCCTGCATGGAATGCGGCCAATCGTGCACCGCATGCGCGGATGCGTGCCTGAGCGAGGAGATGGTCTCAGAGCTCACGAAGTGCATCCGCACGAACCTGGACTGCGCCGACCTCTGCGACACCACCGCGCGCATCCTATCCCGACACACCGGCTACGACTCCAACCTCACCCGGGCAGCCCTGGAAGCGTGCCGCACCGCGTGCGCGAGCTGCGCCGACGAGTGCGAGAAGCACACCATGCACGAACACTGCACCGTGTGTGCCGCGGCCTGCTGGCGATGCGAAGACGCGTGCGCCACACTCCTCGCAACCCTCTGAACCGGACGCTCGTCAACCGCGCGACGCGCAACCAATCCAGACGAACAGGTGAATCACATGTCACAGGACGCCCATGAAGGAAGCGAACGACAGGCAAAGGACAAGAAGCACGGCTCGCTGAAGATGTACCTGCGTTTCGCGGCGATGATCCTTACCGGCATGGTCGTGATGTACTGGACGATGTTCGCCGGAGTGTGGGAATGGGGACACATCCGCTTCAGCGAGAGCCGCGTATTCATGGCCCTCACCATGGGCGGCGCCATGGGCCTCGTCATGCTCGCCTGGATGCTGAACATGTACAAGAACACCAAAGCGAACATCGCCGTCGTCATCGTCAGCGTCCTCCTGCTCGGAGGCGGCGTCGCGCTCGACCGTAGCCAGATCACCGTCGACGACACCGCATACATGCGGGCCATGATTCCCCACCACTCCCTTGCGATCACCAGATCTGAACGAGCGCAGATTCAGGACATCCGGGTCTGCGAGCTCGCCGTCGGGATCAGCGAAGCTCAGCGGCGAGAGATCCTAGAAATGGACTGGCTGATCGACGATATTGAACGCAACGGACTCGCCACGACACCCGAGGACGCGCAGAACCGGCCCGTTCCCGACTTCGACCGGGCTGCCGACCGTGAATGCACCGACGACGAGTAGCGACGCCCGGGCGTGGCCCAGATGTCTGCGACGAGATAGTCACCGAGGTCCGCTGAAAGTCCCCACCACCGAATGAGTTTCGGAGAGCCACTGCGGCAGCTCGCCGTGAGACTCTAACCGAATCAGTCAGAAACGATCAGTTTCGGGCGGTTGTGGAAACCTCCAAAAAGGCGATCGGCAGTCTCGCTGCTACGGTGACCCCTTGTGCAACCACTCGAAGCTGAGCAGCAGGTCATCGACGTAGCCGAGGCGCTCGCCACGACTCTCGGTGAGAACCCGAATCACACGGTCGCCGCGGCCGTCATGGATATCGACGGTCGGGTGCACAAGGCGGTGAACGTCTACCACTTCAACGGCGGACCGTGTGCGGAGCTCGTAGCCCTCGGCGTGGCTGCTACAGCGGGAGCGACACAGCTCCTCACAATCGCTGCCGCCGGCGATCGGCGCCGCGGGCTGATACCGCCCTGCGGGCGCTGCCGGCAGGTGCTTCTCGATCAGCACCCCGACATTTTGGTGGCGGTTCCCGGTGAGGACGGCCCCGCGATGCGCCCTATACGCAAGCTCCTGCCCGATACCTACTTCTTCCCGGACGCGCCCACCGGACGCATGATGCGCTTCAATCGCCGCTACTACGAAGCGGTGTTTTCGGGCGAGAAGACGTCGACGATCCGGTGGGATGAGACCCACCAGGTAGGCGCCGCCACTTTCGTCTTCGAGGGGCATCCCGATTTCGCCCACCTCGACGGATCAATCACTGCGATCGAGGCGACGACGCTCAGCGAGCTCGATCCCGAAGATGCCGCAGGCCTGCGGAGCCACTATCCGGCAATGCCCGCAGACGCTGAACTGTCCCGAGTCCATTTTCAGGTCGAGCGAGCCGAGTAGGCGTCGAACGGACCTCTGAGGTACCCACCCAAAACCCCCGCCCGAAAAACCCTTTTGTCCCAAAACCGTGTTTCGAGACGGTCCTGGGTTTCGGCGGGCTCACACCGCGCATGAGGCCGCTGTTCCGCAAACGATCGATTTCGGCAGGAACGCTAGGGTGCAGGCATTCCCTCGGTTGCACGTACTCGACTCGACATCGTTATCGCTGACGTGGACGCACACATCGCACACGCCCGTTCATTTGCGGGTGGGACTCGCGGAGCTCCCGCCGCAGTGGCGGTGAGCCGCCCCCTTCATTCGGTCCGGACGTTCTGTGAGTCGTCGGTTTCCATTTGATGGTTGCACTGTCGAGCGTACTCGGCTGGGGGTAGGTAGCCGAGCGAGGAGTGCCGGCGGTGGTGGTTGTACTCGTCCTTCCAGTCGCCGATGATGACCTGCGCGTGTAGCAGCGAGTAGAAGCTGTTGATGCCCAGGCACTCGTCGCGGATCCGGCTGTTGAACGACTCGACGTACCCGTTGCGCCACGGCGAGCCCGGAGGGATGTAGGACAGGCCGGTGCGGGTGCCGGCCCAGTCGGCCATCGCCTCGCTGATGAACTCCGGCCCGTTGTCCGACCTGAGCACCGCCGGGGCGCCCCGCACGGCGACGAGGTCCTCGAGGTGGGCGGTGAGCCGGTCAGCGGTAATCGACCGTTCGGTGAGCCCGCCGATGCACTCCCGAGTGTGCTCGTC
>NZ_WMEE01000086.1:0-282 GCF_009709595.1 Microbacterium sp. ZXX196
GTCTGGAGCAGCGGAGCGTCCCGCAGGGCCACGGCCACCTGGTGGGTGAAGTCGATGGCGTCCTGTAGCCGGGAGTCGCTGACCTGCGGAATGAACGGGTCGGTCTGTTCCGAGATGACGGCCCGGGCGAGGGCGTCCTTGGAGGCGAAGTGAAAGTACAGGGCGCCCTTCGTCACGCCGGCCCGCTGGATGATCTCCGCCATCGTGGCCGCTTCGTACCCGCGTGTGCCGATGACATGGGCCGCCGCTTCGAGGACGGCACGTCGAGTGCGCACTGCGCGT
>NZ_WMEE01000087.1:0-282 GCF_009709595.1 Microbacterium sp. ZXX196
ACCTGCATCTGCTAAACAAGTCCATACAGCATATTGGGCCATACCTGAAACTTGCTCCGACCAAACTGGAAATTCTGCCGCATCAAAAGGAATTTTCTTTTGTAATTTTTGAATGATCTGCTGATCTTCATAGAATAGAACTGTACCAAATCCTGCCGAGCATTGATCAACCTTCAGTTCTACACCAGCAAAAATATGCGCGGGGACTAACTTGCGCTGCACTTCTTTTACGACATTCCAAAAGTGATGATGTGAATCGCCCATTAAAATCACAATACAAGT
>NZ_WMEE01000088.1:0-282 GCF_009709595.1 Microbacterium sp. ZXX196
GGATAAAATTGTTTCCGTCCCAGTCGAAGAAACGCCGCACAGCAAACCACATATCTTTGGGATCCGTGGTGGAGGGATAGGCCGCCGTCTTGTTCCCCCAGGACTTGAAACCGTTCATATTGATGGCGGTGGTGATCCCGTTGGCGTTCAGCATATCCTCGCCCTGCTGCTGGTCCAGGACCACCTCGGTGCCGTCCGCCAGAACCGTTGCGGTGATCCGCAGGTCCTTATTGGACGGGCTTTCATAGGACACGTCGGCATTGGTGGCGTCCGTGTAGGCGG
>NZ_WMEE01000089.1:0-281 GCF_009709595.1 Microbacterium sp. ZXX196
TATTCCTTAACAACATTTCGGTACAATACAATTACAACGATTTTAAATGAGGTGATGTTCATGACAAAACGTTATGAAAATATGGATAATGTAAGCACAAAAAAATCAATTCGTTCCTTCCTACGTTGGCGAAAAGAGCGAAAACAAAATAAAAAGGATTTTTCTTTTTTAGTAGAACAATCACCTGTTAAACAAAGTAAATTCCTACAAAACAACTTTGAAAAGACGACTGTAACTTGGATTGGTCATTCCACATTCCTTATCCAAATGAATGGATTAAA
>NZ_WMEE01000090.1:0-281 GCF_009709595.1 Microbacterium sp. ZXX196
GGAGGATCGATTGTCCACGGGATGTGGCAATCAGGAAAATCCTAGTTCATGGGTGGATATGAACATCCAACATGAACCGCCAGAAAGTGGGGAGTTGCTCCCTATGAGTAGGGTATGGAGTTACGGGGTGCATGTTGGGTACGGATGATAATTCAATAGTCGCGTAAGCATCGATCCTGGGTAGCGGCCCCGAAGGGAACAATGTGGTCGGTAAATGACCACAAGTGAAAGACCAAGAACTCGTATGCGCATCGTGGGACCCTTTACTGGGCAGTGTATGT
>NZ_WMEE01000091.1:0-281 GCF_009709595.1 Microbacterium sp. ZXX196
AGAAATTAGCCCAGCTCTGGTTGTTATTGTATTGAATGAAGACATCGATTTACCAGAACTAAAGGATAGTGCAGGATATTTATCCGTTAAAATGTCTAACTTAAATCGACCAGACCAGTATGCGCTTATAGAGATTTCTAAAACGATGGATAGATTTATTGTGTTGCCAAGTAAAGGCGATGCAAATTATATCATTACAGTAGATGATGTTATTCGTCATTTTCTCAATGAAATCTTCAATATTTTTGATTATGAAACGATATCTGCCCACATGATTAAGA
>NZ_WMEE01000092.1:0-281 GCF_009709595.1 Microbacterium sp. ZXX196
TTTTATTACCATTTGTCACTATATTCTCAGTACCTTTCAACATTAATTTTAAAGACGTTAGTCCGATTAGAATTTTCGAAGTTTGTATCGTAATTTTATTATTAAGTGCTGCCTTTTTAATTCTTTTCGCTAAATCAAGATTATTTAGCATCATTATGTTAAGTGCAGTTGGATATGCTGTGTCTGTATTGTTTATATTCTTTAAAGCACCCGACTTAGCATTGACACAGTTTGTCGTTGAATCTATTTCAACAGCATTGTTCTTATTATGCTTCTACCAC
>NZ_WMEE01000093.1:0-281 GCF_009709595.1 Microbacterium sp. ZXX196
GCGCAGGATGGATATTACTTCACTTCGGTATGGGAGCGCCGGCTATTCAAGGTGCGATACCGTTGTATGCATTCGTATTTTTAGTTGCTTTAGGTGAAGATTATAATATTTTTATGGTTTCAGAAATATGGAAAAACAGAAAGACACAAAATCACCTGGATGCAGTAAAAAATGGCGTTATACAAACAGGTAGTGTCATTACATCCGCAGGTTTAATTTTAGCAGGAACTTTTGCAGTATTAGGTACACTGCCAATTCAAGTTCTAGTTCAATTTGGTATT
>NZ_WMEE01000094.1:0-281 GCF_009709595.1 Microbacterium sp. ZXX196
TTTTTCTGAGATGACTACCGTACCCCCACATAATATAGGTGTATTGATACAGACAGCCATACAAAAGATATGAAACATTGGGAGAACTGCTAATATCCGATCTTCTGATGTAAATTCTGTTAATTTTGCTATGGATTCTGCATTTGAACACAGATTTCTATGTGAAAGCATTGCACCTTTAGGTCTTCCTGTTGTTCCAGAAGTATATAAAATAACCGCAAGATCCTCCTCAGCAGTGAAAGGTAAATCATTACTATTTTTCTTATCTAAAATCAATTGCT
>NZ_WMEE01000095.1:0-281 GCF_009709595.1 Microbacterium sp. ZXX196
AAGTATAGCAAAGCCAGATTATGGCCGTTACGTTTAAGAAAAAAACTCCCTAAATAAGGGAGTTTTTTTAAATAGATTTACTTTTTAGCTATTCAAATCATATAAACCAGAAGCATGTTCATTTGGCATATCTGGTAATTCAGGTACTGGGAATCCTTCAGGTGGATTCGTAACCATTAATTCCCCACCATTTCTACTTGGTGTTTGTCCATTGAATATTTCTCCGATACGAGTTTGATCAAGTCTGAAATTGAATTGTGCATTATGATAACCCATTTCAA
>NZ_WMEE01000009.1:0-100940 GCF_009709595.1 Microbacterium sp. ZXX196
TGCTCGGTGATGTCGGTCAGCCACACCCGGTTCGGCGCGTCAGCGCGGAACACGCGCTTCACGTGATCATCGAACACGGGCGGGCCAGCCTTCTTGCCCTTCCCTCGTCGGCGGCGCTGCGCAGACGAGAGAATCCCCGCCTGCGAGCACAGCTTCCACGCCGTCCGCCGGCTCATCCGCCACCCCGCTCGGCGGGCCTCGTCGGCGAGGTATCGGTATCCGAACCTCGGGTCCTCGTGGTGCGCATCATGCAGCGCGTTGATCCGATATGCGCGGAGCACGTCCGCATCCCGGACAGGGTCGCCTCTCCACCGGTAGTAGGGCTGGCGGGCGAGCTTGAGGACCCGGCACGACACCGTCACGGGAATCCCCGCGTCGGCGAGCTCAGATACGAGCGGGTACGTCATTTTGGGGAGCCACCGAGTTTCAGGTTCGCC
Organism: Microbacterium sp. ZXX196; assembly: GCF_009709595.1. NCBI lineage: Bacteria > Bacillati > Actinomycetota > Actinomycetes > Micrococcales > Microbacteriaceae > Microbacterium > Microbacterium sp. ZXX196. The sequence continues at coordinate 438 of NZ_WMEE01000009.1, forward strand.
TGCGACAGATACGCCGCCGCCCGCCTGAGGACCTCGTTCTCCTGCTCGAGGAGGCGGATCCGCTTCTTCAGCTCCCGCGCCTCAGCTGCGTCCGCCGCGGTCTGACCGGGACGGTTGCCTTCTTCGACATCGGCTTGGCGGAGCCAGTTCTGCAGGGTGGCTTCGCTGATGCCGAAGTCGGTGGCGATCTGTTTGATGTTGACGCCGCTCTCGCGGCGACGAGCGACCGCGACGACGTCCTCACGGAACTCTCTGGGATAGGGACCGGGCATGATGACATCCTCCCCGCCAGCGCCTCCCGGCACTAACGATCAGTTGTCACCAATCCGTTCCTCACGCCCATGTTCAAGTTCGAGACCGCGCATGTACGATGCAGTGGGTAAGCTGCGACAACTAATCGCCGACTACTGTTGTCGGCGTCTACAACCGCCGATCCGACGCAGGAGCTCACGATGCCGAGCCCAGTATTCACCGTGAAGAACGGGGCGTTCGACGATTTTCTGTCGGTGTACGATCCTACGACTCAGATCAAGACGAAGCTCTTGTTTCGAGCGTCAGGCAACCGGAATCCTGTCGAGAGGGCGAGGATCATGAACCGGCTTCTCGACGATGGGGCAGACCCGTCGGCAGAAGCCGAGTACGGCTCGACGCTTCTTGGCGTCCTCGAGGCAGAACATGATCCTATGGTCGACGGGCCGCTCCTGGAGAGGCTCATCGCTTATGGGGCGAACGTGAATTTCCTCGAGCGGAAGGGTGATAGGCCCATCGATTACGTTCGGAGGATGATGGGAGTTCGAGACGCCGACCGCTGGCCCTACTACAAAGCGATCTTCGAGTCCGGAACGCTGAATCTCGACCTGCCGAAGAACCCCCGCCACCCCGATGGACCGACGTACCGCGAATCCTTCGCGAACAGCACGGGTGCAGATCGGTTCCCCGTCCTGTATGCGTACTTCAACGCCTGGGCAACGCGGAACCCACGGCCCGCAACATGATCCCCAAGCCCCATGGATGACGCTGTGCGCCTGATCATCGATAACCAGGCAGAAGGTCCCACCGCAACGCCTCGCACGTGCGCAGTTCAACGGTTCACTCAGGGGACTGCCGCACGTTCAGGTGACAGTTGGGGTGTCAGGCCGCGAGGGCGACCAGGTTCATGATGGTCTCGTACTCGATGGGGGTCAATCGGCCCAGGCGGGCCTGCCGGCGACGGCGATGGTAAGTGCGCTCGATCCAGGTGATGATCGCGATGCGGCGCTCCTCTCTGGTCCGCCACCTCTTCCGGTCCAGGACGTTCTTCTGGAGCAGTGCGAAGAACGACTCCATCGCGGCGTGGTCCCCGGCGGCACCGACTTTCCTCATCGATCCGATGAGGTGATGACGGTTCAGAGCGTGCACGAACTTCCGTGCCCTGAACTGGGCGAGTTCAACCAGTCGATGCGACACCGGGCTGTTGAAGCGAGGATAGCTGCTCGGCGAACACCTCCGCCGGGGTGCGCCAGCCGAGGATCTTCCGGGGCCGGTTGTTGAGCGCGAGAGCGACCGCTTCGAGGTCCTCGGCCGACCACCGCGACAGGTCGGTGCCCTTCGGGAAGTACTGCCGCAACAGCCCGTTGGTGTTCTCGTTCGTCGGGCGCTGCCAGGGCGAGTGCGGGTCGGCGAAGAACACTCTCGTGCCGGTATCGAGGGTGAGCTGCGCATGCCCGGAGAGTTCCTTCCCACGATCCCAGGTGAGGGTCTGGCGCAACTGGACGGGCAGCGTGGTGAGCGACGCGGCCAGTGCGGCGTTCATCGCGAGAGCGCCGTAACCACCGAGCGCGGGCCCGTTCTTCACCACGGGCTGCTCGCCCCAGCCCTCCAGCCGGGGCAGTTGCACCAGCATCGTGGACCGGCTGGAACGCTCGATGAGCGTCCCGATCGCCGAGCGACCGGTGCCGATGATCAGGTCGCCCTCCCAGTGCCCGGGAACCGCGCGGTCGGCAGCCTCGGCGGGACGCTCGGAGAGCACGACGTCCGCGGTGACATGCCCCTGCGGCTTGTTCCGCGACCGTTCCCGCGGCTGACGCAGCGCTCGCCCGGTGCGCAGGCAGGCCACCAGCTCGCGCTTGAGCGCGCCGCGGCCCTCGATGAACAGCGACTGGTAGATCGCCTCGGGGCTGATGCGCATGGACTCATCATCGGGGAAGTCGATCTTCAGCCGGTGGGAGATCTGCTCCGGGCTCCATGCCAGCGACCAGCGCCTGTCCGCCCGATGCGGCTTGTTCAACCCCTTCCAGGGCGGCGGCGTCGGCCCTTCGACCGCGGTGCCGTCGGGCCGGCGCACCTTCCCCGCGAGACGGTCCTGCACGTACTCACGCATCGCGTCGTTCACGACCAGCTTCGCGACCTTCGGTCACTTCGCCGACTCCTGCGCCTTCCACTGCGCCACCAACGCCCGATACTCCGACTTCCCGCTCCTCGTCGCCGCGTTCCGCCGCAGCTCCCGGGAGATCGTTCCCGGATCCCGGCCCACCTCACGCGCGATCTCGCGCACGCCCTTGCCCTTCGCGCGCATGAGTGCGATCTCCTCGCGTTCTTCGAAGGACAGGTATCGGCCCGACGGTTCGGTCAGACTCAGCGGCGTCATGCCGCCAGCGTGGCGAAACCAGCGCATCCCGACCGGCACGGACACGCCCACCGCGATCGCAGCTTCCGCGGACGCGATGCCCGTCGCGATCAGCCGCCAGAACTGTCGCTGCACCGCCTTCGAGGGCGCAGGCCGTCCGGGCGAACGCATCGGCGGCCTGAGAGCCCGATCCGCGCGCCACTGCCGACGAACCCCCTCGGGCGCATCGCCGGTCTTCGCAACCCAGTCTTTCGTCGCCACCGCTCACCTCCGCTGTCAAGGTGTTGCGACGACCGATTGAACACGCCCTGAGATCCTCGGTCCGAGTGCACGATGCAATCGGCAGCGTCGCGACGCCTGGATATCGCGTTGTCCAGTGCGTTCACCGCGAGCCGAGCCTTCATCCGGTCGCTGATCGAGTAGCCGACGATCCGTCCGGAGAACACGTCCTTGATCGCGCAGAGGTAGAGCTTGCCCTCGTCGGTCCAATGCTCCGTGATGTCAGTCAGCCACAGCTCGTTGACGTCGTCGGCGGTGAGGTCCCGCTGGACCGGGTCATCGTGCACGGGCGGGCCCGGATGTTTGCCGTTCGTGCCGCGCTTCTTCCCGAACACCGACCACCACTGGTTGTCGCGGCAGATCCGCCACGCGGTTCGCTCGCTCATCCGCTGGCCGGCGGCTTCCGCTTCGCCGGCGAGGAACCGGTACCCGTACTCGGGATCATCGCGGTGGGCATCCAGCAGCGCGTTCGCCCGGTAGGCCTCGACCAGCTCAGCTCCGGTGACCTGCTGTTTCCGCCAGCGGTAGTAGGGTTGGCGGGAGAGCTTCAGGACCCGCAGGGACACCGCGACGGGGATCCCGTCGGAGGCGAGCTCGCTCACGAGCGGGTAGAACCTTTTCCCGGCAGGTTCGCCTGGGACAGGTAGGCAGCAGCGCGGCGGAGGACCTCGTTCTCCTGCTCCAGCAGCCGGATCTTCTTCCGAGCATCACGCAGTTCGGTCGACTCCTCCCGGGACGCACCGGGCCGGTTGCCGTCGTCGATGTCGGCTTGGCGGATCCACTTATGGAGCGTCATCTCGTGGACACCGAAGTCCTTCGCGATCTGCGCGAGAGTGACGCCGTCCTCGCGGGACCGGGCCACACGCACGACGTCCTCGCGGAACTCTCGGGGATAGGGAGCGGGCATGATGCACATCCTTCCAGGCCGCCCATCAGGCAAGCCAGATCAGATGTCACCTATCCGTGCGGCAGTCCCAAGCAAGGATCCGCTCGCGCGGCTCTCCGGCCGCGATCTTGTGCCTGAAGAACTCGCTCCAGAAGTCATCCAGGACCGGCAACTCGCTGTTAGTCATGACAGCAATCCTTCACCATCTCCCGCCCCCGCAAGCCAGGATCGACTGGACTCGCTCTCAACTCACATCCGGATCCGGCGCTTAGTTCTTCGCGAGGGTCACCCGGACGCGGGCCGGCTCCCAGTGCTGTTCTCGTACTCCACAGAGCGGAAGAGTCGTCACCCGAAAACATGAGTCGGGACTCTGCGAGAGTACGCCGGGAGTATCGTGACTCGGGCGACTCAGCTCTCAATGTCCTCAGAAGCGTAGACGTCGAGGTTGTGCCGGAGGTTCCGACCACTGCGAGGGGGGATCGGTGAGCCTGGAGTCTTCACCTTGACCGTTGTTCGAAGGTATGTCCATGTGTGGTGCGGGTATCCGGCAAGCCCGTGTTCGCTCACACGTTGGACATACGGGTATGCGTCCTTCGGCGTGGATTCGCGTACGGGTTTCATCTGTGCGGCGTCGACGACGTAGATGCGGCCTCCACCGAGAGCGACGAAGGTTGCTGCGATGGCGCGGGCGGCGCGAACGAGGTCGGGGTTCTCTACGTCGGCTGTGAGGAGCTGGGTGTCCGGATACCTGTGGAGCAGCCAGTGCTCGATCCGGTCGAGTGATTCGCGGGTGTTGTCGAGCGGGGCAATCTCGGGATACACGGTATCGAATGCGGCGAGCGCCGCAGGCTGCTCGGAAAGGAACGTACGAAGGGTCGGATTGGCGCGGGTGGGGTCGGGCAGTGCCATGGCGCGCCACCCGGAGGTTAGCTCGATCGGTCCGGTCTCACCGAAGCTGTCGAGGACTGCGGTGGCGAGTTCGCGGAAGTAGGTTCCGGTTCGGGTTCCAGCGGCGCCGAGGAGGGTGCTGTAGATGTTGATGGTGCCACCGGTGTCGAAGGACTCGGAGGAGTTCACGCGGATGAAGGGCAGGCCGGCGCCCTGGGCATCGGTTTCCCAGAGTTCTTCCCATTCCCAATGTCCGCCGCTGGTACGGAGGATCGTTTCGCCGAGGTAGCGGAAGACATCGAAGAAGAACGTGGTCGTTGCCGGGTCGTCGAGGTCGGACGGGGCTGTGATTCGTTCGAGGAACAGTCGTTCGACGACGTCGAGGGAGTCGATCGAGTAACGACGTGTGTCGGTGCGGGCGATTGCTTCGGCGGCGAAGGCCTCTGTGCGTTCGGCGAGGGTGTCCTCGAAGGCCCAGAAGTGACGTTCGGCGGCCTGCCGCGAGGGCTTGCGGCGGACGGCGATGAGGTCGGCGAGTTCGGGGGCGTCAGCCACTTCGGTCCTTCCAGGGTCGTGCTTCGGGCGAATCGTACACCATTACCCACGATACGGAACCCGAGGTTCTCTACCACGGCAACAATCGGATCGTGCCCTGCGTGCAGAACGGCCGCGTACGGCTTCCCGGCCACATGCCGCCGAGCAGCGCCTTCGGTGTTGATCGGCTGGGTCATCCTGCGCGCCAGGCTCCACCCGTGCGCATAGGCGATCTGAAATCTCACGCACCCTGATTCCCCGAATGGTTCTTCATGTCTATCCCAGCGTACTTGCGTGGCAGTATGGTCGTGTGAGCACCGCGTCGAGTACAGCCCGTGCACGTCGAGACCTCAGAACATGGACCCGCGGACTCGTGGCAACGTCAGTGGCAGCCGGACTCGTTGTGCTCCTCGTCCCCGCGATCACCAGCATCGCCTGGTGCGCTTACCACACCCTCGGATGCCACGAGGAGACCGACTCACTGCTCCTGTCGTCTCCGACGAGCCCGTTCGTTCTCTTCTGGCTGCTATGGATCCTCATCAGCGCACCGGGCATCTGGTTCCGCTCATGGGGGCGCACACTGTCGATCCTCATCGTCCTCCATGCCCTCCTCATCCTCGTCGCGGGATTCGGCCTGACGGGACTGTTCCTGGAGGAGAGCGGCACGCACCTGCGACCGCTCATGGTCGCAGCGACCATCCTCGGCAGCATCGCCGCGATGACGAGCGCGGTACTCGATCACCGCCGGATCAAGACCGAAAGATCCGCCACACGCGCGGCTCCACGGACCGAGAGGCTGACAGAACCTCCTGAGAGTCGACGAGCATGACTGCGTCACCGAATCTCTTCACCCTCGAAGGAGGTGTCGTCTCCTGCGTCGAGTATGACTTCCCCGCGTTATCCTCGCGACCGAGGACGGCTGGAACCTCACCATCGAGAGTGACTTGACGTTCTGCGCCGACGGCGCGGTCCTCCACACCCTCGACGAAGCTACGGATTGGCCGGTTGCACCGTGTGCGTCGCGCAAGATCGTGACTACGAAGCGTGGTCATTCATCGGGCCAGGCCATATGCTCGCCATGGCGCGCACTGGCTCCCGCGCAGTGCCGACTACACGTCGAACTGGAACACCACCAAGTTGCGGCTCGGTCAATGACGTCGGAAGCAGAAACTTCCGGCTCGACGCCGAGGGTCATCACGTTCGGTAGACGTCGCGTCGGTTACCGGCCGCGACGACCATGACGATGAGTTCGTCATCGTGGATCTCGTAGATGACTCGCCAGTTCCCGGTGCGAACACGCCAGGCGTCACGACCCGTGAGCTTCTTTGCGGCTGGCGGTCGAGGTTCGTCGGCGAGTATGGCAAGCACCGCAGTGACCCTCTCCTGCCCGTCCCGCGGGAGCTTGCGGATCTGCCGACGCGCAGCGGAGGAGATCCGGACGGTATATGTCACAGACCGAGCTCGCGGCGAAGCTCATCGAGCGTGACACTCTCGCCGCCCTCGCCCTTCGCGGCATCGTATGCCGCGATGTCCGCGAGCTCTTCGGCCGCCTCCAGGAGTCGATCGAGCGTGTCGGCATCCACGATCGCCCCCACTCGCCGATCATGGCGCGTGAGATACACGGGCTCGCTGTGCGCACGATCAATGAGACGGCCGAGCTGGTCGCGAGCCTTCGTTGCGGTGATCTCCATGGTTCGAGAGTACCTCGAAATGTACATTTTCGGGGGAACTTGATGGTCCAAGCCGAGGACGGCGCAACCGACCCTAGACAGCTCACACGTTGAAGCGGAACTCCACCACATCGCCGTCGGCCATGAGGTACTCCTTGCCCTCCATGCGGACCTTGCCGGCGGCCTTCGCCTCGGCCATGGATCCGTACTGGTCGAGATCGGAATACGAGACGATCTCGGCCTTGATGAAGCCGCGCTCGAAGTCGGTGTGGATGACGCCCGCGGCCTGCGGGGCCGTCCAACCCTGGCGAATCGTCCACGCGCGCGCCTCCTTCGGGCCCGCCGTGAGGTAAGTCTGCAGCCCCAGCGTCTCGAACCCGACGCGCGCGAGCTGGTCGAGGCCCGACTCCTCCTGCCCGAGCGACTGCAGCAGCTCGAGCGCCTCGCCGGCGTCCAGGCCGATGAGCTCCGACTCGACCTTCGCGTCGAGGAACACGGCCTTCGCGGGCGCGACGAGCGCGGCCAGCTCGGCCATCCGCGCCTCGTCCGTGAGCACGCCCTCGTCGACGTTGAACACGAACAGCGTCGGCTTCGAGGTCAGCAGGCCGAGCTCGCGGATCGGGGCCGTGTCGAAACCCGCCTGGAAGAGGGTCGTCCCCTCCTCGAGGATCGCCTGGGCGGCCTTCGCGGCCTCGAGGGTCGCGGGATCCGCCTTCTTGCCCTTGACCTCCTTCTCGAGGCGCGGCACGGCCTTCTCGAGCGTCTGCATGTCGGCGAGGATCAGCTCGGTGTTGATCGTCTCCATGTCGCTGGCGGGGTCGACCTTGCCGTCGACGTGCGTGACGTCGCCGTCCGTGAACCCGCGCACGACCTGCGCGATGGCGTCGGCCTCGCGGATGTTCGCGAGGAACTGATTGCCGAGGCCCTCGCCGTCGCTCGCGCCGCGCACGATGCCCGCGATGTCCACGAACGAGACGGGGGCGGGCAGTAGCTTCTGGGATCCGAAGATCTCGGCCAGGCGGTCCAGGCGCGGATCCGGCAGCTCGACGACGCCGACGTTCGGCTCGATCGTCGCGAACGGGTAGTTCGCCGCGAGCACGGTGTTCTTGGTCAGTGCGTTGAAGAGGGTGGACTTGCCCACGTTGGGGAGTCCCACGATGCCGATTGTCAGAGCCACGGGAGTCGATTCTACGCGGGCACACCCGGGAGCCGCGTCGACGAATGTCAGGGGTCCGCGCGAGAGTGGAGTCATGGACGCACTCACCGCCTTTCTCGTCATCGTCGCCCTCGCCGCCGGCGGGGCGATCGGCTGGTTCGCCCGGGGCTCGCGCGGGGGTGCGGCGGCCGACCTCGCGCGCGCCGAGGCGGAGGCTGGCGCGCTGCGCGACGCCCTCGCCCGGCAGGACGAGCGCGTCCGCGAGGCGGCCGAGCGCGATCGGGCCGAGCGCGCCGAACACGCGGAGCGGGCCCAGCGTGAGAGCGCCGTGCTGTCGGCGCTGGCGCCCGTGCGGGAGACGCTCACGCGGATGCAGCAGCGGGTCGACCAGATGGAGCGCGACAGGCAGGCGCAGTTCGGCCAGGTCGCGGAACAGCTCCGCGGGGCGCGGGAGGTCGACGAGCAGCTTCGCGCGACGACCGAGTCGCTGGCGGGCGCTCTCCGGTCCAACCAGGCGCGCGGCGTGTGGGGCGAGGCGCAGCTGCGCCGCATCGTGGAGCAGGCAGGGCTCATCCCCCGCGTCGACTTCGACGAGCAGGCATCGGTGGCCTCCGACGCGGGGCGCGGCCGGCCCGACATGCTCGTGCACCTGCCCGGCGGTACGTCGATCGCGGTCGACGCGAAGGCCCCGCTCGACGCATTCCTCGACGCCATGGCGATTCCCGAGACGGCCACGGGCGACGCGGGAGAACGGCGCCAGACACTGCTTCGGGCGCACGTGAAGGCGGTGCGCGCGCACGTGGACACGCTCGCGCGAAAGTCCTACTGGTCGGGCCTCGGCTCCAGCCCGGAATTCGTCGTCTGCTTCATCCCCAGCGAGTCGGTGCTGTCCGCCGCGCTCGCCGAGGATCCCGCGCTCCTCGAGCACGCCTTCGCGCAGCGCGTCGCGCTCGCGTCGCCCGTGAACCTCTGGGCCGTGCTCAAGACCGTCGCCTACGCGTGGACGCAGCAGGAGGTGTCCGAAGAGGCCAAGACGCTGTTCGACCTCGGCAACCAGCTCTACGACCGCATCGGATCCCTCGCCGGCCACGCCGACGGCATGCGCCGCGCGATCGAGCGCACGATCGACGCCTACAACGGGTTCGTGGGGTCGCTCGAGTCTCGCGTCCTCGTGACCGCGCGGCGGTTCCCCGGGATCGATGCGTCGAAGATCGAGCGCACCCAGACGCCGGCCGCGATCGACGCCCCCGTGCGCCGCATCTCGGCGCCGGAGCTCCTGGATGCGCGCGAAGGGAGGCTCAGCCCGGAATCAGATTGAGCGCCGCGAGCACGCCCGCCGAGACGAGGAGGAAGCCCACGATCGGCCACCACACGCTGGGCTCCGTGCCCTCGGGTCGGCGCACGCGGAACAGCACGTCGGGGCGGCGCGCCGGATCCTGCGCGTCGGCGACCACGGCGCGCGCGCCGGCGGACGGGGTCTTCTCCGAGGGCTGCGTCATACCCCTATTGTGACACCGCCTGGCTCACAGCCACTTCGACTCGAGGTGGTCGCTCGAAATCCGGCGCAACGTGCCCGAGTGACCGCGCAGGACGACACTCTCCGTGTAGAGGTACCCCTCCTTGCGCTTGACCCCGGCGACGAGCGCACCGTCGGTGACACCCGTGGCGACGAAGATCGTGTTGCGCCCCTTGACCATGTCGTCCGCCTCGAGAACGGCGTCCATCGGCAGGCCCGCGTCGATGCCCTGCTGGCGCTCGGCGTCGTCGCGCGGCCACATACGGCCCTGGATGTGGCCGCCGAGCGCCTTGATCGCGCACGCGGTCACGATGCCCTCGGGGCTGCCGCCGACGCCCACGCACATGTCGGTCCGCGCGTCGTGGCGGGCGGCGTTGATCCCGCCGGCGACGTCGCCGTCGCTCATGAGGCGCGTGCCGGCACCCGTGGCGCGAATATCGGCGATGAGCTGCTCGTGGCGCGGACGGTTCAGAACCGAGACCACCATCTCCTCGACCGGCTTGTCGAGCGCGGCCGCGAGCCGGCGGATGTTCTCGCCGATCGGCTGGCGAATGTCGACCACGCCGACGCCCGCGGGCCCCGTCACGATCTTGTCCATGTAGAACACGCTCGACGCGTCGAGCATCGTGCCGCGCTCCGACATCGCGATCACCGAGAGCGCGTTGTTCCGGCCCTCGGCGGTCAGGGTCGTCCCGTCGATCGGGTCGACCGCGATGTCGTAGGAGCGCCCGCGCCCGGTGCCGACGTGCTCGCCGTTGAAGAGCATGGGGGCGTTGTCCTTCTCGCCCTCACCGATGACGACCACGCCATCGAACTCGACGGTCGCGAGGAACGCGCGCATCGCGTCAACCGCCGCTCCATCGGCGAGCTCCTTCTGGCCGCGCCCGATGAACGGCGAGGAGCGGATCGCGGCCGCCTCCGTCGCGCGCACGAGCTCGAGCGCGATGTTCCGATCCGGCTGCAGCGGGATGAGGTCCTGGGGGTCATTGATCTCGTGATCGGCCGTCATGAAGCCGAGCGTAGTCCCACCCTGCGACAGCTCGGGGCGATTTTCGACCCGAGCGACGCGAAGAAATCGCGATTCTTGATTTCACGTTCAGAGACGCGCGCCGTGTTTCGCCGCCCTCCCGCACCCCATAGGCTGAAGGTGCTCTCACCCCTTAGATACGAAGGAGCCGTGTCATGCCGGTCGCAACCCCGGATCAGTACGCCGAGATGTTCTCGCGCGCGAAAGAGGGCGGCTTCGCCTTCCCCGCGATCAACGTCTCGAGCTCGCAGACGATCAACGCCGTCCTGCAGGGCCTGACGGATGCCGGCTCGGACGGCATCCTCCAGGTCACCACGGGCGGCGCCGACTACTTCGCGGGCCACACCGTCAAGGCGCGCGCCACCGGCGCGATCGCGATGGCGCGCTACGTGCGCGAGGTCGCGAAGAACTACCCCATCACGGTCGCGGTGCACACCGACCACTGCCCGAAGGACGCCCTCGACGGGTTCCTGCTCCCACTCCTCGCCGCGAGCGAGGAGGCCGTCAAGGCCGGCGGCGAGCCGATCTTCAACTCGCACATGTGGGACGGATCCGCCGTGCCGCTCGACGAGAACATCGAGATCGCCTCCCAGCTGCTCCCCCGCACCCACGCCATCGGCGCGATCCTCGAGATCGAGGTCGGCGTCGTCGGCGGCGAGGAGGACGGCGTCCAGCACGAGGGCTCCAACGACGCGCTCTACACGACCGTTGGCGACGTGACCAAGGCCGTCGAGGCGCTCGGCCTCGGCGAGAAGGGCAAGTACATCTCGGCCCTGACCTTCGGCAACGTGCATGGCGTCTACAAGCCCGGCGGCGTCAAGCTCCGCCCCGAGCTCCTCGGCGAGATCCAGGCGGGCATCGCCGAGAAGTTCGGCACGGGCGCCAAGCCGCTCGACCTCGTCTTCCACGGCGGATCCGGCTCCACGGACGAGGAGATCGCCACAGCCGTGGCGAACGGCGTCATCAAGATGAACATCGACACCGACACGCAGTACGCCTTCACGCGCTCGATCGCGGGCTACATGTTCGAGAACTACGAGGGCGTCCTCAAGGTGGACGGCGAGGTCGGCAACAAGAAGAAGTATGACCCGCGCGCCTGGGGCAAGGTCGCCGAGTCGGCCATGGCCGCTCGCGTCGTCGCCGCCACGCAGCAGCTCGGCTCGCACGGCCAGTCGATCTCCGCGTGATCTGACTCCCGGACGACGAAACGCCCCGTGCGCGCGCACGGGGCGTTTCGTCGTTCCCGGGGCCTACGCGCCCTGCATCTCCAGCAGCGCGTCGAGGACGCCGGGATCCTGTATCAGCGGGACCGAGACGATGAGCGTGCCGACGAACGTGAAGACGATGCCCGCGACCAGCGCGACCCACCAGGTCGAGCGCCCCGCCGCCCACCGGCGCCACACCCACCACGTCGTCGCACACCACCCCGCGAGCATGACGACGATCGACGCGACCCCCGCCATGCGCTGGCCCGCGTAGTCGGCGAGCTCCGCATCGATCTGCATGAGATCAAGGAGCTGCTGCGGATCCGTGAACATGCCGATCGCGCCGAGGGTGTTGATCAGGCCGTAGGCGAGCAGCGCGACCGTGAGCACCCGGTCGGCGAGGCGGGATCCGCCCTGCGGCGCGGAGGCCCGTGCGGGCCGCGCGCCCGCGGGCGCAGCCGGCGGAGCGTCGCGCGGGATGAGGGCGGGATCGATCGGCTCGGCCGGGACGCCGCCGCGGGCCGCGACCTCCGCGGGGCTCGCGTACTCGCCGTACCTCGGGCGCGGGCGCTCGGGGGCGGGTCCGTCGCTCACGCCGCGGCCCCGCGCCCGCCGCGCGGCCCGTCCCGGAGCTCCTTCGGCAGCGAGAAGATCAGGTCCTCCTCGGCCGTGCGCACCTCTTCGACGTCGCCGAATCCCGCCTGGGCGAGCTCGCGCATGAGCTCCTGCACGAGCACGTCCGGCACGCTCGCGCCGCTCGTGATCCCGATGGTGCGGACGCCCTCGAGCCACTCCTGCCGGACCTCGTCCGGGTAGTCGATGCGGTACGCCGCCTTCGCCCCGTACTGCAGGGCGACCTCTACGAGGCGCACGCTGTTGGAGGAGTTCGCGGATCCGACGACGATCACGAGGTCCGCGCCGACGGCGACCTTCTTGATCGCGACCTGACGGTTCTGCGTCGCGTAGCAGATGTCGTCCGAGGGCGGATCGTTGAGCTCGGGGAAGCGCGCGCGCAGCCGCTCGACGGTCTCCATCGTCTCGTCGACGGACAGCGTCGTCTGCGACAGCCAGACGAGCTTCGACGGGTCGTCGACCTCGACCGTGTCCGCCTCCTCCGGACTGTTGACGATCGTGACGTTGTCCGGCGCCTCGCCGGCCGTGCCCTCGACCTCCTCGTGGCCCTCGTGGCCGACGAGCAGGATCTGGTAGTCGTCCCGCGCGAACCGCACCGCCTCGCGGTGCACCTTCGTCACGAGGGGGCAGGTCGCGTCGATCGCGCGGAGCCCGCGGTCCTCGGCGGCTCCCACCACGGCCGGGGAGACGCCGTGCGCGCTGAAGACGACGTGCGCGCCCTCCGGCACGTCGTCGACCTCCTCCACGAAGATCGCTCCCTTGGCCTCCAGCTCGCGCACGACGTGAATGTTGTGGACGATCTGCTTGCGCACGTACACGGGCGCGCCGTAGCGATCGAGCGCCTTCTCGACTGTGATGACGGCGCGGTCGACGCCGGCGCAGTACCCGCGGGGGGCGGCGAGCAGGATCTTCCGGGTGCCCTCGACGGGCACCTCGCGCAGCGGCTCCCGGCGCACGGGGAGCCGGGGAATGGGCAGCGAGACGGCGGTAGCGCTCATACCCCCCAGACTACGTGGATTCGGGTGTCGGACCTCGGGCATACCCTGAATCCGTGACGTCCTTTCAGCCAGAGAACATCCCCGGCGAGGCCCCGCCGAGCGACGCGGTCTCGCCCCGCGACTCTGCGCCCGAGCAGCCCACGTCGGTCGCGCGCCTGAACCAGACCATCAAGGCGTCGATCGATCGGTGGGGATCCGTGTGGGTCGAGGGAGAGATCACACAGTGGAACCGCCGCGGCGCGAACGTCTTCGGCGGGCTGAAGGACCTGGCGAGCGACGCTCAGCTCGGCATCCAGCTGTGGTCGAGCGTGCTGCGCCGTCTGACCGACGACTTCCAGGTCGGCGACCACGTCGTCGCCTGCGTGAAGGCCGACTACTTCGTCAAGCGCGGGTCTCTCTCGTTCCAGGTCACCTCGCTCCGCCATGTCGGTCTCGGCGCGCAGCTCGAGCGCCTGGAGCGGCTGCGCCGCGCGCTGCAGGCCGAGGGGCTGTTCGACCCCGCGCGCAAGGCGCGCCTGCCGTTTCTCCCCGGGACGATCGGGCTCATCACGGGCGCCGAGTCCGACGCGGAGAAGGATGTCATCCGGAACGCGCAGCTGCGGTGGCCGCAGGTGGAGTTCCGGACGATCCACGCCGCGGTCCAGGGCGAGCGCAGCGTTCCCGAGATCGTCGCCGCGCTCACCACGCTCGACGCCGACCCCGACGTCGAGGTGATCATCATCGCGCGCGGCGGCGGAGACCCGCAGACCCTCCTCGGCTTCAGCGACGAGCGGCTCGTGCGCGCGGTCGCCGCGGCCCAGACGCCCGTCGTCAGCGCGATCGGGCATGAGAACGACCGGCCGCTGCTCGACGAGGTTGCCGACCTGCGCGCATCCACGCCCACCGATGCAGCCAAGCGCGTCGTGCCGGACGTCGGCGAGCAACGCGCACTCGTCGAGCAGCTGCGCTCGCGGCTCACCACGCGGCTCCAGCAGCAGGTCCAGCACGGGATCCAGCAGCTCGAGCAGATGCGCTCGCGCCCCGCGCTGCGCGACCCGGAGCGCCTCATCCGCGACCGCGCGCAGGACGTCTTCCTCGCCGTCTCGCGCGGGCGCGACACGGTGTCGCGCGCGCTGGACGCGGGTGAGCGGCGCGCGGGAGAGCTGCGGGCCTCGCTCCGTGCCCTGTCGCCGGCCGCGACGCTGTCGCGCGGTTACGCGATCGTGCAGGGCCCCGACGGCGCGATCCTGCGCGACGCGAGCGGCGCGCCGGCCGGGGCCGAGGTGACCGTGACGCTGGAGCGCGGTGCGTTCGCCGCCACTTCGCGCGGGGAAGCCGTGTCCGCGGCGCCCGCGCCGAAAAAGTAGGATGGATCCGATGACCGACTCCGCCCCCGCCGTCTCGTCCCTCTCCTTCGAGCAAGCGCGCGATGAACTTGTGCGCGTGGTCTCGGAGCTCGAACAGGGCGCGCCGACGCTTGAGCAGTCCCTCGCGCTCTGGGAGCGCGGCGAGGCTCTCGCCGGCCGCTGCGAAGAGTGGCTCCTGGGCGCCAAGCGCCGCCTCGACGACGCGCGCGCGAACGCCGAGCGCGACGAGCAGGCCGACTGATGGCCAAGGAGCCGCGCATCGCGGCGCACCTCGGTCGCCCCGAGACGCCCGAGGAGGAGGCCGCCCGCAAGGCCGAGAACTCCCGCCGGTATCGCCAGAGCCAGTCCTTTCGCAACCTCATCATCGCCCTCGCGGTGAGCCTGGGCATCGTGGCCGTCGTTTACTTCGGCGTCCCGCGGGGCGAGTTGGCCGAGGCTCCGGACGTCGACGTCGCCGCGATCGCGGCGCAGTCCGAGGAGCAGCTCGGGCGCGAGGTGCTCGTGCCCGACGCCCCCGCCGGGTGGGATCTCAACCTCGCCGAGGTCGAGGCCGGCGCGCCCGCGGTCTGGACCATCAACTACAACTCGATTCCCGACGAGCCGCGGTCCTTCGTGCGCCTCGCGCAGGCGTTCGACGCCGACGAGACGTGGGCCGCGCAGGCGCTCGGCGGATCCGCCCCCACGGGCAGCGTGACCATCGGGGGCGTGACGTGGGACGAGTACGAGATCTCCGACGCCGGTCAGACCGGCAACGTCACCTACGCCCTCGGCACCCAGGCCGGACCGGATCACGTGCTGATCTACGGCCGCGCGGACGCCGACACCGCCGGCGCGCTCGCGGAAGCGATCGCTCCGAATGTTTCCGAGCTCCAGGAGGAGAGCGCATCATGACCGACACCGCCATCACGCCCGCCGAGGCCTGGCAGCGCATGCTCGCCGGCAACGAGCGTTTCGTCGCCGGGAACCCGCAGCACCCGCACCAGGATGTCGAGCGGCGGCACGAGATCGCGGCGGCCCAGACGCCGACAGCGGCGCTGTTCGGCTGCAGCGACTCCCGCCTCTCGGCGGAGATCATCTTCGACATGGGCCTCGGCGACCTGTTCGTCGTGCGTAACGCGGGCCAGGTCACGGGCGAGTCGATCATGGGCTCGCTCGAGTACGCGGTCGAGGTGCTGAAGGTCCCGCTGATCGTCGTGCTCGGGCACGACGAGTGCGGCGCCGTCGGCGCGGCCATCGAAAGCCTGCGTCCCGACGCCCCCATGCTGCCGTCGGCCATTTGGCGCCAGGTGTCCCCCATCGTCCAGGCCGTGCGGCGTGCACGGCAGGAGCAGGTCACCGCCGGCGAGGACGCCGAGGAGATCAACGCGTGGCGCGTGGGCCAGCTGCACCTGCGCGACACCATCACGTCGATCCTGCACTCGTCCGAGCTCATCAGCGACGCCGTCGCGAGCGGACGCCTCGGGATTGTCGGGGCCAACTATCGCCTGGCGGAGGGCACGGCCGTGCCCGACGTGCTGGTCGGCGTCGCGGAAACCGCCGCGGCCGAGTGAACGAAGGAGTTTTCGAAGTGACCGACACCGAGTACCGCATCGAGCACGACACGATGGGCGAGGTGCGCGTTCCGAAGAACGCGCTGTACCGCGCGCAGACGCAGCGAGCCGTCGAGAACTTCCCGATCTCCGGGTCGGGGCTGGAGTCGCGCCAGATCGCGGCGCTCGCGCGCATCAAGAAGGCCGCGGCGCTCGCGAACAAGGAGCTCGGCACGCTCGACGGGGAGATCGCGGACGCGATCGCCTGGGCCGCCGACCAGGTCGTCACGGGCCGGTACGACGACCAGTTCCCGGTCGACACCTACCAGACCGGATCCGGGACCTCCTCGAACATGAACATGAACGAGGTGCTCTCGTCGCTCGCGACCGAGAAGCTCGGCGCGGACGTGCACCCGAACGACCACGTCAACGCCTCGCAGTCCTCCAATGACGTGTTCCCGACTTCGGTGCACGTGGCGGCGACCGAGGCCCTCATCACGGACCTCGTCCCCGCGCTCGACCACCTGGCGCGCGCGTTCGAGCGCAAGGCCGAGGAATGGAAGTCCGTCGTCAAGTCGGGTCGCACCCACCTCATGGACGCGACGCCCGTGACGCTCGGACAGGAGTTCGGCGGATACGCGCGCCAGATGCGCCTGGGCATCGAGCGCGTCGAGGCGACGCTCCCGCGCGTCGCCGAGGTTCCCCAGGGCGGCACGGCCGTCGGCACGGGCATCAACACCCCGCTCGGCTTCCCCCAGAAGGTCATCGCGAACCTCGTCGCCGAGACCGGCCTGCCCCTGACGGAGGCCGTCGACCACTTCGAGGCACAGGCGAACCGGGACGGGCTCGTCGAGGCGTCTGGCGCGCTGCGGACGATCGCGGTGTCGCTGACGAAGATCAACAACGACCTCCGCTGGATGGGTTCGGGCCCCAACACGGGCCTGGGCGAGCTCCACCTGCCCGACCTGCAGCCGGGCTCCTCGATCATGCCGGGCAAGGTCAACCCGGTCATCCCCGAGGCGACGCTCATGGTCTGCGCGCGCGTGATCGGCAACGACCAGACCATCACGATCGCGGGCGCCTCGGGCGCGTTCGAGCTCAACGTCGCGATCCCCGTCATGGGCACCGCGCTGCTCGAGTCGATCCGCCTGCTCGCGAACGTGAGCCGCGTCCTCGCCGACAAGACCATCGACGGCCTGACGGTGAACCACGAGCGCGTGACGGCGCTCGCCGGCATGAGCCCGTCGATCGTCACGCCGCTGAACAAGCTCATCGGCTACGAGGCCGCCGCGAAGATCGCGAAGCACTCGGTCGCGCAGGGCATTACCGTCCGCGAGGCCGTCATCGACCTCGGATACGTCGCGCGCGGCGAGCTGACCGAGGAGCAGCTCGACGAGAAGCTCGACCTGCTCTCGATGACCCACCCGGGCTGATCCCGGGACGACACACGGGGCGCGCGACCTGGTCGCGCGCCCCGTGTGTCGTCTTCCGTCAGCTGAGCTCGTCGCCCTCGAGCAGGCTCGTCACGAGCGCCGCGATCTCGGAGCGCTCGGACCGGGTGAGCGTGACGTGCCCGAACAGCGCCTGGCCCTTGAGCGTCTCGATGACGCTCGCCACGCCGTCGTGCCGTCCGACGCGCAGGTTGTCGCGCTGCTGCACGTCGTGCGTGAGCACCACCTTCGAGTTCTGGCCGATGCGGCTGAGCACGGTGAGGAGGACGTTGCGCTCGAGCGACTGGGCCTCGTCGACGATGACGAAGGCATCGTGCAACGAGCGTCCGCGGATGTGCGTGAGCGGCAGGACCTCCAGGAGCCCCCGCTCGACGACCTCCTCCAGCACGTTGTCCGACACGACGGATCCGAGCGTGTCGAACACCGCCTGCCCCCACGGGTTCATCTTCTCGGCCTGGTCGCCCGGCAGATAGCCGAGCTCCTGCCCGCCGACCGCGAACAGCGGGCGGAACACGAGGATCCGCTTCTGCTGCTGCCGCTCGAGCACCGCCTCCAGGCCCGCGCACAGCGCGAGCGCCGACTTTCCGGTCCCCGCGCGCCCGCCGAGCGAGACGATGCCCACCTCGGGGTCGAGGAGCAGGTCGATCGCGATGCGCTGCTCGGCCGAGCGCCCGTGCAGGCCGAAGACGTCGCGGTCGCCGCGGACGAGGCGGAAGGAGCCGTCCGCGTCGGCCACCCGGCCGAGGGCGGATCCGCGCTCCGAGGAGATCACGAGGCCCGTGTTGACGGGGAGCCCCCGCGCGTCGTCGTGCATCGCGACCTCGGCCTCGTAAAGGTCGGCCATGTCGTCGCCCGAGACCGCGAGCGACGCGATGCCCGTCCATCCCGAGTCGACCGCCTGCTCGGCGAGATACTCCTCTGCCTGGATCCCGAGCGACGCGGCCTTGACGCGCATGGGCATGTCCTTCGACACGATCGTCACGTGCTGGCCGTCGGCCGCCAGGTGCGCCGCGACCGCGAGGATCCGCGCATCGTTGTCGCCCTGGCGCATGCCGCTCGGGAGCACCTGCGGATCCGTGTTGTTGAGCTCGACGCGCACGGTGCCGCCGTTCGCCGTCGGCACCGGAAAGTCCAGCCGGCCGTGCTCGACGCGCAGGTCGTCGAGGAGCCGCAGGGCCTGACGCGCGAAGTAGCCGATCTCCGGGTCGTGCCGCTTGCCCTCGAGCTCGGTGATCACGACGACGGGGATGACGACGGAATGCTCGGCGAATCGGAACAGCGCGCGCGGGTCGCTGAGCAGGACCGACGTGTCGAGCACGTAGGTCCAGAGGTCCGTGCGGGCGTCCGCCGGGGCGGAACGTGCGCGTCGGGTGGAATTCGTGGTGGCTGCAGTCACGGCCCACTCCCCTCAGCCGGGCTCTCGCCCGGTCCCTCGAGTCGACCTGTGGGCCACGAGTCGCGATCCAGAAGGCCGACCCGATCGGGCGCTCTGCCCGATGCCCTGACGGTAAATCACACCCGTGTGATTCGGAAGGGTCCTCAGCCGGATTTCACACGGCGTTCACGAACCGAGGCGCTACTTGCCGAAGCGGCGATCGCGGGAGCCGTAGTCGCGGATCGCGCGGAGGAAATCGACCTCGCGCAGGTCGGGGCCGAGCGCCTCGACGAAGTAGAACTCGCTGTGCGCGCTCTGCCACAGGAGAAAGTCGCTGAGGCGCTGCTCCCCCGAGGTGCGGATCACGAGGTCCGGATCCTTCTGGCCGCGCGTGTAGAGGTGCTCGCCGATCACGTCCGGCGTGAGGCTCGCCGCGAGCTCCTCGAGGGATCCGCCCCGCGCGTCGTGCTTCGCGATGATCTGCCGCACGGCGTCGACGATCTCGTTGCGGCCGCCGTACCCCACCGCGAGATTCACGTGCAGGCCGGTGTTCTCCTCCGTCCGCGACTCGGCGTCGCGGAGCGCGGCGAGGAGGAAATCGGGCAGCAGGTCGTCGCGGCCGACGTGCTGCACGCGCCAGTCGCCGCGGCGCGACAGCCGGCCCGCGAGGCCCGCGATAATCTCGATCAGGTCGGCGAGCTCGGCGGAATCGCGCTTGACGACGTTGTCCCCCGACAGGAGGTACAGCGTGACGACCTCGACGCCGAGATCGTCGCACCAGCCGAGGAAGTCGACCATCTTGGCCGCGCCCGCGCGGTGCCCGTGCGCGGGGGTTTCAAAGCCCAGCTGGCGCGCCCACCGGCGATTGCCGTCGATCATCATCGCCACGTGGTGAGGCACCCGTGCCGCGTCGATCTGACGGCGCAGGCGCGACGCGTAGAGGCGATAGAGGGGGCCCCTCCCCTCATTCGACCGCGAGCTCGTCACCACACCACGACGATACCGCGGTCGCTCCCGCACGCCGCATGTGTCGCTCCGGGCATACGCGGCGGCGTACGCTCGGCGGATGAGCCCGCGCGAGACGCCAGAGCCCACGACCGACGACGGCGCGCCCATGCCGCACCTTCCGCTGATCGAAGCGGATGCGACCCTTCCCTCCGAGGTCAAGCCCTCGTGGCGAGGCTGGATTCACGCGGGAACCTCCCCCGTCGCGTTGGCCGCCGGCATCGTGCTCATCGCCCTGGCGGACGGGACGGCCGCCAAGTGGGCATCGGCCGTGTTCATGGTGTCGTCCCTGATGCTCTTCGGAAACTCCGCCGTCTACCACCGGTTCAACTGGGGCCCGACGACGAAGGCCGTGCTCAAGCGGATCGACCACGCCAACATCCTGCTCCTGATCGCCGGGACGTACACGCCGATCGCCGTGCTGGCGCTCCCGCCCGAGAAGGGCGTGATCCTCCTGGTGGCGGTCTGGGGCGGGGCCGTGCTCGGGATCCTCTTCCGCGTGCTCTGGATCGGGGCGCCGCGATGGCTCTACGTCGCCCTCTATCTCGCGCTCGGGTGGGCGGCGGTCATGTACATGCCGGATCTGTTCCGCGCCAGCGTCCCGATGATGATCCTCGTGGTGATCGGCGGGGTTCTCTATTCCGCGGGCGCCGTGGTCTACGCCCTGAAGCGCCCGAACCCCTGGCCGAACCACTTCGGCTTCCACGAGATCTTCCACGTCTGCACCGTCCTGGCCTTCCTCTGCCACTGGACGGCGGCGCTCCTGATCGCGCTCGAGCCGGCGTTTAACGCGGGGTAGGCCCCCCGTCCCCGTTCGGCCGTTCCTCGTCGGGCGCGGATTCCGCGGGCCGCTCCGCCCGGGCGGCCGCCTCCTCGGCGTCCAGCATCTGCGTGACCTCTTCGCGGTACCGCACGCGACGCACGCGACGCAGCATATCGATCACGAGCAACACCACGGCGACGACGACGAGGACGACGATGAGGAAGCCCAGCGGGCCCGGCGTGACGAGGTCGGGATCGACGGTCTGCGTCGGAACGGGCGTCTCCTCGAGTCCCGTGAGAACGAGGGTGGTGAGGGCGCGCATCGACGGCTCCTGGGGTCACGACGGGTAATCTGGAACCTCCCCAGCCTATTCCTCCGACACCTGAGAGGCGCACGTGACGACCACCGCGGAGCTCGACGACCGATACGGCCGAACCGCGAGCGGATCCCGTCGGCGCGCGTGGTGGGTGGGGGGCATCGCCGCGATCGTCCTGGCAGTGGCGTATCTCGGGTGGACCGCGTACGCCGCGAACGCCCGCGCCGTGGACGTGGACGATCTCGGATTCGAGGTCACGGGATCCGGCGAGGTCGCCGTGTCCTTCCGCGTCACCTCGGCGGGCGACGAGCCGGTCGTGTGCGTCCTCGAGGCCCTCGACGAAAGCTTCGGCACGGTCGGGTGGCGCGTCGTCGAGCTCCCCGCCACGGGCGCCATCTCGGGGGACCACACCGAGACCGTGCGCACCGTCGCGGAGGCGACGACGGGATTCGTCAACTCCTGCACGCTCCGGTAGATTCTGTCGGATACCGATTCTCGGATCCCTCGATCTGCAAAAGGAGATCACCGTGTCGAACGAGACCTCGCCCTTCCTCACCCAGGAGGCCTACGATCGGCTCGCCGCCGAGCACGAGCGCCTCTCGACCGTCGGCCGCGAGGAGATCGCCAAGCGCATCGAGGCGGCGCGCGAAGAGGGGGACCTGCGCGAGAACGGCGGCTACCACGCCGCAAAGGACGAGCAGGGCAAGCAGGAGGCGCGGATCCGCCAGCTCGCCGCGATCCTCAAGGACGCGCAGATCAGCGAGGCCCCCGAGGCCGACGGCACCGTCGCCCCGGGCACCGTGATCACGGCGCGCATCCTCGGCGACGAGGAGAAGTTCCTCCTGGGGAGCCGGGAGATCGCGGGCGGCACCGAGCTCGACGTCTACAGCGAGCAGAGCCCTCTCGGATCCGCCATCATCGGCATGAAGGAGGGCGACACGGGCTCCTACACCGCGCCGAACGGCAAGGAGATCCCGGTCGAGATCGTCAAGGTCGAGACCTTCACGGGCTGAGACCCGCCCACGAGAAACGGCCCCGCCTCGGCGGAGCCGTTTCTCGTTGTCCGATCAGTCCGGGACGATCTCGGGCCGGAACCCGCCGCCGCGGAGCGCTTCAAGCACGAGCGTGCGGTGCTCCTCGCCGCGCGTTTCGACCGAGATCTGCAGCACGACCTCGCTGATCTGCATGCCCTGCCCGTGCCGGGTGTGCAGGACCTCGATCACGTTGGCGCCCGTCTGGGCGAGCAGCTCGGAGACCTGGACGAGCTGACCCGGGCGGTCGGGCAACGGGATCCGGATCGTCATGTAGCGGCCCGCCGCGGCAAGGCCGTGCGAGACGACGCGCTGCAGGAGCAGCGGGTCGATGTTGCCCCCGGAGAGGATGACGGCCGTCTTGCCCTGCGCGCGGACCTTGCCCGCGAGGATCGCCGCGACGCCGACCGCACCGGCCGGCTCGACGACCTGCTTCGCGCGTTCGAGGAGGGAGAGCAGCGCGCGGGCGATGTCATCGTCGCTGACGGTCACGACCTCGTCGACCAGCTCGTGGATCAGCTGGAAGGGCAGATCGCCGGGTCGCGCAACGAGGATCCCGTCCGCGATCGTCGGCTGCGTCGTGACGGACACGGGCGCTCCGGCCTCGAGCGAGGGCGGGTAGGCGGCGGCGTTTTCCGCCTGGACGCCGATGATCCGGATGTCCCGGCCCTCCGCGCGGGCCTTGGCCTTGGCCGCCGCGGCTACGCCCGAGATGAGCCCTCCCCCGCCGATCCCCGTGATGATCGTCTCGACGTCGGGCGCCTGTTCGAGCAGCTCCAGCCCGAGCGTTCCCTGGCCGACGATGATGTCGCGGTGATCGAAGGGGTGGATGAGCACCGCTCCCTCGCGCTCGGCGTGCTCGGCCGCGAGCCGCAACCCGACCTCGACCGTCGCCCCCTCGAGCACCACCTCGGCCCCGTACCCGCGCGTCGCGAGGAGCTTCGGCACCGGCACGCCGAGCGGCATGTAAATCGTGGCGGGGATCCCGAGCTGCTGCGCGGCCAACGCCACGCCCTGCGCGTGGTTGCCCGCCGATGCCGCGACGACCCCGCGCGAGCGCTCCTCGGCCGTCAGGCGCGAGAGGCGGTGCGTGGCCCCGCGCACCTTGAAGGACCCGGTGCGCTGAAGGTTCTCCAGCTTGAGGATCACCTCCTCGCCGAGCACCTCGCTCAGATGCTGCGACGCCTGAATCGGCGTCCGCTCGATCACGGGCGCGAGGCCGCGCGCGGCCTCGGCGAACTCCTCGAGCGACGGCATCTCGACATCGGTCATGCGTTCTCCTCCTCGCCTCGCCCGATCTTCCTGGGCTCGGTTCTCCAGATCAAATCCTGCTCGGGCAGGTCTCCCGAGTGCCACGACCGCGACGACAGCGTCACGGCGACGACGTTGACGAACGCCGCGAGCGGAACGGCGAACAGCGCGCCCGCGATGCCTCCCGCCATGGATCCGGCCATCACGACGAGCACGACCGCGAGCGGGTGCACGCGCACCGCCGCGCCCATGATGAGCGGCTGCAGCACGTGGCTCTCGAGCTGCTGGACCGCGAGCACGACCGCGAGCATCGCGATCGCGATGAGGGGGCCGTTGTAGACCAGGGCGATGAGCACGGCCAGAGCGCCCGACACGATCGCGCCGACGAAGGGCACGAACGACGCCAGGAAGACCACGACGCCAATGGGGATGGCGAGCGGGACGCCGAGGAGGGCGGCGCCGAGGCCGATCCCGAGGCCGTCGATCGACGCGACGAAGATCTGCGTGCGGGCGTAGTTCATCAACGTCGCCCACCCGTTGCGCGCCGCCGCGTCCACCGCGTCACGGGCGCGCGACGGGAAAAGCCGGACCGTCCATCGCCAGATGCCCTCCCCGTCCGTGAGGAGGCAGACCAGCGTGAAGGCCGCGAGGAGGGCCCCCGCGGCTACATGACCGACGGTGGTCCCGACCGACCACGCCCCGGTCAGCAGCACGTGGCTCTGCTCGCGCAAGAAGTCCGCCGCGAACCCCAGGATCTCCTCCACCTGATCCGCCGGGAGGATCCCCGTCTGCAGCACCCACTCCTGGAACTGTGCCCAGCGCTCGGCGCCCCGAGCCTGGACCTCCTCCGCCTGTTCCCGCACCTGCCACACGACCAGCCAGACCAAACCCGTGATGAGGCCGAGGGTCGTCACGAGAGAGACAACGATCGCCACGGCTCGCGGCACGCGCCGGCGGAGCATCCACGAGAATCCGGGCCACAGCAGCGCCGCGAGGAGCACCGCGATCAGGACGGGCACGACGAGGAGGGTGAACTCGATCACGAGCCACACGATGAGCGCGACGACGCCCGCCACCACGAGCAGGCGCCACCCGTAGGCCGCGGCAATCTGCAGGCCGCGTGGGACGGTGTCCGTCACGGTCTCCTCGATGCGCGCCCGGTCCCGCTGCGGTGCGGTGCGGCGGCCGAACGGGCCGCGCCTCCGGGCGTTTACGCTCATTCCTGGGAGTCTATTCCCCGCGCGCCCGCGCGCGTGTCAGAACTGGACGCGCGGAGGCTGCCGCACGGCCGACGCGTGGGGCGCCTCGAAGAACTCGCGCTCGGACGCGCCGACTCCTCCGGCGAACATGCGCGCGGGGAAATGGCGGATCTTGACGTTCACCTCTCGCGCGCCGCCGTTATAGGAGCGGCGCGCGGACTGCACGTCGTTCTCCGCGTCCACGAGTTCCCGCGAGAGCGCGAGGAATCCCGTGTCGGACTGGAGCGCCGGATACCCCTCCGCCACAGCCATGAGGCTCGCGACCGACGCCTGCAGGTGCTGATCCGCAGCGCCGGCCGCGGTCGGCCCGCTCGCCGCGAGCACCTCGCCGCGGGCGCGCGACGCGTTCTCGAACACGGCCTTCTCGTGATCCGCGTGCGCGCGCACTGCGTCGATGGCCTGCGGCACGAGCTCCGCCCGGCGCGCGAGGGCGGCCTCGACGACCTCCCACTGCTCCTGGACGCGGGCCTCGAGAGCCGCGAGCGAGCGATAGGACGCCCAGAGGTACACGCCGGCGACGACAACGACCGCGACCGCGATCAGGACAGGAACGAACCATTCCATGTGTGAGAACTCCCGTGTTTGACCGCACCCATCGTACGTGCGCGGCGGACCACGCAGCCTGAGGACGGAGCGATCAGCCAGCGACGGCGCGCGTGCTCGCCGACACCCACGCCTCGAGCTTCGCCGTGGCGCGACCGTCATCCACGGCCGCCGCGGCCTCCTCGAGCGCCTCGCGCAGGCGAGCGATGAGATTGCGATCAGCCTGCGTCGGGTCCTGCGACAGCCGATACGCGACGATGCCGGCCGCTGCGTTCAGGAGCACGACGTCTCGGACGGGACCGCTCTCGCCCCCCAGCGTGCGACGCAGGGTCGCCGCGTTGTCTGCGGGGGTTCCCCCCAGGAGATCCTCGATCGTCGCGGTGGGGAGTCCGACGTCGCGCGGGTGGACGTCGAACTCATGCATGTCGCCGTTAAAGATCTGCCAGATGCGGCTGTATCCGGTCGTCGTCAGCTCATCGAGGCCGTCCTCTCCGCGGAAGACGAGCGCCGTCGCCCCGCGGGTTCGGAACACGCCCGTGATGATCGGCACGGTCGCGGCCGAGGCCACGCCGACCGCGTTCGCCTCGGCGCGGGCGGGGTTCACGAGCGGGCCAAGGAAGTTGAACACGGTGGGCACGCCGAGCTCCGCGCGCACGGGCGCCGCGTGCTTGAACCCCGGGTGGAAGGCCGCGGCCCAGGCGAACGTGATGCCCGCCTCGTCGAGGACCCCCGCGACGCGATCCGGGGAGAGCCGCAGGTCGATCCCGAGCTCGCTCAGCACGTCCGAGGACCCGGCGCGCGAGCTGACCGCGCGGTTGCCGTGCTTGACCACGGGAATGCCGGTGGCCGCGACAATGATCGACGCGGTCGACGAGATGTTGACCGTCCCGTAGCGGTCGCCGCCGGTTCCCACAATGTCGAGCACGTCCGGATCCACCGGGAGCGGCACCGCGGCATCCAGGATCGCGTCGCGAAAGCCGATCACCTCCTCCACCGATTCGCCCTTGGCGCGCAGGGCCGTCAGGAGGCCGCCAAGCTGCGCAGGCGAGGCGTCGCCAGACATGACCTGTCGCATGGCCCACTCCGCCTGTGAGACGGTCAGGTCGTCTCCGGCGACGACGGTGGTGAGGATGTCGGGCCAGCGGAACTGCGTCATGGTGCCGATGGTAGGGGATCGACCGGGATGTCGACACGGCGTAGAAATTCGACCGCGGCCCTCGCCTCCCCGCCGCCGAATCCGCTTCTCGCTCTACGACCTGCACTTTCTCACCCGAGCTCTGGGCGATTCACGGGAAGCGCATATGCGAGGTAAGGGCCGCCTCACACGCGAAGATGCAAAAATCCCCGCTCGGTATCGGCAATAATGGTTGGGTGACGACCCCAGCTACGTATGCCCCCGCACCCAGAACGGTGAAGCGCCCCGATCCTGTCAGCGTCGGCACGATCGTGTGGCTCGGCTCCGAGGTGATGTTCTTCGCGGGCCTCTTCGCGATCTACTTCACGCTCCGCAGCACCTCCCCCGGGCTGTGGGAAGAGCAGACGTCCGCGCTCAACATCCCGTTCGCCTTCATCAACACCGTGATCCTGGTGCTGTCCTCGGTGACGTGCCAGTTCGGCGTGTGGGCGGCCGAGCGCCTCCAGCCCTACAACGTCAAGGGGCGCGGCTGGCGCAGCATCGGCATGGTCCCGTGGTTCTGGATCACCTTCGCGCTCGGCGCGGTCTTCGTGTCCGGGCAGGTGTGGGAGTACGCCCAGCTGGTCCACCACGGCGTCACGCTCTCCGGCGATTCCTATGGCTCGGCGTTCTACCTCACCACGGGCTTCCACGCCCTCCACGTGACCGGCGGCCTCGTGGCATTCCTGCTCACGATCGGACGCGCGTTCGCCGTGAGGAAGTTCACCTTCAAGGAGGCCCGGACGGCGATCGTTGTGTCCTACTACTGGCACTTCGTCGACGTCGTCTGGATCGCCCTGTTCGCCGTCATCTACTTCCTGCAGTAAGAGCGGAGCACTACGCAACATGTCTCGAGTGAAGAAAACGCGCCGCTCCCAGGGCCGTCGCAGCCCGTTCGCCGCAGCCGCGCTGATCGCCGTCGGTCTCCTCATGACCGGCGGTCTCTACGCGGGCGCCACCGCCGCCGTCGCGTCGACCGGTGAGTCGGCCCAGACGACGAGCGCGAGCGTCGACGTCGAGGACGGCGAGAAGCTGTTCCAGGCGAACTGTGCCACGTGCCACGGCCTCAACCTCGAGGGCACCGACAACGGCCCCGCCCTCACGGGCGTCGGCGCGCTCGCCGTCGAGTTCCAGGTCTCCACGGGCCGCATGCCCATGCAGATGCAGGGCCCGCAGGCCGATCAGAAGCCCGTGCAGTTCACGGAGGACCAGATCCTCTCGATGGCCGAGTACGTGCAGTCCGTCGCCCCGGGCCCGGACTTCCCGAGCGAGGAGGTCCTCGACGGTGAGGGCGACGTGTCGCGCGGCGCGGAGTTGTTCCGCATCAACTGCGCCATGTGCCACAACGTCGCCGCCGCGGGCGGTGCGCTCACCGAGGGCAAGTTCGCCCCGGACATCCAGGACACCTCCGCGCTGCACATCTACGCCGCGATGGTGACCGGCCCCCAGAACATGCCCGTGTTCAACAACATGAACCTCACGGAAGAGGACAAGCGCGACATCATCTCGGCGCTCCTCTACCAGCAGGAGGCCCAGGCACCCGGCGGATTCACGCTCGGCTCGCTCGGCCCCGTGTCCGAGGGTCTGTTCATCTGGATCTTCGGTATCGGCGGACTCATCGCCGTCGCCGTCTGGATTACGGCGAAGTCGAACTGAGCATGGCGAACGACGAGGACGTGACAAGGAGCACGATGGCACACGACGATTCGACGGGTGTGGAGAAGGCGCAGCAGCCCTCTTCCGGCCTGGCCGTCGCGATCGACGACCCGGTGAAGAACCCGGGCCTCCCGCCGCACCGGGAGCGCATCACCGACAAGGATCCGAAGGCGGCGCGCCGCGCCGAGCGGACGATCTACACCCTCTTCTACATCTCGGTGGCCGCCAGCATCTGGGCCGTCGCGGCGTACATGCTCTTCCCCATCGAGGACATGGAGTTCTCCTCGATCCGGAACAACAACCTCTACATCGGGCTCGGCATCGCGTTCGCGCTCCTCGCCATCGGCGTGGGCGCGATCCACTGGTCGAAGTCGATCATGAGCGACAAGGAGCACGTCGAGGAGCGTCACCCGACGCGCGGGACCGTCGAGACGCGCGAGGGCGCGACCGACGTGTTCCGGCAGGCGAATGAGGAGTCGGGCTTCGGGCGTCGCAAGATGATCCGGAACTCGCTGTTCGCCGCGCTGGCCGCCTCCATCCTCCCCGGCATCACGCTGTTCCGTGGCCTCGCGCCGAACGACGGCAACGACCCCGTGGAGCTCCTCAAGCACACGATGTGGGCCGAGGGCGAGCACCTCACGCGCGACCCCGAGGGCACGCGCATCAAGGCCTCCGACGTGACGCTCGGATCCGCGTTCCACGTGATTCCCGAGTCGCTCGCGGGCCTCAGCCACCACGACGGCTACCTCAACGAGAAGGCCAAGGCGATGGTGCTCATGGTGCGCATGCGCCCCGAGCAGCTGACCGAGAGCGAAGAGCGCAAGGACTGGTCGTACGACGGCATCGTGGCCTACTCGAAGGTCTGCACGCACGTCGGCTGCCCCGTCGCGCTGTACGAGCAGCACACGCACCACCTGCTGTGCCCGTGCCACCAGTCGCAGTTCGACGTGTCGGACGAGGCCAAGGTCGTGTTCGGGCCGGCGTCGCGCCCGCTGCCGCAGCTGCCGATCACGGTGGACGACGAGGGTTACCTCGTCGCGCAGAGCGACTTCACCGAGCCCGTCGGCCCGACCTTCTGGGAGATCCATTGAGCACCGCCACCGCTACAGAAGAGAAGAAGGCGCCGCTGGGCGGGCGGTTCGTCGGCGCGACCGCGAACTATCTGGACGAGCGCACGAGCCTCTCGGGCCTCGTCAAGGCACTCGGCCGCAAGGTCTTCCCCGACCACTGGTCGTTCATGCTCGGCGAGATCGCCCTGTGGTCGTTCGTCGTCGTCCTGATTTCGGGAACCTTCCTGACGTTCTTCTTCCAGGCCTCGATGGTCGAGACCTACTACTACGGCGCGTACGAGCCCATGCGCGGCATCGCGATGTCGGCCGCCATGGAGTCGACGCTGCACATCAGCTTCGACCTGCGCGGTGGCCTCCTCGTGCGGCAGCTGCACCACTGGGCCGCGCTGACCTTCGTCGCCGGAATCGGCGTGCACATGCTGCGCGTGTTCTTCACGGGCGCGTTCCGTAAGCCCCGCGAGCTCAACTGGGTGGTCGGCTTCGTGCTGTTCGTCCTCGCCATGGCCGAGGGCTTCACGGGCTACTCGCTCCCGGACGACGTGCTCTCGGGCAACGGCCTACGCATCATCGACGGCATGATCAAGGGCATCCCGGTGATCGGGCCGTGGACCTCGTACCTGCTCTTCGGCGGCGAGTTCCCGGGCGACGCGATCGTGGGCCGGCTGTACACGCTGCACATCCTCATTCTCCCGCTGCTCGTCATCGCGCTGATCGCCGTGCACCTCGTGCTCATGATCGTCAACAAGCACACGCAGTTCGCGGGCCCCGGCCGCACGAACAACAACGTCGTGGGCTACCCGATGATGCCCGTGTACATGTCCAAGATGGGTGGGTTCTTCTTCATCGTCTTCGGCGCGCTCGTCCTGATCGCCGCGACGGTGCAGATCAACCCGATCTGGGGCTACGGACCCTACGACCCCTCCCCCGTCTCGGCGGGAACCCAGCCCGACTGGTACATCGGCTTCGCCGACGGCGCCCTGCGCCTCGCCCCGTCGCACTGGGACGTCAACATCGGCCCGTACGTGGCTCCCATGGGCGTGCTCGTGCCGCTCCTCGTGCTCGTGCTGTTCATCGTCATCGTGGCGATCTACCCGTTCATCGAGGCGTGGGTCACGGGCGACAAGCGCGAGCACCACATCGCGCAGCGTCCGCGCAACGCGGCGACGCGCACCGCGATCGGCGCGGCGGGCGTGTGGTTCTACGCCACGCTGTGGGCCGCCGCTTCCTCGGACCTCATCGCGACGCACTTCCGCCTCACGATGGAGGGCGTCATCCACATGCTGCAGGCCGGGCTCATCCTCGGCACGGTGGTGGTGTACT
This sequence comes from Microbacterium sp. ZXX196, assembly GCF_009709595.1. Taxonomy (NCBI): domain Bacteria; kingdom Bacillati; phylum Actinomycetota; class Actinomycetes; order Micrococcales; family Microbacteriaceae; genus Microbacterium; species Microbacterium sp. ZXX196. The sequence goes on from NZ_WMEE01000009.1 coordinate 30,924, forward strand.
TCATCACGAAGCGCATCTGCATCGCCCTGCAGAAGAAGGATCGCGAGATCGCGCTGCACGGCTACGAGTCGGGCCGCATCGTGCGCCTCCCGGGCGGCGAGTACCAGGAGGTTCACAAGCCGGTCGACGCGTACGAGCGCTGGAAGCTCGTCGCCGACGAGACGTACGAGCCGCTGATCGCGCGCCCGAACGCGGACGGTCGGATCACCGGGGGCCAGAAGTTCCGCGCGGCACTGTCGCGCTGGTTCTTCGAGGACCGCCTGCAGCCGCTCACCAACGCCGAGTACGAGGCGGCGCTGCACCACCAGCAGCACACGCTCGCCGACCACGGCCAGCCGCCGGCGCTCGACGGCCACGGTCACGTGATCGACGAGGACGGCGAGAAGTCACACTAACCTCGGTCAGGAAATGCCCCCGGACGACGCGTCCGGGGGCATTTTCGTGTGCCGGCGCCGCGACCCGCGCGGACGTGGAGGGAGCCCCCTCCCCCGCCCCGGGCGCGCCGGCGGCCGCGGAACGCCCACGGCGCCGGTGTGGTGGGCGACGCGGTGCAGCTGAGCGACGCGAACGGTGACGACGCTGACGTCGCGCACGTGTGCGCCCGGCAGCGTCGCTCCCCGCCCGAGTCGCGCACATGCACCCGGATCGACGCTCGAGGCACGCATATGAGCGACCCGAAGGAGGATCACCCGCTCCACGTCGCTCACATCCACCCGGATCCGCACTCCCGTCGCAGTAATGAGCGACCGCAACGCCGCGCGCGCCTCCCTCTTCCGACGAAGGCGGGCCGACATGTGTGCCAGCCTGCCCGTCCTCGCGTCGCCTGAGGCCCTGTCCGAGCGCGAACGGCGCTCCCTGAGCGTCTGCCGGCTATGTCCGAGCGCGAGCGGGCCTGCCAGAGCGCCTGCGGGCCCGCCACCGCGCGTCCGCGGGCCTGCCAGCGCATCTGCGGGGGCCTCACGAGCGCCAGCGGGCGCCCAGCCGCAGCCCAACGCGTCCTCGCCCCTTCTGCAGCCCTCCCCCAATCGCCCGCGCGCTCCCCGACGGCGCGCTCCCCGACATCTCGGACGGGATGCGGATCCCTGGATCCTGACGTCGCCCCGCTCGCGCGGCGCCTGCAGGCGCGCTGGGCGCACGAAAAAGGGGCCAGGCACGAATGTGTGCCTGGCCCCTTTCTCGCGCGGTGCGGGTCAGCGGGCGAAGTTCCCGCGGTAGTACTCGTACACCCAGCCCACGAGGCCGACGATCAGGAGACCTGCCGCCACGGGAATGAGGAAGTGCGCCGTTGCCAGCGAGATCATACCGACCGCGGGCGCCGCGGCCAGCACGAGCGGCCACCAGGACCAGGGGCTGAACTCGCCCTGCTCCATCTCGCCGTCGTCGATGTCGGCGTCCAGCCGGTCCTCCGGGAGCTCGACGCCGTGCTGCGCCTTGTAGAGCCGGTGGATGAAGAAGGAGATCATGCCGGACATGAACACGAGGAACAGCAGCGCGGCGGAGCCGACCCACTCGATCCCGTCATACCAGGCGCCGGTCTCCCCGTGCGCGATGATGTTCCACGCCGTGTAGACCGCGAAGCAGAGGAAGAAGAATCCAGTGAGGAGCCACCAGATACCGATCTGAGACTTCATTTACTTCGTGCCTCCCTGCGACGCGGGCACGGGGGCCTTCGTCGGGTCGTAGTCGTCGAGCGACTCCGGGTGGTTCAGGTCGAACGCGGGGCGCTCCGAACGGATCCGCGGGATCGACGAGAAGTTGTGGCGCGGCGGCGGGCAGCTCGTCGCCCACTCGAGCGATCCGCCGTAGCCCCAGGGGTCGTTGACCGTGACCTTCGGCGCCTTGCGGGCCGTGATCCACACGTTCAGGAAGAACGGGATCATTGACGACGCGAGGACGATCGATCCGATCGTCGAGAGCTGGTTCTCCCACTGCCAATTATCCGCCGGCGAGTAGTCCGCGTAGCGGCGCACCATGCCGTCGACGCCCAGCCAGTGCTGGATGAGGAACGTCATGTGGAAACCGATGAACAGAAGCCAGAAGTGCACGTAGCCGAGGCGCTCGTTGAGCATCTTCCCCGTCCACTTCGGCCACCAGAAGTAGAAGCCCGCGAACATCGCGAACACGACCGTGCCGAAGACGACGTAGTGGAAGTGCGCGACGACGAAGTACGAGTCGCTCAGGTGGAAGTCAAGCGGCGGCGCGGAGAGGATGACGCCCGTGAGGCCACCGAACACGAAGGACACGAGGAAGCCGAGCGAGAACAGCATCGGCGTCTCGAAGGTGATGGATCCGCGCCAGAGCGTTCCGATCCAGTTGAAGATCTTCACGCCCGTGGGCACCGCGATCAGCATCGTCATGAGCGCGAAGAACGGCAGCAACACGCTGCCCGTGACGTACATGTGGTGCGCCCAGACCGACACCGACAGCGCGGCGATCGCGATCGTCGCGTAGACGAGGGTCTTGTATCCGAAGATCGGCTTGCGGCTGAAGGCCGGGAAGATCTCCGAGACGATGCCGAAGAACGGCAACGCGATGATGTACACCTCGGGGTGTCCGAAGAACCAGAACAGGTGCTGCCAGAGGAGCACGCCACCGTTGGCCGGGTCGTACACGTGGGATCCGAAGATGCGGTCGCTCGCGGCCGCCAGCATCGCCGCGGCGAGCACGGGGAAGGCGATGAGGATGAGCAGGCTCGTGATGAGCGTGTTCCAGGTGAAGATCGGCATGCGCCACATCGTCATGCCGGGGGCGCGCATCGTGATGATCGTCGTGATGAAGTTCACGGCGCCGAAGATCGTGCCGAAGCCCGACAGGCCGAGGCCGACCATCCAGAGGTGACCGCCGACGCCGGGCGAGAACGAGGCGTTCGCGAGCGGCTGGTACGCGAACCACCCGAAGGAGGCGGCGCCCTGCGGGGTGAGGAAGCCGGCGACGGCGATCAGCGAACCGAAGATAAACAGCCACAGCGCGAACGCGTTCAGGCGCGGGAACGCGACGTCCGGCGCGCCGATCTGCAGCGGCAGCAGCGCGTTCGCGAAGCCCGCGAAGAGCGGCGTCGCGAACATCAGCAGCATGATCGTGCCGTGCATCGTGAACAGCTGGTTGTACTGCTCCTTGGTCGGCACGATCTGCATGCCGGGAGCGAACAGCTCGGCGCGGATGATGAGGGCCATCACGCCGCCGAGGAGGAAGAAGATCAGCGAGGCGATGAGGTACATGTACCCGATCGTCTTGTGGTCGGTGGACGTGATCCACCGCACGATGATGTTGCCCTTCTCCGCCGTGCGCGACCCGCTCAGGAGAGCGGCCTGGCGCGGAGGGAGCGTTGCCGTGGCGGTCATGCTCAGTGTCCTTCCTCGGCCGCGTCCTGCGACCCATCCGTGCCCGGGCTGTTCTGTAGGCGGTCGTACGCGTCGTTCACGTCTCCCGTGCTGCCCGCGGCCTCGAGGTCGGCGACGTACTGCTCATACTCGGCCTCGCTGACGACCTCGACGTTGAAGAGCATCATCGAGTGGTACTCGCCGCACAGCTCGGCGCACTTGCCGGCGTACGTGCCCTCACGCGTCGGGATGAACGACCACGAGTTGTCGTGGCCGATGTACATGTCCTTCTTGTACAGGAAGTCGATGATCCAGAACGAGTGGATCACGTCGCGCGACTGCAGGTCGATCGTGACCTTCTTGTCGACCGGGAGGACGAGCGTCGGCAGCTCCTCCTGGTTGATCGAGCCGTCGGCCGCGGGCTGGGCCTGAACGCCCATCGTGTAAACCGTCTCGTCGCCGGGAGCGGCCTCGTTGTACTGGAAGTCCCAGGACCACTGCTTCGCGATCGCGGTGATGGACACCTCGACCTCGTCGTCGGCCCAGGGCTTTTCGATCGCGGTCTGCTCGCGGGCGGTGAACGCGAACAGGCCGATCACGAGGATCATCGGCACCGAGGTGAAGAAGATCTCGATCGGCATGTTGTAGCGCATCTGCACCGGCAGACCCGTCTGCCCCTTGCGGCGACGGTAAACGATCATCGCCCAGAGCATCAGGCCCCACGTGATGAGACCGACGACGAGCGCCACGATCCACGAGCCGACCCAGAGGGACGCGATGCCCTCGGTCTGGTTCGTCGTCGGAGTGCCCGAGCTGTCGAAGCCCGGGAGGTATCCGTGAAGCTCTGTGGGAGTGCACCCGGAAAGGGCGGCGGCAGCCGCGGCGATCACGGGGACCGCGGCCCAGCGGATTCGGCGTTTCGACGGCACGAATTCACCTTTCGAACATGGATGTGGCTTCCTCCATCCTATGGCAAGCGCACACCGCGTTCATGCCACCCTCCCAGCGAGCCGCGCCGCGCCCCCGCACGCAAAAGCGCCCCATGCCGCGCGGGCACGGGGCGCTTTTCTCGCGCTGATCAGTGGAAGCTGTCGCCGCAGGCACAGCTGCCGGACGCGTTCGGGTTGTCGATCGTGAATCCCTGCTCCGAGATCGTGTCCTTGAAGTCGATCGACGCGCCGTCGAGATACGGCACGGACATATTGTCGACGATGACCTCGACGCCCTCGAAGTCGACGGTCTCGTCGCCCTCCAGGTAGCGCTCGTCGAAGTAGAGCTGGTAGATCAGGCCCGAGCAACCCCCGGGCTGCACGGCGACGCGCAGGCGCAGATCGTCGCGGCCCTCCTGCTCCAGCAGGCTCTTCACCTTTGCCGCGGCGGCGTCGGTGAGGCTCACGCCGTGGGCGTTGTCGGTCGCCTCGGCGGTCATGGTGGTGTCCGTCATCGCAGAACTCCTCTCCGTTGTTCTCACCGCGCTCGCGGCGTCTGCATTCAATTGTATCGGCGCGCCGGGCGCGCGGTCTCCGTTACGGCGCGGATCGCTCGTTGAGGCGCGCGAGCAGCAGCGCCTCGGAGCGGATCGCGTGCCGGAAGGTGTCGATGTGCAGAGACTCGTTGGGGCTGTGGGCGCGCGAGTGCGGGTCCTCGACGCCTGTCACGAGCACCTGCGCGCCCGCGAACCGCTCGACGAGATCGGAGATGAAGGGGATGGATCCGCCCACCCCGTAGTCGACGGACGGCACGCCGTACCCGTCGGCGAGCGCGCGCCGAGCCTCGCTGATCGCCCACCCGTCGGTGTCGACGAGGACGCTGTCACCGAGGTCGATCTCGCTGAACTCGAGCTGCGCGCCGAAGGGCGCATGGGCACGCAGGTGGCGCTCGATCGCCGCATACGCCTCGGCCGAGCTCTGCCCCGGCGCGACGCGGCAGCTCAGAACCACCGTCACCTCAGGCGAGAGGGTATTACTCGCGGACGCGACGGGGGTGAAGTCGATGCCCGTCACGGTGACGGTCGGCTTGTTCCAGATGCGGCTGAGGATCGTACCGTCGCCCACGGGAGACACGCCATCGAGGAGGCCGGTCTCGGAGCGCAGTTGCGCCTCGTCGTAGGCGGGCGTCGGCGCGTCGCGCACGGCCAGCCCGTCGACCGCGACGGATCCGTTCTCGTCCCACATCGTGCCGAGCAGCCGGATCGTCGCCATCATGGCGTCGGGGACGGCGCCGCCGAACATCCCGGAGTGCGACGCGTGCTCGAGGGTGCGGACGGTGAGATGGAAGTGGGCGTTGCCGCGCAGCGACACCGTGACGGCCGGGGTGTTCGCGTCCCAGTTTCCGGAATCGGCCACGACGATCACGTCGGAGCGCATCTCGTCCGCATGGGCCTCGAGGAAGGGCACGAAGGAGCGGGATCCGTACTCCTCCTCCCCCTCGACGAACAGCACGATGCCGAGGTCGAGGTCGTCGCCCACCGTCTCCGCGAGCGCGCGGAGGGAGGCGATGTGGGTCATGACGCCCGCCTTATCGTCGGCGGCGCCGCGAGCGTAGATCCGGCCGTCGCGCACGGTCGGCTCGAACGGGGGCGTCTCCCACAGGGCCTCGTCCCCCGGGGGCTGCACGTCGTGGTGGGCGTACAGCATCACCGTGGGGCGCCCGGCGCGCGCGGGGCGCACGGCGAGAACGGCCGGCTGCCCGAGCTCGCCGTCGCCGTCCGCCACCGGCGCGCGGGCGACCTCCACGCGGGAGAACAGGCCCGTGTCCTCGGCCAGCTGGGCGATCCGGTGCGCGCTCTTCTCCAGCTGCGAGGCGTCGAACGCGGGCCAGGCGATGCCGGGGATCCGCACGAGCTCGCCGAGCGAGGCGACAGCCGCCGGGAATCCCCCGTCGACGGACCGGACAATCGCCTCGTCGGTATCGGACAGGTCACGAGAAGCGGGCTCGGAAGTCATGCGGGTAATCTTAGGTGGATACCCGTGTCCCCACTCCCGAGGTTCCCTCATGGCCAAGAACGCTGCATCCGCCGACGACGCGCCCGTCGAGGCCCCGACCGGTAAGGGGCGGCCCACGCCGTCGCGCGCCGAGCAGGAGGCCAAGCGCCTGCGCCCGCTCGTGCCGAACACGAAGGAGGCCAAGCGCGCCGCCCGCGCCGATATGCGATCCCGGCAGGAGCGCGCGCGGGTGGGCATGGCGAACGGCGAGGACCGTTACCTCGGGCCCCGCGACAAGGGGCCGCAGCGCCGGTTCGCGCGCGACTGGGTCGACGCGGGGTGGCACCTCGGCGAGTTCCTCATGCCGATGATGGTCGTCGTCATCGTCCTGACCTTCATCCCCTCGACCATCACGCAGACCTGGTCGTTCCTCGCGCTCTGGGCCTACATCCTCTTCGTCGTGGCGGACATGATCTTCCTGGCCTCCCGCGTGAAGAAACGGGCCGCGGAGAAGTTCGGCGCCGACAAGCGCGAGAAGGGCCTCGGGATGTACGCCGCGATGCGCTCCGTGCAGATGCGGATGATGCGCATGCCCAAGCCGCAGGTGCGCCGCGGCGAGTACCCCGCGCTCTGAACCTGATCACGCACGAAGCGGGCGGCGCCTCTCGGAGGCGCCGCCCGCTTCGTGCGTGAGTCGTCAGGCGGCCAGGGCGCGGTTGATCTCGCGCGCCCAGAGCGGCCCGCGGTAGATGAATCCGGTGTAGCCCTGCACGAGCGTCGCGCCCGCGTCCAGCCGCTCGCGGACGTCGGCGCCCGTCTCGACGCCGCCGACCGAGATCACGCAGAAGGACGGATCCGGCGCGGCCTCGCGCACGAGGCGCAGCACCTCGAGCGAGCGGGCCTTCACGGGCCGTCCCGACACGCCGCCGGCCCCCATGCGCTCCACCTCGCCCTGCGGTGTCGCAAGCCCCTCGCGGGAGATCGTCGTGTTCGTCGCGACGAGGCCGTCCAGCCCGAGGTTGACGGCGAGGTGCGCGATCGCGGCGACCTCGTCGTCCGGCAGGTCCGGAGCGATCTTCACGAGCAGCGGGGTGCCGCCCGAGGCATCCCGCACCGCCTCGAGCAGGGGGCGCAGCGTCTCGACGGCCTGGAGCCCGCGCAGGCCCGGGGTGTTCGGCGAGGAGACGTTGACGGCGAGGTAGTCCGCCACGGGCGCGAGCGCCCGCGCGCTGCGCACGTAATCCGCCGTGGCATCCTCGACCGCGACGACCCGGCTCTTGCCGATGTTCGCGCCCACGACGGCGCCTCGACGACGCAGCCGCGCGATGCGGCGCGCCGCCGCGCGCGCCCCCTCGTTGTTGAACCCCATGCGGTTCAGGAGACCCCGATCGGCGACGAGGCGGAAGAGCCGGGGACGCTCGTTGCCGGGCTGCGGGATCGCCGTCACGGTCCCGATCTCGACATGACCGAACCCGAGCGCGTCGAGGCCGCGCACGCCCACCGCGTTCTTGTCGAAACCCGCCGCGACGCCGAACGGCGTGGGGAAGGTCCGCCCGAGGGCGGTGGTCTCGAGACACGAATCCGGCGCGGCAAAGCGGCGGACGACGGGGGCGATCGGCCGCGATCCGAGGACGCGGATGGCGGTCATTCCGAGGTCGTGCGCGAGTTCCGGATCCATGCGCCGGAAGACGCTGCGGAACACGAGGTCGTAGAGCATCGGGTCACTCCCCCTGGGTGCGGTGGTCGGCGCGGAGGTCCGCGATGGCGGCCTCGAAGTCCTCGAGGGACGCGAACGCCTGGTAGACGCTCGCGAAACGCAGGTAGGCGACCTCGTCGAGCTCGCGGAGCGGGCCGAGAATCGCGACGCCGATGTCGCCCGCCTCGAAGGTGCTCTGACCGGTTTGGCGCAACGCCTCCTCGACCTTCTGCGCGAGCAGCGCGAGGTCGTCGTCGGTCACGGGCCGCCCCTGGCACGCCTTGCGCGCGCCGGAGATGACCTTGTCGCGCGAGAACGGCTCGACCGCGCCGGAGCGCTTGACGACGTTGAGGCTCGCGGTCTCGACCGTCGAGAAGCGCCCGCCGCACTCGGGACACTGGCGGCGACGGCGGATCGACAGCCCGTCGTCGCTCGTTCGGGAGTCGATGACGCGGGAGTCAGGATGGCGGCAGAAGGGGCAATGCATAGCGGAACGAGCCTACTCGGAGCGCCGCGAGATCCCCGTCACGCGAAGCGCGCGGTGATCGCCTCGCCATGTCCGGGAAGGTCCTCCGCGTTCGCGAGGGCCACGATCCGGTCGGCCACGACGCCGAGGGCGTCCCGGTCGTATCGGACCACCTGCTGCGGCCGGAGGAACGTGTAGGCGCCGAGCCCCGAACCGTACCGAGACTGGCCGCCCGTCGGCAGGACGTGGTTGCTGCCGGCCATGTAGTCGCCGAGGCTCACGGGCGAGGCGGCACCGACGAACACCGCCCCGGCGTTCGTGTAGCGCGCCGCCGCCGCATCGGCGTCGGCGAGGTGCAGCTCGAGGTGCTCGGGGCCATAGGCGTTGCTGACGCGCTCCATGTCGCTCGCCGAGTCGACGAGGACGATCGCGGACTGGGGACCCGCGAGGGCCGCGGCCACGCGCTCGGCGTGGCGCGTGCGCGGGGCGAGGTCGGCCAGGGCGCGCGCGACCGAATTCGCGATCTCCTCCGAGGTCGTCACGAGCACGGATGCCGCCTGCTCATCGTGTTCCGCCTGGCTGATGAGGTCGTACGCGACCAGCCGCGGATCCGCGGTCTCGTCCGCCACGATGAGGATTTCGGTCGCACCGGCCTCCGCGTCGGTGCCCACCAGGCCGGCGACGACCCGCTTGGCCGCCGCAACGAAGTTGTTGCCGGGCCCCGTGACGACGTCGACGGGCGCGAGGGACAGCGCCGGCACGCCGTGGGCCAGCGCGCCGATCGCGCCCGCGCCACCCATGGCGTATACCTCGTCGACACCGAGGAGCCCGGCGACCGCGAGGATCGTCGGGTGCACGCGGCCGCCCTGGTCGGCCTGCGGCGGCGAGGCCAGCGCGAGCGACGCGACGCCGGCCACCTGCGCCGGGACGACGTTCATGACGACGCTCGACGGGTAGACCGCCTTGCCGCCAGGAATGTACACGCCCGCGCGCCCGACGGGTTGCCAGCGCTGGTCGACGACCGCCCCCGGCCCGAGCCGTGTGGAACGCGGATCCGGAACTTGCGCCGCCGACGCCTCGCGCACGCGCGCGATCGCCTCGTCAAGCGCGGCGCGCACGTCGGGCTGCAGGCTTGCGAGCGCCTCGTCGATGTGCGCGCGCGGTACGCGCACGTCGTGACCGGCGACGCCGTCGAAGCGCTCGGCCTGCTCGCGGAGGGCGGCCTCGCCGCGGTCACGCACGTCCGCGACGATCCGCTCGGCCGCGTCGCGGGCCGCCGCGAGCGCCTCCGTGGCGCGCGGAACCGCGTCGAGGAGGTCGCGCGCGGAGAGCGTTCGGGAGCGCAGGTCAATCGTGCGCATGGGTGTCGCCGTCCTTCGAAGAGTCGATCAGCCGCGGGTGACGCCGCTGGTGTCGTGTAGGTATCCGATGCGGCCGTCGTCATGGCGGACGACGAAGTATGCGCCGCGGTCCTCGAGCACGAGGGCCCAGGCGGTCGGGCCGATCCGGAAGCTCGGGTTCCCCGCGACGTCGTGCACGTCGCGCTCCACGGGGACGAGGGCCCAGAAGGGCTGGTCCGCGGGCGCAGGCTCGGCCGCGAGAGGCCCATCGAAGACCGCCGTCGCGGCGTTGTCCTGCCACGCCGCGGCCTGCTCGGGCGCCGCCTGCTCGTCGACCGTCTGCTCCGGGGCCGCGGCCTCGGGCACCGCCTGTGCGGAAGCCGGCTGTTCGGGCACCGCCTGCGTGGCGGACTCGTGCTCGGGGGCGGGCACGCCTGCCGATGCGCCCTCAGCGCCCTCCCGCGGCGCGGTCGCCTGCGGGACGGCCGCCACGGGCTGCGAAGCCGCGGTGTCGGTCGGTGCGGGCGCCGCCGCCGGGGTGTACCCGGGCCATCCCTGCTCGGACGGCGACGCGTACGGGTGCGCGGCCTGCGGAGACGACTGCGTGGCGTGCGCACCCGGCTCCTCGGCGGAGGCGGGCGCGGGGTGCTGCTGCCAGGCCGACGGGATCGGCTGCGGGCGCGGCGTGCGCAGGAGAGGCCGGACCGGGCGCGCGGTCGCGTGGGCCGGGACCTCGTCGCGCTCCGCGAAGTCCTCGCGGAACGGCGGCAGGAAGCGGCCGAACACGGTCAGCGCGATGCCCGCGAGCGCGACGAGGGAAGCGATCCAGACGACGGCGCCGAGCATGGCGCCGAGCTGGACCCACGTGATCCCGAGGTTCAGCCAGACGTAGGCGGACACGGCGAAGGCGACCGAGGCGAACTGATCGATGCCGAGCGCGCCGACGTTGCGGAAACCCTTGACGAACCGGCGCAGGCCGATGAGGACCACCGCCGCCACGGGGAATCCGACCGCGCCGACCCAGCTGATGCCGAAGCTCCAGATCGGCGCGTACACGCCGCGCCCGAAACCGCTGATCTGCACGACCGACACGAACGACAGCACGAACAGGACCAGCCCGAGGCTGAGCAGGATCCATTCGCGCAACGTGAACGGCCCGAGGCCCTGCTGCGCGTTGTGCGGCGGCTCCTCGAGGGGCGTGTCGACGGTCATCTGCTGCACGAAGCGCGGCTGCTGCTCGCCCTGCGAGAAGGCGCCGGGCTGCGGCGCGTTGGCATCAGTCACTGTGGGATCCTCTCCGTCGCGCCGGGCGCGATCCGTCCGTCCGCAATTCTACGTGGGCCGCGCCCCGCGCTCATCCGAGACACTGCGGACCAAGGAGCGCCTTGAGGTCGCCGAAGAGCTCGGCGGAGACCCGCACGGGAATCGGCACTTCGAAGACCTTCGCCTGCCGCCCCCGGTGCATCTTCAGCCGCACCTCGGTGTCGCCGCCGTGCCGGCGGAGAATCTCGGACAGGTCGCCGACGACGCGCTCGGTGGCGCGCTGCTCGGGGAGCATGACGGTGAGCGGCCCGCTCGCCACGGACGTCGCGATATCGGGCGCGAACGCGGCCTGCGCGTGCAGATTCAGACCGTCATCGCGGCGCGAGACCCGCCCGCGGACGACGAGGATCGAGTCCTGCGTGAGGATCGGCTGAAACTCCGTGTACGTCTTGCCCATGAACATCACGGTGACCTCGGCCTCGAAGTCCTCGACCGTGATCATGCCGTACGGGTTTCCGCTCGACTTCGCGACGCGGTGCTGGGCCGTCGTCACGAGGCCCGCGATCGTGACCTGGTCGCCGTCCTCGAGATCCTCCGAGTTCACCAGGTCGTTGATCGTCATCGAGCGGTGCTTCGCGAGCGGCACCTCGAGCCCCGCGAGCGGGTGATCCGACACATACAGCCCGAGCATGTCGCGCTCGAACGCCAGGAGGTCCTTTTTCGTCCACTCAGGGCGCTCCGGCACCTTCTGCACGGCCTCCGGTTCGTCCCACAGGCTGTCGAAGTCGAAGCCGATCGCGCCGCCCGCGGCGTTCCGCTTGTCGGTCACGGCCTGCTCGACGGCCTGCTCGTGGATCTCGACGAGCGCGCGACGGGTGGATCCCATGGTGTCGAAGGCGCCGGCCTTCACGAGCGACTCGATCGTGCGCTTGTTCGTGACGTGCAGGGGCACGCGCGCGAGGAAGTCGTGGAACGACGTGTACGGGCCGTCCGACCGCGACGCGACGATGCCGTCGACCACGTTGTGGCCAACGTTGCGGACCGCCCCGAGCCCGAAGCGGATGTCCTCGGCGACAGCGGCGAAGAACTCGATCGACTCCGACACGTCGGGCGGCAGCACCTTGATGCCCATGCGTCGGCACTCGTTGAGGTACATGGCGAGCTTGTCCCGCGAGTCGCCGACCGATGTCAGCAGCGCGGCCATGTACTCGGCCGGATAGTGCGCCTTGAGGTACGCGGTCCAGTACGACACGACCCCGTACGCCGCGGAGTGCGCCTTGTTGAACGCGTAGTCCGAGAACGGCAGGAGGATCTCCCACAGCGCCTTGACCGCGCCCTCGGAGAAGCCGCGCTCCATCATGCCGCCGCTGAAGCCGACGTACTGCTTGTCGAGCTCGGACTTCTTCTTCTTGCCCATCGCGCGGCGCAGGATGTCGGCCTGGCCCAGGCTGAACCCGGCGACCCGCTGCGCGATCGCCATGACCTGCTCCTGATAGATGATCAGGCCGTAGGTCGTGTCGAGGATGTCCTGCAGCGGCTCCTCGAGCTCGGGGTGGATCGGGGTAATGGCCTGCTCGCCGTTCTTGCGCAGCGCGTAGTTCGTGTGCGAGTTGGCGCCCATGGGGCCCGGCCGGTACAACGCGATGACGGCCGAGATGTCTTCGAAGTTGTCGGGCTTCATGAGGCGCAGGAGCGACCGCATCGGACCGCCGTCGAGCTGGAACACACCCAGCGTATCGCCGCGGGCGAGGAGGTCGTACGCCTTCCTGTCGTCGAGCTGGAGCTGCTCCAGGTCGATCTCGACGCCCTTGTTCATGCGGACGTTCTCGAGCGCGTCGGAGATGATCGTGAGGTTGCGCAGCCCCAGGAAGTCCATCTTGATGAGCCCGAGCGACTCGCAGGCGGGGTAGTCGAACTGCGTGACGATCTGCCCGTCCTGCTCCCGCTTCATGATCGGGATGATGTCGATGAGCGGGTCGCTCGACATGATGACACCCGCCGCGTGCACGCCCCACTGACGCTTGAGCCCCTCCAGCCCCACGGCACGGTCGAAGACGGTGCGCGCCTCCGGATCCGTCTCGATCACGGAGCGGAACTCGCTCGCCTCCTTGTACCGCGCGTGCGACGGGTCAAACATCCCGTCGAGGGGCATGTCCTTCCCCATCACGGCCGGCGGCATCGCCTTCGTCAGCCGCTCCCCCATGCTGAACGGGAACCCGAGCACGCGGCCTGCGTCCTTGAGCGCCTGCTTCGACTTGATGGTGCCGTAGGTGACGATCTGCGCGACGCGTTCGTCGCCGTACTTCTCCGTCACGTAGTCGATGACCTCGCCGCGGCGGCGGTCGTCGAAGTCGACATCGAAGTCGGGCATCGAGACGCGGTCCGGGTTGAGGAACCGCTCGAAGATCAGGCCGTGCTCGAGCGGATCCAGGTCCGTGATGCGCATCGCGTACGCGACCATCGACCCCGCGCCGGACCCGCGGCCGGGGCCCACACGAATACCGTTGTTCTTGGACCAGTTGATGAAGTCCGCGACCACGAGGAAGTAGCCCGGGAACTTCATCTGCGTGATGATGCCAATCTCGTACTCCGCGCGCTGGCGCACGGCGTCGGGGATCCCGCCCGGATAGCGGTAGTGCAGCCCGGCCTCGACCTCCTTGACGAACCAGCTCTCCTCGGTCTCGCCCTCGGGCACGGGGAAGCGCGGCATGTAGTTCGCCGACGTGTCGAACTCGATCTCGCACCGCTCGGCGATGAGGAGCGTGTTGTCGCACGCCTCGGGGTGGTCGCGAAACAGCTGCCGCATCTCGGCCGCGGGCTTGATGTAGTAGCCGTCACCGTCGAACTTGAAGCGGTTCGGGTCATCGAGGGTCGACCCCGACTGCACGCACAGAAGCGCCTCGTGCGCGTTGGCGTCGTGCTGATGGGTGTAGTGCGAGTCGTTCGTGCCGACGAGCGGGATCTGCAGGTCCTTCGCGAGCTTCAGCAGGTCGCCCATCACGCGGCGCTCGATGTCGAGGCCGTGATCCATGATCTCGGCGAAGTAGTTCTCCTTGCCGAAGATGTCCTGGAACTCGGCGGCGGCCTGCCGCGCCTCGTTGTACTGGCCGAGGCGCAGGCGCGTCTGCACCTCGCCCGAGGGGCAGCCCGTGGTCGCGATGATGCCCTTGCCGTAGGTCTGCAGGAGCTCGCGGTCCATGCGCGGCTTGAAGTAGTACCCCTCGAGGGAGGCAAGCGAGCTCAGCCGAAAGAGGTTGTGCATGCCGGCGGTGTTCTCCGCCCACATCGTCATGTGGGTGTATGCACCGGATCCGGACACGTCGTCGCGCTTCTGCTCGGCCGTGCCCCACGCGATGCGCGTCTTGTCGGAGCGGTGCGTCCCGGGGGTGACGTAGGCCTCGAGGCCGATGATCGGCTTGATCCCCTGCGCCTTCGCCGCCTTGTAGAACTCGAACGAGGCGTAGTTGTTGCCGTGGTCGGTGACGGCGATGGCGGGCATCTCCATCTCGGCCGCCGCCTTCGTCATGTCCGCGAGCTTCGCGGCCCCGTCGAGCATCGAGTACTCGCTGTGGACGTGGAGGTGCACGAAGGAGTCGGAGGCCATGCTCCTCAGTCTAATTTCCGTCGCCGGGGAGCGCCCCAGGCGCGCACGCGAAGTCGCCGGCGAAGCGATCACCGACGGAGCGCCGCCAGCGAAGCGCTCACGCGCCGCGTGCCACCAGCGAAGCGATCACGAGCCATGTGCCATGTGCCATGTGCCATGTGCCATGTGCGAAGCGATCACGGGCCGTGTGCCGCAGGCATCGGGACTGGCGGGAGCGCGGGTCGCGAAGCAGCCGCGCGGGGGACTGCGGCGCACGGCCCGTGATCGCGTAGCAAGCAAGCGTCCGACGCGCGCGCCGCGTAGCGAGGAACCTCCGACGCGCGGGTCGCGAAGCAGCCGCGCGGGGGGACTGCGACGCACGGCCCGTGATCGCGTAGCAAGCAAGCGTCCGACGCGCGCGTCGCGAAGCGAAGAACCTCAGACGCGCGCGTCGCGCAACAACTCGAGCGCGTGCGCGAGGTCGGCCGGGTAGGGCGAGACGAACTCGACCCACTCCCCCGTCGCCGGGTGCTCGAAGGCGAGCCGATGCGCGTGCAGCCACTGGCGCGTCAGCCCCAGTCGCCCCGCGAGCGTCGGATCCGAGCCGTAGAGCGAATCCCCCACGCACGGATGCCGGTGCGCGGCCATGTGCACGCGGATCTGGTGGGTGCGCCCCGTCTCCAGGTGGACCTCGACGAGAGACGCGCGGGGGAAGGCCTCGATGAGCTCGTAGTGGGTGACGGCGTCCTTGCCGTCCGGCGTGACGGCGAACTTCCAGGAGTGGCTCGGGTGACGACCGATCGGGGCGTCGATTGTGCCCACGACCGGATCCGGGAGCCCCTGGACGACTGTGTGGTAGACCTTATCGACCGTGCGGTCCTTGAACGCGCGCTTGAGGAGCGTGTAGGCGAGCTCGGTCTTCGCGACGACCATGAGCCCGCTCGTGCCGACGTCGAGGCGGTGCACGATGCCCTGACGCTCGGCGGCGCCGCTGGTCGAGAGTTCGATGCCCGCGGCGAGGAGCGCGCCCGGGACCGTCGGACCCTCCCATCCGACCGACGGGTGCGCCGCGACGCCGGCCGGCTTGTCGACGACGACCAGGTGGTCGTCCTGGTACACGATGCCCAGTCCGGGAACGTCGACGGCGACGACGGTCGGCTCGGCCCTCTCGGACCATTCCACGTCGATCCACGAGCCGGCGCTGACGCGGTCGGACTTGCCGGCCGCGCGGCCGTCGACGAGCACGCCGCCCGCCGCGGCGACCTCGGCCGCAAAAGTGCGGGAGAACCCCAGCATGCGGGCCAGCGCCTGGTCGACCCGGGCTCCCTCGAGCGCGTCCGGGACCGGGACGCGCCGAGACTCACGCATCGTCGCCCTCGGCCGCCTCGTTCTTGCGGGCCCGGGAGCCGTCAAACTCGACGCCGACGAGAACGAGGACCGCGACGGAGATCATGCCGCCGACGATGAAGATGTCGGCGACGTTGTAGATCGCGGGGTTGGTCCAGAACCACATCCACGGGGTGAGGATGAAGTCGACGACGTGTCCCACGGGAAAGCCGGGATCCCGCACGAGGCGGTCCGTGAGGTTTCCGAGGACGCCCCCGAGGAGGAGGCCGAGGACCGCGACCCACAGCCGCGAGCGCACGCGCGTCACGACGAGGAAGACGATGCCCGCGGCGACGACGCCGAGCGCGATCGTGAAGACCCAGGTCACGCCCTCGCCGAGCGAGAACGCGGCACCGGGATTAAAGACGAGCAGCCATTGCAGCGCGTTTCCGAGTGCCGCGACCGGCTCGCCTTCCGTGAGCGTGGCGAGCGCCCATTGCTTGCTCACCTGGTCGGCGGCCAGCACCAGCGCCGCGAGAATCGCGACGATGGCGCCAGCCGCCGGGGCGCGGAGCGGGCGCCGGGCCCGCGGCTGCGCGTCGGTGTCAGAGGCCAATGCTCGACACGGGCGTGTTGCCCGAGCCCGACTCCGGCGCGTCGAGGTCGGCGAGCTTCTGCTCGAAGTAGCCGCGCAGCTGCTGGCGGTAGTCGCGCTCGAACTGGCGCAGCTCCGTGATCCGGCCCTCGAGCGTCTTGCGCTCCGTGTCGAGCTTCTGCGAGATCTCGCGCTGCTTCGCCTCGGCGGCGGAGACGATGCCGGCGGCCTTCATCTCGGCGTCGTCGACGAGCTTCTTCGCCGTCGCCTGTCCCTCCGCGACGTGCTCGTCGTGCAGACGCTCCGCGCGGGCGATGATGCCAGCCGCGTTCGACGCGGTGCTCGTGACGCCCTCGGACGGCGCCTCGGTCGGCTCGGCGGCGGGCTCCTCGGCCTTCGGGGCCTCCGTCACGACCGGGGCGGCCTCGGCAGCGCCAGACTCGAGCTCGGCGACGCGCGCCTTGAGCTGCTCGTTCTCCTCGATCGTCTTCCGCCACTCGACGACGATCTCGTCCAGGAAGTCGTCGACCTCGTCGGGGTCGAAGCCCTCCTTGAAGCGGACGTGCTGGAACTGCTTGGTAACGACGTCTTCCGGCGTCAGTGCCATGTTGTGGCCCCTCTTTCGATGGTGGACATCATGATAATTCAGTACATCACCGCGATGACCCGCAAGATGGACATCGCGATGAAACACAAGAGCATGGTGATCGCGAATCCGAGATCGATCGCGATGGCGCCGATGCGCAACGGCGGAATGTGGCGGCGGAAGAAGCGGATCGGCGGATCCGTCAGCGTGTAGACGATCTCGCAGACGATGAGCATCCCTCCGCGCGGGCGCCACTCCCGATTGAACATCGGGATGTACTCGAGGATGAGGCGCGCGAACAGCACCACGACGTACAGAGACAGGACGAGGTGCAGGATCGACGCGACGAACCCGATGACAGCCACGAGAATTTAGCCTACGCGAGAAGGCCCGGCGACGCCGAACGGCACCCCGGGCCCGACGAGCGAAATCTCGACCTCAGCTGCCGAAGGCGGCGTCGTCGGCGGGCGCGATCCCGCCGTCACCCGAGACGGCGATGTTCTCGGGGCTGAGGAGGAAGACCTTGCTGGTCACGCGCTCGATGCGCCCGTAGAGGCCCATTGACAGGCCGCTCGCGAAGTCGATCAGGCGCCGGGCGTCGGCGTCCGACATCTGCGAGACGTTGATGATCACCGGCAGGCCATCGCGGAAGTGCTCGGCGATCGGCTGCGCGTCGCGGTACTGCTTCGGGTGCACCGTCACGATCTCGTTGACGGATCCCGCCGCGGGCTGGCGCACGACCGTGGGGCGACGCAGCGGCGTCACGGGCGCCGGCTTGTCTTCATCGTGGCTCTCCTCGTGGTGAGCGGTGCGGGACGGGGCCTGGGCCGCAGGCTCGTCGACGTATTCCTCTTCGTCGGCGAGGCCGAGGTAGACCATCGTCTTCTTGAGCGGGTTCGCCATGGCGTCCTCCGGTTGGGTGCTCGTCTTGTGTGAAGGCTAATCCTGCGGCGGCCTCGGGCCCGTGATTGCGGTACCGATTCTGAGGTGTGTCGCGCCGCACGCGATGGCCTCGTCGAAGTCCTGCGACATTCCCGCGGACACCCACGTCGCCGCAGGCTCGATGCCCCGCACGCGCGCGGCGTATCCGGCGAGCCGGTCAAACGCCCGCGCAGGCTCTTCCCCCAGCGGGGCGACCGCCATGACGCCGCGGAGCCGGAGGGTGTCCGCCCCGGCGATGCGCTCGGCGAGCGCGTCGAGCCCCTGCGGATCCACGCCGCCGCGATTCGGATCCGCGGTCAGGTTGATCTGGACCAGGGCGTCGAGCGCCGCGTCGTCCTCGCCCGCGCGATCGAGCGCGTCGACCAGGCGCTCGCGGTCGACCGAGTGCACGACGCGCGCGGCCCGGCGGACGGCCCGCGCCTTCTTGGTCTGCACCTGCCCGACGAAGTGCCAGGTGAGCCCCGCGAGGTCGGCTGTCTCGGCCGTCTTGGCGGTCAGCTCCTGCTGGCGATTCTCCGCGACGTCGCGCACCCCGAGGCCGGAAAGCTCCCGGACGAGCGACGCGGGATGAAACTTCGTCACCACGATGCGCGTGAGATCCCGCGGATCGCGCCCCGCGCGCGCCGCGGACGCCGCGATGGCGGCGTCCGCGGCGGCGAGGCGCTCGGCGACCGTGGTCACTTCAGGAATTCGGGGATGTCGATGTCGTCGTCGTCCCCGTACGCGCCCGACTCGGCGAGAGCGGGGGTCGCGGGAACCGACGGGGCCTGGGGCTCCGGACGGCTGTCCTCGGCCGGGGCAGCACCGTCCGTGGCCTCGGCCGCCGGGGCCACGTGATCGCCGGGGAGCGACGGGCGCGCCGCCTGCTCCGACCGACCGCCGAAGGACGGAATCTCGGCGCGCGGCTGCGGCTCGCCGCCGTCGAAGCCGGCGGCGACGACCGTCACGCGCACCTCGTCGCCCAGCGTGTCGTCGATGACCGTTCCGAAGATGATGTTCGCCTCGGGGTGCGCGGCCTCCTGCACCAGGCGAGCCGCGTCGTTGATCTCGAAGATGCCGAGGTTGGATCCGCCCTGGATCGACAGGAGCACGCCGTGCGCGCCCTCGATCGAGGCCTCGAGGAGCGGGGACTCGACGGCAAGCTCGGCGGCCTTGATCGCGCGGTCGGCGCCGCGCGCGGATCCGATGCCC
Organism: Microbacterium sp. ZXX196; assembly: GCF_009709595.1. NCBI lineage: Bacteria > Bacillati > Actinomycetota > Actinomycetes > Micrococcales > Microbacteriaceae > Microbacterium > Microbacterium sp. ZXX196. Next base: position 50,156 of record NZ_WMEE01000009.1, read on the forward strand.
ATGAGCGCGGACCCCGCACCCTGCATGACGCTCTTGACGTCGGCGAAGTCGAGGTTGATGAGGCCGGGCGTGGTGATGAGATCGGTGATGCCCTGGACACCTGCGAGGAGGACCTGGTCGGCGGTCGCAAAGGCCTCGACCATCGAGATACCGCGGTCGCTGATCTCCAGGAGACGGTCGTTGGGCACGACGATGAGCGTGTCGACCTCCTCCTTGAGCACCTGCACGCCCTGCTCGGCCTGCTGCTGGCGGCGACGACCCTCGAAGGAGAACGGCTTCGTGACCACGCCGATCGTGAGCGCGCCGATCGACTTCGCGATCCGCGCCACCACGGGCGCGCCGCCGGTGCCCGTGCCGCCTCCCTCGCCCGCCGTCACGAACACCATGTCCGCGCCCGCGAGGGCCTGCTCGATCTCCTCCGCGTGGTCCTCGGCCGCGCGGCGCCCCACCTCGGGGTCGGCGCCGGCGCCGAGGCCGCGGGTCAGGTCGCGCCCGACGTCGAGCTTGATGTCGGCGTCGCTCATCAGCAGCGCCTGCGCGTCGGTGTTGATCGCGATGAACTCGACGCCGCGCAGCCCGAGCTCGATCATGCGGTTGACGGCGTTGACGCCACCACCGCCGACGCCGACCACCTTGATGACGGCGAGGTAGTTCTGGTTCTGGCTCATGCTGCCTCCATCGACGGGACCTGGCTGCAACCGGCAAAGTCGAAACCTTAAACCTCAACTACAGGGTTAAAGTATTCACCGGCATATATCTGCTCGTCCTCGACGGTACGTGCCGCGCGCCCGACTCCCGCGAGGCGCGCCGCGGCGTGTCGGTGAAATCGCGCGGATCAGCTGACGACCAGAACGCCGGCCGACGACACGTCGTACGTCGACACGTCGGCGGGGGGCGACGACGCCATCCCGGCCTCGAGCACCTTCACTTTTTCGGCGGTGTCTCCCGAGCTCCCCCACACGACCGTCACGCCGCCGCCGTCCGGCAGGTCGAATGACACGTCCTCGGGGCTCGTGGCGCGGATCCGCGTCACGCGCTCGGCCAGGTCCGCCGGCAGGGCGCGCAGGACCTGTCCCACGGCGGCGAAGGCGTCGGAGGCGACGCCGCCCTCGACCTCCGCGATCGGGAGCCCCTCCGGCGCCTCGTCGCTCGTCGTCAGCGGGACGCCGGCGGCGTCGACCGTGGTGAACCCGGCGTCGGAGGCGACGACCGCGACGGGCGTGCGCTCGACGATCCGGACGACGAGCTCGTGCGGGGGCAGCGACTCGACGGTGTACGTCTCGATCCGGGGGAAGGCGAGCAGCGCGGCGCGGATCTCGCTGTGGTCCACGAGCGGGAGAGGCCTGCCCACCTGATCGGACAGGGCCTCCGCGACGTCGTCCGCGGAAACGGTGTCCGCCCCCGCGACGCGGATGTCCTCGACCGCGAACAGCGGGCTGTATGCGGCGCCGAACGTTCCCACGACCAGCGCCGCGAACGCGCCGAGCGACACGATCCACGTCAGGCGCCGCCGGCGCGCGCGCACCGTGAAGCGGCGCACCTCCGAGCGCTCCGCGTTCTTCGCCCGGCGGTCGGCGAACCAGAGGCGGACGCGCTCGGCCCAGCGCGCGCCGAACGGCGGGGAACCGGCCCCCCGCGCGTCGTCGATCCCCTCGTGTGCGCGGGCGGTGTCCTCCGCGCCGGCACGCGGGAGCGGATCCGGGACCTCGCGCCGCTCGGACGGCGGGAGCGGACCGGGGCGCTTCACGCGCGGCTCACTCGGCGGCGTCGCCGCCGCGCTCGAGCGCGGCGAGCACCTGCGGGATGATCCGGTAGACGTCGCCGCAGCCGAGCGTGACGACGTAGTCGCCCTCGCGCGCGATATCGGCGACGCGGGACGCCGCCGCATCCCAGTCCGGCACGTAGGACACCCCCGCCCGGTCCCGGAACGCCTGCTCGACGAGCGCGCCGGTCACGCCGGGGATCGGGTCCTCGCGCGCGCCGTAGACGTCGAGCACGACCGTGTGGTCGGCGCGATCCTCGAGGACGCGGGCGAACTCGCCGGACATCAGGCGCGTTCGGGAGTACGTGTGCGGCTGGTGCACGGCGATGATCCGTCCGGATCCGACGACCGTGCGCGCGGCGGACAGCGCGGCGTCGACCTCGGTCGGGTGGTGCGCGTAGTCGTCGAAGACGCTGACGCCGCGACGCACGCCGTGCAGCTCGAAGCGGCGCACCGTGCCGCCGAACCCGGCGACGGCGCGCGCGGACTCCGCGAGGGGGTGCCCGAGTGACAGGAGTACCGCGACGGCGCCCGCGGCGTTGAGCGCGTTGTGATGCCCCGGCACGCGCAGCGTCACGTCGACCCGTTCGCCGCCGGCGTGGAGGGCGAACGAGACGGGCCCCGAGGCTGCGACGTCGGAGACGCGCACGTCGGCGTCCGCGGACTCTCCGAAGGTGACCACGTTCGCGTGGGTCAGCTGCGCGCGGACGCGCCTGGCCCCCGCGTCGTCGGACGAAATGACCACGGCCTCACGCGCCGCATCGGCGAATCGCACGAACGCGGCGTCGAACGCCTCGTGCGAGCCGTAGTGGTCCAGGTGGTCCGCGTCGACGTTCGTGATGAGCGCGACGGAGGTGTCGTAGAGGAGGAACGTGCCGTCCGACTCGTCGGCCTCGACGACGAAGAGGTCGTCCGCCCCCGCGCGGCTCGAGACGCCGTACTGCTGGATCACGCCGCCGTTGACGAAACTCGGATCGGTGCCCAGACCGGCGAGACCGGTCACGATCATGCCCGTCGACGTCGTCTTGCCGTGGGCTCCGGCGACGGAGACCAGGCGGCGCCCCGCGATGAGGTACTTCAGCGCCTGCGACCGATGCAGCACGGGGATCCCGCGCTCCTTCGCCGCGAGGAACTCGGGGTTCTCGGGCCAGATCGCACCGGTGTAGACGACCGCGTCGACGTCGCCGAGGTGCGCGGCGTCGTGTCCGATCGCCACGCGCGCGCCGAGGTCCGCGAGGTCGCGCGTGTTCTGGCTCTCGGAGCGGTCCGAGCCGGACACGGGAATGCCCGCCTGCAGGAACATGCGCGCCAGCCCCGAGATGCCGGATCCGCCGATCCCGATGAAGTGGACGGATCCGATCGTCTCGGGGATCGGAACGGTGAGATCGGGAGCGATCATGGGCGGGAGTTCTCCCCTCGCGCGGAAAGCGCCTTGTCGAGGTGGGCGATGACGTTCTCGGTGCCGCGGCGGGTTCCCGCGCCCTCGGCGGAGCGCGCCATCTGCGCGATGGCGTCGCGGTCGCCGAGGAGCGGCACCAGCTCGTCGCGGACGTAGGCCGGGGTGAAGGCGCCGTCCTCGACGAGCCGCGCGGCGCCGGCCGCGACCGCCGACGCGGCGTTGAGGCGCTGCTCGCCGTTGCCGACGGGATAGGGCACATACACGGCGGGGATGCCGAGCGCCGAGACCTCGGAGACCGTCGAGGCGCCGGAGCGCGCGACGATGAGGTCGGCGAGCGCGAACGCGAGGTCCATGCGGTCGACGTAGCGCCGCAGGACATACCCGGGAACGCCCGGGTCGGCGAGGTCACTGCGCTCCCCCGTGACGTGGAGGATCTGCCAGCCCGCGTCCCGCACGTCGCGCCAGGACTGCCCGAGGGTGTCGTTGAGGCGGCGCGCCCCGAGGGATCCCCCGAAGACCAGGAGGACGGGGCGCTCGGCGTCGAGGCCGAAATGCGCCGCGGCCTCGGCGCGGCGAGCCGCGCGGTCGAGGCCGACGATCTCGGGGCGCAGCGGCATCCCGACGACCTCCGCCCCGCGGATCCGGGTGCCGGGGAACGCGACGCCCACGGCGGACGCCGACCGCGCGCCTAGGACGTTCGCGAGCCCGGGCCGGGCGTTCGCCTCGTGGACCACCGCGGGGATCCCCGCGCGGTGGGCCGCGACGTAAGCGGGCGCCGCGGCGTAGCCGCCGACGCCGAGCACGACGTCGACGCCGCGGTCCGCGAGGTAGCCGCGCGCGGTGCGCACCGCCCGCGCGAAGCGCGCCGGGAAGCGCAGGGCGGCGCCGTTCGGGCGGCGCGGGAACGGGACCTTGGGAACGACGAGCAGCTCGTATCCGCGCTCCGGCACGAGGCGGGACTCGAGGCCCTCCGCCGTGCCGAGGATGAGCACCTCGTCGTCGGGTCGGCGCGCCCGGAGGCCGTCCGCCACGGCGAGCATGGGGTTCACGTGCCCGGCGGTTCCGCCACCGGCGAGGAGGTACGTCGTCACCGGACGATCTTACGCCGGAGCGGCGCCGGCACGGCTCCGACGGGCCGGGCCCCGTCCGGGAGGGTGCGCGCGAGGCTCAGCAGGATTCCCGAGGCGAGCAGGACCGCGATGAGGGAGGATCCGCCCGCCGAGAGGAACGGCAGAGGCACGCCGAGCGCGGGGAAGATCCGCAGGACGACGCCGATGTTGACGAGCGCCTGGCCGATGATCCAGACGCCGATGCCGCCGGCCGCGACGCGCGCGAACAGGTCGTCGGTGCGGCGCACGATGCGGAACGTGCCGACCGCGAGGACCGCGAACAGCGCGAGGACGACGACGCAGCCGAGGAGCCCGAGCTCCTCGCCGACGATCGCGAAGATGTAGTCGTCGGCCGCGGCGGGCAGCCAGTTGTACTTCTCCTTCGAGTTGCCGAGCCCGAGGCCGAGGAGGCCGCCGCCAGCCAGCCCCCACATCGCGTGCAGCGGCTGATAGCAGGTCCCGAGGTAGTCGTCCAGGCAGTCCTGGTCGAGCACGCTCATGATGCGCGTGAGGCGGTTGGTGCTGGTGAGCGCCATGAAACCGACCGCCAGCACGCCGCCCAGGATGAGCGGGAGGAGCATGCGCAGCCGGACGCCCGCGAAAAACATCGCGCCCAGGACGATGAGCGCCATGATCATGACGGTGCCGAGGTCCTCGCCAGCGAGGACCGTCCCCATGGCGAGGAGGGCCACGGGAAGCAGCGGGATCGCGACCTGCCAGAAGCTGTCGAGGCGGTCGCGCTTGCGGTACAGCACCAGCGCCATCCAGAGAGCGAGGGCGAGCTTCAGAAACTCGGACGGCTGCACCGTGACGGCGCCGAGGTCCAGCCAGTTGCGGTTGCCGCCGAACTCGAAGCCGAGCGGCGTGAACACCAGCAGCTGCAGGACCAGCCCGATGACGAGGCCGGGCCAAGCGAGCCGGCGAAGCCAGGCGACCGGCAGGCGGCTCACGATGAGCATGAGCGGGATCCCCACGGCGGCGTACACGAGGTGCCCCATGCCGTCGTTAAAGGGGCTGCCCGTCTCCGCGATCGACTCGACCGTCGTCGCCGAGAAAATCATGACGACGCCGAAGACCGTGAGGAACAGCACGGACGAGAGGATCAGGAGGAACTCGACCGACAGCGGTCCGATCGCGCGCCCCAGGGAGACGCGCGCGCGCATGGCGGGGGTGTCAGTCGCCCGCGGGGGCCGCGCCGTCGAGGTCATCCGGCCTTCCCCTCTCGATCCGGTCCCGCACCGCCTCCTGGAACCTGTCCCCGCGTTCGCCGTAGCTCGCGAACTGGTCGAAGGAGGCCGCCGCCGGTGCGAGCAGGACGGCGCCGCCCGATGCCGCGGCCTCCGCCGCGCGATCCACGGCGCGCCTCATCACGGAATCAGTCTGAGCGTCGTCGACCTCGATCACGGGAACGTCCGGCGCGTGTCGCGCGAACGCCTCGACGACCGGGGACCGGTCGACGCCGATGACGACCGCCGCGGACACCGATGCTCCGCGCTCGGCGATCAGCGCGTCGATGTCCACGCCCTTGAACAGCCCGCCGACGATCCACACGCACCCCGGGTACGCCGTGAGCGAGGCGATGGCCGCGTGCGGGTTGGTCGCCTTCGAGTCGTCGACCCACAACACGCCCCCCGCCTGCGCGACGAGCTGCGCGCGGTGCGGATCCAGGGCGAAGGTCGCGAGCGCCCGGCGGATCGCGGCGGGCTCGGCGCCCACGGCGCGCGCGAGCGCGGCGGCGGCGAGGACGTTCTGAACGACGTGAGGCGCGGAGAGCCCGCGGGCGCCCAGCTCCTCGAGGGTGACGAGCTCCGCCGCCGACGTCCGGCGGTTCTCGACGAACGCGCGGTCGGCGAGGATCCCGTCCACGACGCCCACGTCGCTCGGCCCGGGCACGCCGAGGTCGAATCCGACGGCGCGCGCGCCCTCGGTGACGTCCGCCTCCTCGACCATCCGGCGCGTGGCGACATCCGCCTTGTTGTACACACAGGCGATGCGCGTGTAGCGATAGACCACCGCCTTCGCGTCGCGGTAGGCGGCGAAGGACCCGTGCCACTCGAGGTGGTCGTCGGCGAGGTTGAGGCAGGTCGCGGCGGCGGGGACGGGCGCCCCGACGCCGTCCGACAGCCCGAGGTACCAGAGCTGGTGGCTCGACAGCTCGACGACGAAGACATCGAACCCGGCCGGATCCCGCACCGCGTCGAGCACGGGAACGCCGATGTTGCCGCACGGCGCGGCGCGCAGCCCCGCCTCGACGAGCATCGTGGCCGCGAGGCGCGTCGTCGTCGTCTTGCCGTTGGTCCCCGTCACGAGGATCCACTCGGCGGGCGTGCCGTCGGCGCGCACGACCTTGTCGCGCACGCGCCACGCCAGCTCGATGTCGCCCCACAGCGCGATCCCCCGCTCGCGCACCCAGCGGATCACGGGGTGAGCCGGCGAGAACCCCGGCGACGCCACGACGACCTCGGGTGCGAAGCGGACGAGCTCCTCGGGTGCCTCGTCGAGCGACCCCTCGTGGAGCCGAGCCCCGATGACGGGCAGCAGCCCCGCGTACTCCTCGGGCGCCTGCTCCGTCACGACGAGCACGTCCGCGCCGAGTTCGGCGAGCGTGTCCGCGACGGAGAACCCGGTCGCCGCGAGTCCCAGGACGGCGACCCTCAGACCCGCCCAGTCCGACCGCCAGCTCGTGAGCGAGTCGAGTCGCGTGGTCACATCATCGGTCATACGCGCGAGAGCCATTCGATGTAGAGCAGGCCGACGCCCGTGACGGCGAAGAGGCCCGCGATGATCCAGAAGCGCACGACGATCGTCGTCTCCGGCCACCCGCGCAGCTCGAAGTGATGGTGCACGGGGCTCATGAGGAACAGGCGGCGCCCGCCCGTGATCTTGAAGTAGATCCGCTGCAGGATCACGGATCCGCTCGCCATGACGAACAGGCCTGCGATCAGCACGCCGAGAAGCTCGGTGCGGGTCAGGATCGCCATGGCGGCCACGACGCCGCCGATCGCCATCGACCCGACGTCACCCATGAAGATCTTCGCGCGCGGGGCGTTCCACCAGAGGAAGCCGACGAGCGCGCCCGCGAACGACGCCGACACGATCGCGAGGTCGAGCGGGTCGCGGACCTGATAGCAGGCGGCGAGGTTATCGGGCGCCGTGCCGACGCCCGCGCACGCCTGGTTGAACTGCCAGAACGCGATAAGGCTGTACGCGCCAACGACGAAGATCCCGGCGCCGGCGGCCAGCCCGTCCAGCCCGTCGGTGAGGTTAACGGAGTTCGAGAAGCCCGTGCCGAGGAGCGACAGCCACGCGAGGTAGAGCAGCCACCCGAGCACGGGCGTCAGCGCCATGAACGAGAGCACGTCGATGTCGCGGATGAACGACACGTACGGGCTGCCCGGGGTCTGCTCCGCGCTGTTGGGGAAGTTCAGGGCGACGACGCCGAAGGGGACCATGACGATGATCTGCCCGGCGATCTTCTTCCAGCCCGACAGGCCGGCGTAGTGCTGCATCTTGACCTTCATGTAGTCGTCGATGAAGCCCACGGTGCCAAAGCCGAGCATCGCCCACAGGACGAGCCAGCCCGACAGCGTCGGGGGGTTACCGCCCGCGAAGGTGCCGGCGAGATACCCCACGATCGTGCCGAGGATGAAGATGACGCCGCCCATCGTGAGCGTGCCGCGCTTCGTCTCGTGCTTGGGCGCGTTGAAGCCCTCGCCGTCCGTGCGGATGACCTGCCCCCACCCCCACGTCCGGAAGAGCCGGAAGAAGACGGGGGTCAGGATCAGCGTGAACGCGAGCGAGATCGCCGCCGCTGCCAGTAGTGATCTCACGCGAACAATTCTCCCAGACGGTCGCCGAGGAACCTCAGGCCCGCGGCGTTGGACGACTTGACGAGCACGCGATCGCCGTCGACGAGCTCATCGGCGAGGTACGCGAAGGCCTCGTCCGCGGTCTCGAAGAACACGGCCTCGTCGCTCCAGGACCCCTCGGCGATGGCCGCCAGGTAAAGCGGGCGCGCCTCGCGGCCGACGACGACGATGCGCGGGATCCGCAGGCGCACGGCGAGCAGCCCGATCTTCTGGTGTTCCTCGACGTCGAGCTCGCCCAGCTCACTCATCGCGCCGAGCACCGCCACCATGCGCTCGCCCGGCTGGGCGATCTCGGCGAGCGTGCGCAGGGCGGCCTGCATCGCGTCGGGGCTGGCGTTGTATGCGTCGTTGATGATCCGCACGCGCTCGGATCCCAGGGGCTGCATGCGCCACCTTTCGGCGAGCGCGACGGACTCCAGGCGCGCGACGGCCGCCGCGGGCGCGACGCCGAGCGCGACGGCCGCGGTCAGCGCCGCCTGCGCGTTCGACACGTGATGCGCGCCGAGGACCTGCAGGTGCATGTCGAACCGCTCACCGTCCACGACGAGCCGCGTGTCGGTGCCGTGCGGCGTGACGCGCACGTCCTCGGCGCGGACGTCCGCGTCCTCGCCGCGGCCGAACCACCGCACGCTCAGGCCGCGCTCGGCGGCCGCCGGTGCCATCGCCGCGACGCGCGGATCGTCGGCGTTGAGGACGGCCACGCCGCCGGGGCGCGCGGCCTCGACGAGCTCGCGCTTGGCGACCGCCGTCTGCTCGATTCCGCCGAAGCCGCCGGCGTGGGAGAGCCCCACCATGAGCTCGATCACGACGTCAGGCGTCACGAGCCCCGCGAGCCGGGCGATCTGACCCGGCGCGTCGGCGCCGAACTCGCAAACGAGGAAGCGGGTCGTCTCCGTAACGCGGAGCATCGTCAGCGGGGCGCCGACCGCGTTGTTGAAGCTCGCCACGGGCGCGACGGTCTCGTCCTCGTCCTCGAGGATCCGCGCCAGCATGTTCTTCGTCGTCGTCTTGCCGTTGGATCCGGTGATCCCCGCGACCCGCAGGTGGCCCAGGGCGCGCACGCGGCCGACGACCTCGCGGGCGAGGTCGGCGAGGGCCCGCACCACGTCCGGCACGACGACCTGGGAGCACTCCGCCTCGGGCACGACGCGCTCGACGATCGCGAGCGCCGCCCCGGCGGACGCCGCGGTCGCGACGAAGAGATGACCGTCCGTGACCTCCCCCGGCTTGGCGGCGAAGATGTCGCCCGGTCCGACGAGGCGCGAGTCGGTGTCGACGGCGCCGGACACGCGCGAGGCGGGCGTGTCCGCGCCCACGAGGTGCAGCTCGCCGTCAACGGCGGCCGCGATCTCGGAGAGTGAAAGAGCGATCATAACGTGCTGGTCCTTCGCGCGAGACGCGCGTCAATCCGTGAACTGGGGAAGCGGCTCGAAGGGCTCGTCCGACGGCGGGACGCGGTACGTCTTGAGCACCTGCGTCATGGCCTTCTGGAACGCCGGGGCCGTGGCCGCAGACGACGTTACTCTACGCGGCTCGTCGAGGCTCACCATGACGATGTACTGAGGATCGTCCGCCGGGGCCATACCGACGAGGCTCGTGAAGTAGACGCCGCTCTTATATCCGCCGTTGCCATCCGACTTCTGCGCCGTTCCCGTCTTCGCGGCGATGCGGTAGCCCGGCACCTGGATGAGGTCGGACACCGAGCCCGCGTTGGCCACGTTCTCGAGGATGTCGACGGTCGTGTCGGCCGCGTCCTCGCTGACGACCCGCTGCTCGTCGGGGAGGTCGGGAGAGGTCACGGTGCCGTCGGCCGCGGTGCACGAGTCGACGATGCTCAGCGGAATCCGCACGCCGCCGTTCGCGAGCGTCTGGTAGGCACTGACGACCTGCGGCATCGTGACCGTGTAGCCCTGACCGAAGGTGGTCGCGTAGTAGGTCTGGTTGTCCCACTCTTCGGACGGGCGCAGCACGCCCGTGCCCTCGCCGAGGAAGTCGATCGACGTCTTCTCCCCCACGCCGAACGCCTTCAGGTAGTCGTAGCGCGTCTCGGCGGGCACGAGGGATCCGATCTTCGACAGCGCGACGTTCGACGAGTCGACCATCGCGCCCGTCAGCGTGTAGTGGAAGACCCCGTGCGCGTAGGAGTCGCCGACGGCGGCGCCGTTGTCGAACTCTTCGTATCCCGACGCATCGACGGGAGTGAGCGGCGTCGCCGCCCCCTGGTCCAAGACCGTCGCCGTCGTAATCGCCTTGAACGTGGATCCCGGCTCGAAGGTCCGGGTGAACACGGACGCGCCGCGCTCGGAGGCGTCGACCGCCTGCGGATCGTTCGGGTCGAGCGTCGGATAGTCCACCGCGGCCTTGACCTCGCCGGTCTCCACCTCGACGACCATGATCGACCCCGCCTGCGCCCGCTGCGCCTCGACCTCCTCCTTGAGCATCTGCAGGAGATACCAGCTGAGGTCGGTGTCGATCGTGAGCTGGAGGGTGCCGCCGTCCGTTGCCGGCGTCTCGACCGTGGTCCCGGGGATCCGCACGCCGCGATCGCCCGAGGTCTGATACTGCACCGACCCGTCGGTCGACGCGAGGCAGGCGTCCTGCATGAGCTCGTACCCCGCGAGCGGCTCCTCGTCCGTGCTCGTGAAGCCGACGAGGTTTCCGGCGACGGCGCCGTTCGGATAGGTGCGGGACTTCTGCTGCTCGAACGTCAGCATGGGCGCGTCGAGCTCCAGGAGCGCGCGATACTGCTCCGTCGTGATGCCGCTCTCCACCCGCGCGTACCGAGAGTCAGGGTTGGCCGCCAGCGCGTCGTCGACGACCTGTTCGACCTCCGCGCCCGTCATGCCGAGGACGTCGCCGATGCGCTCGGCGAGGTGCCCCCACGTCTCGACGTACTTCTCGCCGGCCTCGTCGTAGCGGGTGACGTCGTCCGCGACGGCGGGATCGACGTTCATGTGGTAGCGGACGGTGCTGCTCGCGAGCACCTGGCCCTCGGAGTCGACGATCGAGCCGCGCACACCGAGGATCGTGTCGGTGCTGACAAAGTTCGCCGTCTTGTACGAGTCGTCGATCAGCTCCTGCGCTCGGACGACCTGGATGTCGAACAGGCGCACGACGAACGCGATCAGCACGATCAGCACGACGACGGCCGCGATGCTCGTGCGGCGCCGCGCCGTGTGGCTGACCGGAGTGTTCATCGCGATCCTCGTCTCGGGAAGAAAGGGCTAGTGCGTGGTCGGGACGGGCAGGCCGTCTTCGAGCGGCGGAGCGACGGGCGTCTCCTCCGCCGCGGCGTTCTCCGCGCCCCCGCCGCCGAGGGTGGCCCCGCGGTCGGTCACGAGCGGCGTGTCGGCGATGAGCGCGTTGGCCGCGGCGTTGCCCGACTGGACGTTCACGGTCGACTGATCGCCCGCGGGCGCGCCGGATCCCGTGATCGCGGCGTCACTCAGGCGCAGGTAGCTCGGGGAGGAATCGATCACCATTCCCAGCGCCGAGGCATTCGCGGCGAGGTACTGCGGCGAGGCCAGGCCCGCCACGTCGTCCGCGAGCTCCTGCCGATCGAGCGTCAGCTGGCGCTGCTGTTGCTCGAGCCCCGCGAGCTCGTAACTGCCCTGCGCCGTGAGGATAGAGACGCCGAGCTGGGCGGCCGCGATGAGCACGGCTCCCGTGACCGCGACCGCGGCGTACGCGACGCGCGGGCGCCGCCGCCTCTCGGCCCGCGGCACGGCGCGCAGACCGCGCTCGGGCGCCTCCGGCCGCGGGCGGTGCGGCTGCGGCAGGAGGTCGGCGTGTGCGATGCTCATCGGTCCTCCCGGATGCGTTCGATGGCGCGCAGGCGCACGGGCAGCGCGCGCGGGTTGGCCTGCGCCTCGGCCTCACCCGCGCGCTCCGCGCCGCGGACAAGGAGACGAAATCGCGGCTGGTGCTCCGGGAGCTCGACGGGGAGGCCGGGAGGGGCGGACGACGCCGTCGCCTCCGCAAAGAGGCGCTTGATGAAGCGATCCTCGAGCGACTGATAGCTCATCACGACGAGCCGCCCACCCACCGTGAGCGCGTCCAGAGCCGCCGGGATCGCGCGCTCGAGGGCCTCGAGCTCGCCGTTGACCTCGATGCGGAGCGCCTGGAAGACGCGCTTGGCGGGGTGCCCCGCGTTCTTCAGCGCGGCGGGAGTGGCGCCCTGGAGGATGTCGACGAGATCCCCCGATCGCGCGATGGATCCGTTCTGCCGCGCCGCGACGATCGCGCGGGCGTATCGTCCCGCCAGTTTCTCCTCGCCGTATCGCTCGAAGATGCGCCGCAGGTCGCCCTCGCCGTAGGTCGCGAGGACGTCCGCGGCGGTGCGGCCAGCGGATTGGTCCATCCGCATGTCGAGCGGTGCGTCCTGCGCGTACGCGAAGCCGCGGTCCGCCTCGTCGAGCTGCAGCGAGGACACCCCCAGGTCGTAGAGGATCCCGTCGGCGCGCGCGATCTCGGCCTGATCGAGCGCCGCGCGGATCCCGTCGTACACGGTGTGCACGAGGTGCACGCGGTCCCCGAAGGGGGCCAGTCGCGCGCCCGCCAGCCCCAGCGCCTGGGTATCGCGATCCATCCCGACTAGGACCGCGTTCGGGTGGCGGGAGAGGACGGCCTCGGCGTGGCCGCCCATGCCGAGGGTGCCGTCGACGTAGACGGCGCCGTCGCGCTCGAGCGCGGGGGCAAGCAGCTCGAGGCAGCGCTCGAGCAGCACGGGGATGTGAATGTCGCGGGGATCCATAGGTCGTCCGTGGCCCGCCTGGACCCGGGAATCCGGATCCCCATCCGCGCGACCTGTCACCGGGGAAGTGACGACAGGGTCGCGGCTGGGAGTCCGGGTCACCGGATCAGAACAGTCCCGGAATCACCTCCTCCTGCATCTCGGCGTACGTGTCCTCGTTGCCCGCGAGGTACGCGTTCCAGGCGGTCGCGTCCCAAATCTCCGCGTGGGCGCCCACGCCCGTGACGACGAGCTCCTTGCTGAGCCCGGCGTACTGGCGAAGGTGCTGCGGCAGGGTGATGCGGTTCTGACCGTCGGGCGCCTCGGCGCTCGCGCCGGAGAGGAACATGCGCAGGAAGTCGCGGGCCTGCTTGTTGCTGAGGGGAGCTTGGCGGATCCGCTCGTGCACCTGTTCGAACTCCGACGTCGAAAAGACGTAGAGACACCGTTCCTGACCGCGGGTGACGACGACGCCACCGGCGAGCTCCTCGCGGAACTTCGCCGGCAGGATGACGCGGCCTTTGTCGTCGAGCTTCGGTGTGTGCGTGCCCAGCAACATCGGCCATTCACCCCCCTGACGTGATCGGCCCTCCGCGAGGTGTGCCCCACATTACTCCACTTTCCCCCACATACCAGAGAAAATCTGCTCTCAGACCGTCATATCGTGCGTCTCAGGCCCGGAATCCTGCGGCGGAGTCCGGGTGGAGGAGGGTGGAGGCCAGACGCGCGCCCCGGGCGACCCCGGCGTGTCGCGGGGCGCGCGGGGCCGCGTGCGCGCACAAAAAAGCGCCGCCCCCATTCGGGGGCGGCGCGGGAAGGCTCGAGGCCGGGATCAGCCCTGCTGGCGGCGATCCCATCGGTCGTTCATCTTGTCCATGAAGGATCCGCCCGAGGACGGCGAGGACTGCGGCGCGGGCCGGGCTCGATCGCCCCCCGAGGACGCCGCGGAGCCGCGCCCCGGTGCGAGCGCGAGAATCACTCCGCCGACCATCGCGGCAAACCCGAGGACCCCGACGATGACGCCGACGACGACCGCGACGTTCCACAGCGCGATGCCAGCGAGGATCGCGGCGAGACCCGCGAGCACGAGAAGTGCGCCGATCAGCATGTTGCGGTAACTAAACCCGCGCGAGGCGCCGGCATGCACGACGTCGGCGTCGGTGTGCATGAGCTGGCGCTCCATCTCATCGAGAAGTCGCTGCTCCTGCTCGGAGAGTGGCATCGGGAAAACCCCCTCGGGTGGAAAGACCGTGCTTCATTCTATCGCCTGCGCAGGCACCTAGGCTAGGCGTGTGCCGTTCGCTCACGACATCATCACAGACATCTCGGAGCGCGTCGAAAAGTTCGCGCGTGCACGAGTGCGCGAGGCCCTCGCCGACGAGGTGTTCGCTGGCTCCGGCGCGACGGATCCCGCCGCGTCGCTCCTGCTCGAGACCGCCGCGGCCGCGCTGACGGGGGGCAAGCGGCTGCGCGCGCGATTTGCGCTGCTCGGGTGGCGTGCCGCGACCGCGCGAGAGGAGCCGAACGCGGCCGCGCTGAGCCTGGGCGCCGCGCTCGAGATCTTCCAGGCGGCGGCCCTCGTGCACGACGACATCGTCGACAACTCGGACACCCGCCGCGGCCACCCGTCGACATGGCGCGCGCTGGAGGCCGCGCACCGCGAGCGCGGCTGGGTCGGCGACAGCGAGGCCTTCGGCCGGTCCGGAGCGATCCTCCTCGGCGACCTGCTCCTCGGGTGGAGCGACGACCTCTTCGAGGAGGCGACGGCGGGCGCCGCCGAGCGCCGCGCGACCCGCGCCGTCTATCAGCGCATGCGACGCGACGTCATCCTGGGGCAGTTCCTCGACGTCTCCGAGGAGGCGGCGTGGGTGCGCACGCCCGACGCCGAGCACGCGGAGCGCGCGATGCGCATCGCCGTCCTCAAGTCGGCGCGCTACAGCGTCGCGCAACCCCTCGAGCTCGGCGCGACGCTCGGCGGCGCGTCCGACGCCGTGCGCCGCGGCCTGGCCGAGGTGGGCGCCCCGCTCGGCCTCGCCTTTCAACTGCGCGACGACATCCTCGGCGTGTTCGGGGATCCGTCGGTCACGGGAAAGCCCGCGGGCGACGACCTGCGGGAGGGCAAGCGCACGCTCCTCGTCGCGTATGCCCGCGAGGGCATGGACCCGGCGGAGCGGAGCCGCTTCGATGCGCGCATCGGCGCCGCGGACCTCGCGCCCGAGGACGTCCGGGCGCTGCAGGACCTCGTCCGTACCACCGGCGCGCTCGAACGCGCCGAGGCCCTGATCTCGGATCGCGCGGACGCCGCGCGCACCGCGATCGGGAGCGAGGAGCTTGCCGGCGTCGCGGGCGACCTGGAGCGTCTCGTCGAGGCGACGACGCGGCGCGAGACGTAGCTCGCGTCAGGCGAGGGTCTGCGCGACGCGCCGGACCTCGGCCTTCCGTCCCGCGAGAAGCGACTCGATGGGAGCGTGCCCGAGCGACTCCTCGAGGGTAAACAGCCAGACGACGATCTCGTCGTCGGTAAAGCCGACATCGCCGAGCACGATCACCGTGCCGCGCAGCGACGGCAACACGCGGCCGCCGTCGACGAAAGCCGCGGGGACGCGCAGCACGCCGTCGCGGCGCAACGCCACGAGCGCGCGCTCGTCCAGCAGGCGGCGCACCCGCCCGGGGGCCTCGCCGATCCGCTCGCCCACCTCGGGGAGCGTCAGCCAGTCGAGGGCGTCCAGAACCGTGTCGTTGTCATCAGCCACAGGGCGATTCTCCCACGGTCTCCCCGGGTCCTCGGATCCCACCCGTCACAAAAACCACAATGGGTAACTTCAGTTGACACCGTTATCCATCCGTGACAGCGTGACAATCCGCCGATGTGTGTGATCGGCCGATCCGGAGGGGGATCTTCGTGGGACGACGCAACCGCATTCTGACCGCCGCGCCCGTCGCCGTGACGGGCGCCGTGGCGCTCGCCCTCGGCGCGACGCCCGTCGTCGCCGCCGATCAGGCGCCCGAGCGACCGACCACGGACCGCCGCGGCCTCGACCGCGCCCTCGGCACCATCGCGAACCGCCCCGCCGAGACGCCGGACGTCGCGCACACCGCGCGGACATCGCCGACCTACGTCGTCCGCGCCGGGGACACGGTCACGGGGATCGCGATCCGTCACGGGCTCCGCACGGTCGACGTGCTCACCTGGAACGACCTGAGCTGGTCCAGCACGATCTTCCCCGGCCAGGAACTGACGCTCCGCCCGCCGAGCGGGGGCGGCGCCGTCGCCGCGGCCGCCACGTCGGAGAGCGCGACGCCGGCTCGCTCCGCGCGCGCCGCGTCGAGCTACACCGTGCGCGCCGGCGACACGCTCTGGGCGATCGCGCAGGAACAGGGCGTCTCGGTCGCGGCGCTGACCTCCGCCAACGCGCTCGGCCGATCCGCCGTGATCTTCCCCGGCCAGCGGCTCGACGTCCCCGGGGCGGAAACCTCGGCACCGGGCGGCACCGTCGCCGCCGAGCGGGGCGAGGCCTCCTCCAGTGCCCAATCCCACACCGTGCGCGCCGGCGACACCCTGTGGTCGATCGCGCGCGACGCGGGGCTGACCGTGGGCGCCCTCCTCGACCTCAACGATCTGACGTCCGCCGCGATCATCTACCCCGGTCAGGACCTCGTCCTGACCGCACCGCCCGAGGCGCGGGAGACGACGTCCATCTACGACAACCCGGACCACGACCTGTCCGCGACGCTTACGGCGCCCCAGGCCGAGAACGCCGCCCTCATCATCGGCATCGGCCGCGAGCTCGGCGTCGGCGACCGCGGCATCGCCATCGCGCTCGCGACGGCCATGGTCGAGTCCGGCCTGCGCAACGTCGACTACGGGGACCGCGACTCGCGGGGTCTCTTCCAGCAGCGCCCGAGCGCGGGGTGGGGCGCTGCCGACCAGCTCGTCGACCGTGGCTACGCGACCCGCGCCTTCTTCACCGGCGCGCCGGACGGATCCACCCGCGGCCTCCTCGACCTGGCCGGGTGGCAGGACATGGGCTTCGGCGAGGCGGCGCAGGCGGTTCAGATCTCGGCCCACCCCGGGCGGTACGACCGGTGGCGCGTCGCGGCGTACGGCTGGCTCGCGCAGCACGGGTGAGCCTTCCGGGCCGGGGCCCGTTCAGTCCCTAGAATCAATTCGTGTCTTCTCGTCCGCCGGCTGATCCCCTCCTGGGGCGGCTTGTCGACGGCCGATACCGCGTCCGCGGGCGCATCGCCCGCGGCGGCATGGCGACCGTGTACCTCGCGACCGATCTCCGCCTGGAGCGACGCGTGGCGCTCAAGGTCATGCACCATCACCTGAGCGACGACGACCGCTTTCAGAGCCGCTTCATCCAGGAGGCGCGGGCCGCCGCCCGGCTGAGCGACCCGCACGTCGTGAGCGTGTTCGATCAGGGCCAGGACGGCGAGATCGCCTACCTCGTCATGGAGTATCTCGCGGGCATCACCCTCCGCGACCTCCTCGCGGAACAGACGCGACTGTCGCTCTCCCAGACGATCACGATCATGGACGCCGTGCTGTCGGGCCTCGCCTCGGCGCATCGCGCGGGGTTCATTCACCGCGACGTCAAACCCGAGAACGTCCTCCTCGCGGAGGACGGCCGCGTGAAGATCGGCGACTTCGGGCTCGCCCGCGCCACAAGCGCCAACACGGCGACCGGGCAGCAGCTGCTCGGAACGATCGCGTACCTCGCCCCCGAGCTCGTCACCCAGGGATCCGCCGACGCGCGCACCGACATCTACGCGCTCGGCATCATGCTGTACGAGATGCTCACGGGCGCGCAGCCCTACACGGGCGAGCAGCCGATGCAGATCGCGTATCAGCACGCCACCGAGCAGGTGCCGCGCCCCAGCATCCGCAATCCCGAGGTGCCCGAGCCGCTCGACGAGCTCGTCCTGTGGGCGACCGAGCGCGAACCCGACGAACGCCCGGCCGACGCGCAGGAGATGCTCGACCGACTTCGCGAGATCGAGCACCAGATCGGCGTGCACCCTCTCCCCACCCGGGGGCGTCTCGCCGCGCGCGCCGCAGAGGATCTCCTGGGCGAGAACGCGACGAAACTTCTCGCGCCGGAGGACGACGAGCCCGGCGCCACCGCCATCCTCGCCCCGACCCTCGCCGTTCCCGGGCCCACCGCGAGCGATCAGAACGCCGAGCGATTACGAGTCCGAACCCGCCGGCGGACCGTGCGCGGCTGGTGGGCCGCGATCATCGTCCTCTTTCTCGCGCTCGCCGCGGGAGGGACGGGGTGGTGGTTCGGGTCCGGGCCCGGGTCGATGATCGTCGTGCCCTCGTTCGCCGAGGACGCGACCTTCGACGATGCCGCGGCAGCCCTCACGGCCCTCGAGCTCGTCCCGGCGGAGGAGTCCGAGACGAGCATCGATGTACCAGCGGGACGGATCCTCGACGTCACACCCGCGAGCGGCACGCCCGTCTATCCCGGACAGCGCGTGACGATCGTCACCTCGCTCGGCCCCGCCGCCGTCGAGGTGGAGTCGCTGCGCGGCCTCCCCCAGGACGAGGCCGCCGACCTCGCCGAGGAACAGCGCCTCCGGGTCGCCGACGACGTGTCCGAACGGTTCGACTCCGCCGAGGCCGGAACGGTGCTCGCGGCGCGCGTGTCGCCGCGCGGGTCCGGCGACCCCTATGCGTGCGGCGACGGGTGCTCCGCGCACGAGGGCGACGCGATCGCGTTCACGGTCTCCGCCGGCGCCGTCCCCGACGTCGAGAACGTCACCGTGGCCGAGGCGCGCGATCGCTTGGAGGACGTCGGGCTCGTCGTCGCGGACGCCACGGAGCAGCGCTACAGCGACGCCATCGAGGAGGGCCGCGTCATCGCGCTCGTGGATCCGGGCGAGCAGGCGCTCTCCCCGGGCGACACGGTGACGCTCATCGAATCGCTGGGTCCGGAGCCGTTCCCGGTCCCGGACGTCGTCGGTCTCACGCGCGACGAGGCGATCGCGGCGCTCGAGAATGCGGGCTTCGTCGCCGACCATTCCGCGCTCTGGAGCGTCTTCCCGAACGGCCTCACGACGGTGACCGGAACCGACCCCGGACCGGAGAGCATGCACCCCCTCGGGACCGAGATCTACCTGCAGATCTCCGCGACCGGCTGACCCGTCGGGTGTACGTTCGTACGCATCAACGATAGCATCGGCGCATGCGATCCGCTTGGCACCCTCCCTGCCCTGGCGCGGCCCGTTGCCCACGCGTCGCGACGAAGGGTGGTGAGGGCCATCGCTGAGGACGCCGCCGACGGGGCCCGCACGCGCCGGCACGACCCCGATCGGCGCACGCGGATCCTGCTCGCCTGCCTCGACGTCATCGCCGACGTGGGCGTCGCGGGCGTGTCGCACCGCCGCGTCGCGCGGGCGGCCGACGTGCCGCTGGGCTCCATGACCTATCACTTCGCGGGCAAGGACGAGCTCCTCTTCGACGCCCTCGCGCACTTCGCCGAGGAGATCAGCGATCGCTTCGAGCGGCGGATGCGCGCCGCCGCCGACGCGGACGCCGCGCGCCGCGCGGTCGCCGACATCATCCGCGAGGACGTGTTCAGCGACGGCCGCGAACTCGTCCTCACCCACGAGCTCTACACGCTGGCCGCGCGGGATCCGCGCTACCGCCAGCTGACCTCCGCCTGGATGACCCGCAGCCGAGCGGCGCTCGAGCGTCACTTCGATCCGCTGACCGCGCGCCTGATGGACGCGGCGATCGAGGGGCTGTCCATCCACCGCGCGCTCGACGCGGTGCAGCGCGACCCGGACGACATCGCCCAGGCCATCGCGCGCATCGCCGGCTGAATTCCACTCCCCTCCCCCTTTCACGAACGGACAACGCGCCCATGCGTCCCACACCGCCGCCGCGTTCGATCGGCCGCGCCCGAGCCGCCGTCTCGGCGCTGTTCCTTACGAACGGCGCGCTGTACGCGAACATCCTGCCGCGCTACCCCGAGATCAAACAGGCGCTCGGGCTCGACAACGCCGAGTACGGCTTCGCCGTCATTGCCTTCCCCGTCGGCGCGATCGTCGCGGGCCTCGGGGCGGCCTGGGCCATCCGGCGCCTCGGCTCGGCGCGGGCCGCCGTGTTCAGCACGATCCTCACGGCGCTCGGAGTGCTGGCCGCAGGCCTCGCCCCGAACGTGTGGGTATTCGTCGCGTTCCTGCTGGTCGGCGGCGCCTGCGACGCGATCACCGACGTCGCGCAAAATGCACACGGACTCCGGGTTCAGCGCGCCCTGGGCCGCTCCATCCTCAACTCGTTCCACGCCGTGTGGTCGGTGGGCGCGGTGCTCGGCGGGGCGATGGCCGCCGGCGCCATCGCTGTGGGCCTGCCGATCGGGGTGCACCTCGCGATCTCGGGGGCGATCTTCTCCGTCGTCGCGCTCGTCGCCCTGCGGTATTGCCTGCCGGGGCCGGATCGCGACCCGGCCCCGGACGCACACGCCGCCGCGCCCTCCGGCGCGGAGATCGCGCGACGCGTGCCCGCCCGCATCATCCTCACGCTCATCGCGCTCGTCGTCATCGCGATGGCGGGCAGCGTCGTCGAGGACGCGGGCTTCACGTGGGCGGCGCTCTATCTGACGTCCCTCGGGGCGCCCGGCGCGATCGCCGCGATCGGGCTCATCGCCCTCGTCGGCGCCCAGTTCATCGGCCGCCTGGTGGGAGACCGGCTCGTGGACAGATTCGGTCAGCGCGCCGTCGCACGGGCGGGCGGCGTCCTCGTCGTCGTCGGCATGGGGGTCGCGCTCGCGTTCGGGACGGTCGCCGCAAGCATCGTCGGGTTCGCCGCGGCCGGCGTCGGAATCGCGACCCTCGTCCCCGCGGCGATGCACGCGGCCGACGAGCTCCCCGGCCTCCGCCACGGCACCGGCCTCACCGTGGTCTCGTGGCTCATGCGCCTGGGTTTCTTGGCGTCGCCGCCCGCGGTGGGACTCATCGCCAACGCCACGGACCTGCGCACGGCGCTCGCGATCGTCCCATGCGCCGGCCTCGCGGTGATTGTGCTCGCGGGCGTGCTCGATGGCCGCCGCGAGACCCCCCGCCGCTGACAAGGCGGGCGCCGCCCCGGACCGAACACGCGGTTCGATCCGGGGCGGCGCCGGGCAGGGGGTTAGCGCTTCTCGAGCTCCTCGGCCACAAGGAACGCCAGCTCGAGCGACTGCATGTGGTTGAGGCGCGGGTCGCACAGCGACTCGTAGCGCGTCGCGAGCGTCGCCTCGTCGATCTGCTCGGATCCGCCGAGGCACTCGGTCACGTCGTCGCCCGTGAGCTCGACGTGGATCCCGCCGGGGTGCGTCCCCGCGGCGCGGTGCGCCTCGAAGAACCCGCGCACCTCGTCGACCACGTCGTCGAAACGACGCGTCTTGTAGCCCGTCGGCGTCGAGAAGCCGTTGCCGTGCATGGGGTCGGTGACCCACAGCGGCGTGGCGCCCGAGTCGCGCACAGCCTCGAGCAGGGGCGGCAGGGCGTCGCGGATCGCGTCGGCGCCCATGCGGGTGATAAACGTCAGGCGGCCCGGCTCGCGCTCGGGGTCGAGCTTGTCGATGAGCGCGAGCGCCGTTTCCGGCGTCGTCGACGGGCCCAGTTTCACGCCGATCGGGTTGCGCACCTTCGAGAAGAAGTCCACGTGCGCGCCGTCGAGCTCGCGCGTGCGCTCGCCGATCCAGATGAAGTGCGCCGAGGTGTCGTAGACGCCGCCCGTGCGCGAGTCCACGCGCGTCAGCGGGCGCTCGTAGTCCATGAGGAGGCCCTCGTGGCCCGTGTAGAAGTCCACGCGCTTCAGCTCGTCGAAGTCAGCTCCCGCCGCCTCCATGAACTTGATCGCCCGGTCGATCTCCGTCGCCATCTGCTCGTAGCGCTTGTTGGCGGGGTTCTCCGCGAAGCCCTTGTTCCAGGAGTGAACCTCGCGCAGGTCGGCGAACCCGCCC
The DNA here is from genome assembly GCF_009709595.1 of Microbacterium sp. ZXX196. Lineage (NCBI taxonomy): Bacteria > Bacillati > Actinomycetota > Actinomycetes > Micrococcales > Microbacteriaceae > Microbacterium > Microbacterium sp. ZXX196. The sequence continues at coordinate 71,984 of NZ_WMEE01000009.1, forward strand.
TGCGTGAAGGCGCGGATAAGGTTCAGGGTGCTCGCGGCGGTGTGGTAAGCCTGGAGGAGGCGCCGCGGATCCGCCGTGCGCGACTCCTCGGTGAAGTCGAACCCGTTGACGATCTCGCCGCGGAAGGCCGGGAGCGTCACGTCGCCGCGCGTCTCGGTGTCCTTCGAACGCGGCTTGGCGAACTGGCCCGCCATGCGGCCCATCTTCACGATCGGCATGGACGCGCCGTAGGTGAGGACGACGGCCATCTGGAGCACGGTCTTGATGCGGTTGCGGATCTTGTCGGCCGTCGCGCCCGCGAAGGTCTCGGCGCAGTCCCCGCCCTGCAGGAGGAACGCCCGACCCGCAGCCGCCTCGCCGAGGCGATAGCGCATCTCGTCGACCTCGCCCGCGAACACGAGCGGGGGCAACGTCGCCAGCTCGGAGGACACCAGCTCTACCGCGGCCGCGTCGGGCCAGGAGGGCTGCTGCTTGATCGGGAGGTCGCGCCAGGCGTCCAGCGCGTCGGAGGAGTGCTGCATGCCCCCAGCCTAGCGGCCGCCACGCGCGCGCCGCGCGCGGTCAGGAGAAGGAGCTGGCGGCGGCCGCGCCCCGCTCCTCCGCTCGCGCGCGGTGGGCCGAGGCGTAGTCGTCGACGTACTCCTGCCCGCCCAGCTGCTGAAGGGCGACCATGATCTCGTCGGTGACGCTGCGGAGCACAAAACGATCGTCCTCGAGCCCCTCATATCGGGAGAAGTCGAGCGGCTCGCCGATGATCATGCCCACCCGCATGATCCGGGGAACCGTGGCGCCGATCGGCATCATCGTGTCGGTGTCGACCATCACCACGGGGATCACGGGCACCTTCGCCACGAGCGCCATGCGTGCCAGCCCCGTGCGCCCCTTGTACAGGCGCCCGTCCGGGCTGCGGGTGCCCTCGGGATAGATGCCAAGGAGGTCGCCGCGCCCGATCACCTGGAGTGCCGTGTTGAGCGCCGCCTCGGATGCGGATCCGCCCGATCTGTCGATGGGGATCTGCCCCGTGCCCTTCATGAACCACTTCGTGGCCCACCCCTTCAGCCCGCGGCCCGTGAAGTACTCGGCCTTCGCGAGGAACGACATCGGTCGATCGATCATGAGCGGCAGGAAGATCGAGTCCATGACCGAGAGGTGATTCGACGTCAGAATCGCTGCCCCCTGGGAGGGGATGTGGTCGGCGCCCGTGATCCAGGGGCGGAAGATCGCCTTCAGCACCGGACCGATCACCAGGTACTTGAGGATCCAATAGATCACAGCGCGCGCTCCAGGGGGTCGGGGACGGCGACGAGTCTAGCCCGCGCGGGCGCATGACACGGCGCTTGTCGTGCGGACACAATTCGTCACGACGCCCGCGCGCTCCGGCAATAGACTCGATGCAAGCCCAGGCGTGCGCACTACCCGAGACGCACCCACCCGACCGGTATCAAAGGAGCTGCCGTGATCGAGTTCTCCGCCGATCTGATCGTGCCGACCGACCCCAGCCGCAACGTGTCCGACCTGCTCGCGGACCGCGCTCGCGAGACCCCGCACAAGGCGCTGTTCGGGATCCCCGAGGAAGACCGATGGCGCGACGTATCCGCGCGCGAGTTCGAGAACGAGGTCATCCGCCTCGCGAAGGGCTTCGTCGCCGCGGGGGTGCGCCCGGGCGACAAGGTCGGGTTCCTCGCGCGCACCACCTACGAGTGGACCCTCGTGGACTTCGCGCTGCACTACGCCGGCGCCATCATGGTGCCCGTCTACGAGACCAGCTCGCCCGAGCAGATCCAGTGGATCCTGTCCGACTCCGGCGCCGTCGCCCTCCTCGTCGAGACCGCCGAGCACGACCAGCGCGTGGCCGAGGTGCGCGATCGCCTTCCGCTGCTCGACCTTTACTGGCGCATGGACGAGGGGGCTCTCGCGGACCTCATCGCCCAGGGTGCCGGGGTCGAGGACGACGAGATCGAGCGCCGCCGCCACCTCGCGCGCGGCGACGACGTCGCCACCATCATCTACACGTCGGGATCGACCGGGCGCCCGAAGGGGTGCGTCCTGACCCACAGCAACTTCGTGGACACGGCCCAGAACGCGGCGCGTTCCCTCGCCGAGATCATCAACCAGCCGGGAGCCTCGACCGTCCTGTTCATCACGACGGCCCACGTCTTCGCGCGTTTCATGTCGGTTCTCTACATCCACGGCGGCGTGCGCACGGGCCACGAACCGAACACGAAGAACCTCGTGAAGACCCTCGGCTCCTTCCGCCCGACCCTCCTCCTCGCGGTCCCGCGGGTGTTCGAGAAGGTGTACAACTCCGCCGAGCAGAAGACGGAGGCCGAGGGCAAGGGGGCGATCTTCCGGCGCGCGGCCAAGGTGGCGGTCGAGCACGCCCGGCGCGAGCAGGAGGGCGAGCGGATCGGTCCGCTGCTCGCGGCGCAGTTCCGCCTCTTCGACAAGCTCGTCTACGGCAAGCTGCGCGACCTCATGGGCGGGCGCGTCACCTACGCCGTCTCTGGATCCGCCCCGCTCGGGCCGCGCCTGGGCTACTTCTTCCGCGGGCTCGGGATCAAGATCCTCGAGGGCTACGGCCTCACGGAGACGACGGCGCCCGCGAGCGTGAACCTCCCCGATCGCATCAAGGTCGGCACGGTCGGGCCGCCGCTCCCGGGCGTCGGCGTCCGCATCGCGGACGACGGCGAGATCCAGGTGCGCGGCGTCAACGTCTTCCGCGAGTACTGGCGCAACCCGGAGGCAACCGAGGAGGCTTTCGACGGATCCTGGTTCCGCACCGGCGACCTCGGCTCGCTCGACGACGACGGCTACCTCGCGATCACGGGGCGCAAGAAGGAGATCATCGTCACGGCCGGCGGCAAGAACGTCGCGCCGACGGTGCTGGAGGACCCGATCCGCGCGAACCCCATCGTGGGGCAGGTCGTGGTCGTCGGCGACCAGAAGCCGTTCATCTCTGCGCTCGTCACGCTCGACCCCGAGATGCTGCCCGCGTGGCTCGCGACCCACGGGGAGTCGTCCGACCTCACGCTGGAGCAGGCCACCCGATCCGCGGCGGTGCAGGCGGAGGTGCAGCGGGCGATCGACGAGGCGAACACGCGGGTCTCCCGTGCGGAGTCGATCCGCGCCTTCCGGATCCTGCCGACCGAATGGACCGAGGCGACGGGGCACCTCACGCCGAAGCTCTCGATCAAGCGCGCGGTGATCGTGTCCGACTTCGCCGAGGAGATCGCCGACATCTATTCGGGCCCGAAGGACGTGACCGCGACGGTCGCGATTGGCTGAGGGCAGAGAGTGAGGGGCGGGCGCCGTGGCGCCCGCCCCTCATCGCATTCGGTCCGGTTAGAACCAGTCGCTCTCGCGCACCTCGCGCATCGCGATCCGCCGCGTGTCCTTCGGCAGGCGCTGGAGGTAGACCATGCCGTCGAGGTGGTCGGTCTCGTGCTGGAGCATCTGCGCGAACAGGCCTTCGCCCTCGAGGACGATGGGGCGCCCGTCGACGTCGATTCCCTCGACCCGGGCGTACGGGTGGCGCAGGGCGTCGTGCCAGAGGCCGGGGACCGAGAGGCACCCCTCCCCCGTCGGAGCCGGCTCGCCGCGCACCTCGACGACGCGCGGGTTCAGGATCGCGCCGACGCGCCCGTCGACGTTGTAGCTGAAGGCGCGCAGCCCCACGCCGATCTGCGGCGCGGCCACGCCCGCACGTCCCGGCACGCGGACCGTCTCGATGAGGTCGTCGACGAGCGCGCGCACGCCCTCATCGATCTCCCCGATCTCGGCACAGGCCGTGCGCAGCACCGGGTCGCCGTAGAGGCGAATCTCCCGCACCGTCATGCGGTGCGCACCCCCTCGACCACGAGGGCGGCGAGCTCGCGCGCCGCCTCGCGCGTTCCCCGATCGAGCTCGTGGAACGCGATCGCGCTTCCCGTCGCCAGTCGCGCGTCGTACGGCAGGTGCACGACGTGGCGCACGCGGCTGCGGAAGTGCGCATCGAGTTCCTCGATGCGCACGAGGGGCGCGCCCCGGCTGTCCTGGTTGAGGACGACGATCGCCGCGTGCGCCTTGTCGGCGTGCCCGTTGGCCTCGAGCCACGTGAGCGTCTCGGACGCCAGGCGGGCCTCGTCGACGCTGAGGCCCGAGACGATGACGAGCTGGTCGGCCATTTCGAGCGTCGCGCCCATCACGGAGTGGACGATGCCCGTGCCCGTGTCGGTGAGCACGATCGAGTAGTAGTGCTCGGCGATCTCCGCGACACTGCGGTAGTCGGCGTCGCTGAAGGCGTCGGCGACGTGCGGATCCGCGTCCGAGGCGAGGACGTCGAGGCGCGTGGCGTCGCGCGTGACGTGCGCGGAAATGTCGCCGAACCCGCGGATCCCGTCGTGCCCGCGCACAAGGTCGCGCACCGTCTTGCCCGCCGAGCTCGGGGCGATGCGCTCCGCGAGCGTGCCGCGGTCGGGGTTCGCGTCGACCGCGACGACGCGATCCTCGCGCGCGTCGGCAAGCGCCATACCCACGAGGGCCGTCACGGTCGTCTTGCCGACGCCGCCCTTCCGACTCAGCACGGGGACGAAGCGCGCGGATCCGCCGAGCGGCGCCGCGATGCGCGCCGTGAGCTCCTTGCGGGCGCGGGTGCGCTTGCTGTCGCCGAGGTTGATGACCCCACGCGTCGCGGAGTAGACGATGCGGCGCCACGGGTCCTGCGGCTCGGGGCGGCGGATCGCGCCGGTCTCCAGGAGGCGGTCGGCCGTGAGAACGTCGCTCGACTCGCGCGCGGCCGAGGCCCCGACGTCGCCCGCGCGGCGCGCGGGCGGGGTGATGAACGACGCGCGCGGAGGGCGGGAGGCCTCGACAACGGCCGCGGCGGCCTCGTCAGAGACGGCCGCGGCGACGGGCGCGGGCTCGCGGACGGCCACGGCGGACGCGGCGACAGCATCGGACGGGGCATCCCCGGCGGGGTCGCCCGCGACGTCGGCGGCCGCCTCCGCGGAAGCCTCCGAGCCGGACGGGTCCGGCGCCGCGCCCGCGTCCTCGGTCCCGTCGCCGCCCGCGCTCTCCGCCGCGGGCTCGGTGTCCTCGGCCTCCTCGCCGTCGACGCTCTCGGCCGACGGCTCGTCGCGCTCGGGCTCGGTCTCGTCAAGCTCGGGCTCTTCACCGTCGGTCGCGGCCGCGTCACGCTCGGGCTCGTCGCGCTCGGAATCGTCTTTCCCAACCTCGTCGGAGGAGGCGTCATCTTCGGCGACCTCGTCGAACGCGGACTCGTGATCCGCGGACTCCTGATCCGCCGACTCGTCCTCGGCGGGCTCGTCGTCGTCGCCGTCCTCGTCGAGCTCCGCGATCGCGACCTCGTCGGTCGCGGCGTGCGCATCGTGCGGGAGCTCGTCGGCGAGCACGTCGTCGTCGAGATCGTCCTCGTCGCGATACCCGGCCGGGAGCGACACGCGCACGTGCGACGTCCCGCCGAGGTCAAGGGACGTGGTCTCGACGCTGGCGCCGTCGAGCACGCCGTTGTCGTCGTGTCCGTCGGGAGACGGATTGCTCTGTGCTGCCACGAAAAGCTCCTGAATCACCGGGGCGCGGGGCCCGCGGCGGGTGTCTCCCGCCCCGGAGATGCTACTCGGCGGGCGCGATGACGACCAAAAGGTCGCCGGCGTCGACGGACGAGGTCGGCGCGATCGCGACGCGCTCGACGACCCCGGAGATGGTCGCGCCGACGGCGGCCTCCATCTTCATCGCCTCGATCGACGCGACCGCGGCACCCTGTTCGACGACGTCGCCGGGGGCCACCTTCAGGGTCACGACGCCGGAGAATGGCGCGCTCACGTGGCCCGGGCGGGCGGGATCCGCCTTCTCCGCCTCGTGCACCTCGACGTCGATCGAGCGATCGCGCACCTCCACGGGGCGCAGCTGCCCGTTCAGCGTCGTCATGACGGATCTCATGCCCTTGTCGTCGGCGTCGCCGATCGACTCGAGGCCGACGTAGAGCTCGACGCCCTTCTCCAGCTCGACGATGTGCTCGGCGCCCGGCTCCAGGCCGTACAGGTAGTCGCGCGTGTCGAGCACGGACAGGTCTCCGTATGCGCGCGCCGTGTCCTCCCACACCGCGGTCGGCTGCGGGAACAACAACCGGTTGAGAGCCACGCGGCGCTCGTGGCCGGCGGCGGCGAGCGCGCGCGCATCCTCCGCGCCGAGGGGCGTCACCCCGACGCGCACGTCGCGACCGGCCAGGACCTTCGATCGGAACGGCTCCGGCCACCCACCCGGAAGCTCGCCGAGCTCGCCCGCCATGAACCGGACAACCGAGTCGGGCACGTCGAAGCGTTCCGGGTGCTCCTCGAACTCGGCGGGGTCGGCGCGGACCGCGGCGAGGTGGAGCGCGAGGTCCCCGACCACCTTCGACGAGGGGGTCACCTTGGGGATCCGCCCGAGCATGCGATCGGCCGCCGCGTACATATCCTCGATGCGCTCGAAGTCGCCCGCGAGTCCGAGAGCGATCGCCTGCTGGCGCAGGTTGGAGAGCTGGCCGCCCGGGATCTCGTGCGTGTACACGCGCCCGGTCGGGCCCGCGAGCCCGGACTCGAACGGCCGATACACCCGCCGGACGGCCTCCCAATACGGCTCGAGGTCGGCGACCGCCGAGAGGTCGAGGCCCGTGTCCCGCGCGGTGTGCGCGAGGGCCGCGACGACCGACGAGAGCGAGGGCTGGCTCGTCGTCCCGGCCATGGGCGCGGCCGCGGCATCGACCGCGTCGGCGCCGGCCGCGCTCGCGGCAAGCAGGGTGCCGAGCTGCCCGCCCGCCGTGTCGTGCGTGTGCACGTGCACGGGGAGGTCGAACTCGCGCCGGAGCGCCGTCACCAGCCGCGCCGCCGCCGCGGGGCGCAGGAGACCCGCCATGTCCTTGATCGCCAGCACGTGCGCGCCCGCGCCGACGATCCGCTCGGCGAGCCGGAGGTAGTAGTCGAGCGTGTAGAGCGGCTCCGACGGATCCGCGAGGTCGCCCGTGTAGCACAGGGCCACCTCGGCGAGTGTGGATCCGGTCGCGCGCACGGCGTCGATCGCCGGTCGCATCTGCTCCACGTCGTTCAGCGCGTCGAAGATGCGGAAGATGTCCACGCCGGTCGCGGCGGCCTCCTCGACGAACGCGTCCGTGACCTCCGTCGGATACGGCGTGTACCCGACGGTGTTACGCCCGCGCAGCAGCATCTGGATCGCGACATTCGGGAGCGCGTCCCGCAGGCTCGCGAGGCGATCCCACGGGTCCTCGCCGAGGAACCGGAGCGCGACGTCGTAGGTGGCGCCGCCCCACGCCTCGACCGAGAACAGCTGCGGCTCGAGGCGCGCCACGTGCGGCGCGACGGCGAGCAGGTCGCGTGTGCGCACCCGGGTCGCGAGCAGGGATTGGTGCGCGTCGCGGAACGTCGTCTCCGTCACGGCGAGGGGCTTCTGCGCCCGTAGCGCGGCCGCGAACCCCTCGGGCCCGAGCTCCGCGAGGCGTTGGCGACTCCCCGCGGGCGCGGGAGCCTCGAGGTCGATCGGCGGCAGCTTCTTTCGCGGGTCGCCGAGCGCGGGCCGAGGGCCGTGGGGCTGGTTGACGGTCTGCTCGACCATCCACCGCAGGAGCTTCGTGCCGCGGTCCTTCGACACGCGTCCGCGCAGCAGCTCGGGTCGCTCGTCGATGAAGGACGTCGAGAGGTCGCCGGCGACGAAGGCGGGATCGTCGAGCACCGCGCGGAGGAACGGAATGTTCGTCGCGACGCCGCGGATCCGGAATTCCGCGAGGGCGCGCCGCGCGCGGGCGACGGCGGAGGGGAAGTCTCGCCCGCGCACGGTGAGCTTGGCGAGCATGGAGTCAAAGTGCGGGGACACCTGCGAGCCGGCGGCGGTCGTCCCGCCGTCGATGCGGATCCCTGCCCCGCCCGGTGAGCGGTACGTCGTGATCCGCCCCGTGTCGGGCCGGAACCCGGCCGCCGGGTCCTCGGTCGTGATGCGCGTCTGCATCGCCTGACCGTGCAGCCGGATCGCGTCCTGTTCCAGCCCGAGCTCGCCCAGGCTCTCGCCCGCCGCGATGCGCATCTGCGCCTGGACGAGGTCGACGTCGGTGACCTCCTCCGTGACGGTGTGCTCGACCTGGATCCGCGGGTTCATCTCGATGAAGACCACCTCGCCGGCGCGCGGGCCCGCTGTCTCGAGCAGGAACTCCACGGTGCCGGCGTTCACGTAGCCAATCGATTCGGCGAAGGCGACGGCGTGGCGATGGAGCGCGGCCGCGATCTCGGGCGCGAGATTCGGCGCGGGCGCCAGCTCGATGACCTTCTGGTGGCGCCGCTGCACGGAGCAGTCGCGCTCGAATAGGTGGACCGTGGATCCGTGCGCGTCCGCCAGGACCTGCACCTCGATATGCCGCGGCCGCAGAACGGCCTGCTCGAGAAACATGCGCGCGTCGCCGAAGGCGCTGCCCGCCTCGCGCATGGCCTCCTCGAGCGCGCCCGCGAGCTGCGCGGGCTCCTCGACGCGCCGCATGCCGCGCCCGCCGCCGCCCGCGACCGCCTTGGCGAACAGGGGGAAGCCGATCTCGTCCGCCTGCGCGACAAGCCACGCGACGTCGTCGCTCGCCTCGGTGGATCGGAGGACGGGCACGCCCGCCGCGATCGCGTTCTCCTTCGCCGTCACCTTGTTCCCGGCCATCTCCAGCACGCGCGCAGGCGGCCCGATGAACGCGATGCCGTGCTCGGCCGCGCGCGAGGCGAGGTCGGGATTCTCGGAGAGGAACCCGTACCCGGGGTAGATCGCATCGGCCCCGGCCTCGACCGCGACGCGCACGATCTCGTCGACGTCCAGGTAGGCGCGGACCGGGTGTCCCTCCTCCCCGATCTGATACGCCTCGTCGGCCTTCAGCCGATGCAGCGAATTTCTGTCCTCGACCGGAAAGACGGCCACCGTCCGGGCACCGAGCTCGTAGGCGGCGCGGAAGGCGCGAATCGCGATCTCCCCGCGGTTGGCGACCAGAACCTTCGAGAACATGAGCCTCCCTCGGCTGCGGGATTTCCCGCCGATTAATCGGCGGGCCCGGATGGCTCACAGCCTAGAGGACGGTAGCGTAGGCGTGTGCACGTACTCAGCGTCAGTTCACTGAAGGGCGGCGTCGGCAAGACGACGGTGACCCTGGGCCTCGCGTCGGCCGCGTTCGCGCGCGGCATTCGGACGCTCATCGTCGACCTCGACCCGCAGTCGGATGTCTCTACGGGCCTCGACGTCAACACGGCCGGGCGGCTGAACGTCGCCGACGTGCTCGAGAACCCCAAGGAGAAGACGGTCCGGCAGGCGATCGCCTCGAGCGGGTGGACCAAGGTCCACCCCGGCACGATCGACATCATGCTCGGCAGCCCGTCGGCCATCAACTACGACGGGCCCCACCCCTCGGTGCGCGATGTCTGGAAGATGGAGGAGGCGCTCGCGATGCTCGAGGACGAGTACGACCTCGTCCTCATCGACTGCGCCCCCTCCCTTAACGCGCTCACCCGCACGGCGTGGGCGGCGAGCGACCGCGTCGCGGTCGTCACAGAGCCGGGCCTGTTCTCGGTCGCCGCAGCCGACCGCGCGCTCCGCGCGATCGAGGAGATCCGCCGCGGCCTCTCCTCCCGTCTCCAGCCGCTCGGCATCATCGTCAACCGGGTGCGCCCGCAGTCGGTTGAGCACCAGTTCCGCATCAAGGAGCTGCGCGACATGTTCGGCGACCTCGTGCTCGAGCCGCAGCTCCCCGAGCGCACCTCGCTCCAGCAGGCCCAGGGCGCCGCGAAGCCCCTGCACGTGTGGCCGGGCGAGAGCGCTCAGGAGCTCGCGGCCGACTTCGACCGCCTCCTCGATCGGATCGTGGAGGCCGGACACGTGACCGTGCCGGAGAACGGCCCGCAGGCGGGATAACCGACCGCGTACGCGAAGAGGGGGCGCCCCGCGGGGCGCCCCCTCTTCGCGTACGCGACGCGTCTTAGGCGGTCTTCTTCGCGCGACGGGCGGCGAGCTCGTCGACGGGGTCGGGGGCGGTGGGGTCGAACTCCACCAGCGTGGACTCGACCTCGCGCAGGACCTTGCCGACGGCGATGCCAAACACGCCCTGCCCGCGGCTGACCAGATCGATCACCTCGTCGTTCGAGGTGCACAGGTACACCGACGCCCCGTCGCTCATGAGTGTCGTTCCCGCGAGATCGCGGATCCCCGCCGCGCGGAGCTGCTCGACCGCGACGCGGATCTGCTGCAGGGAGATCCCCGTGTCGAGCAGCCGCTTGACGAGCTTGAGCACGAGGATGTCGCGGAAACCATAGAGGCGCTGCGAGCCGGATCCCTGCGCTCCGCGAATCGTCGGAAGGACGAGTTCGGTCCGGGCCCAATAGTCGAGCTGGCGGTAGGTGATTCCCGCCGCCTTGGCGGCGACCGCGCCGCGGTACCCCATCTCGGGGTCAAGCTTCGGCAGGCCGTCGGTGAAGAGAAGATCGACGGCGAAGCCGCCCTGATCGGGGTATCCCGCGCTCATCGTCTTCCTCTCTTCGGGGTCTCCCCCACAGTACGGCGCACCCGGTGCGCCATCAACGACATCCGCGCCCGAACCGGCGGCGTGTCTCGCAAGCGTTATGAATCGTGACCCCGCGCCGTCACTCGGGCAGGATCCGCCCGAGCGCCTGTCGCACCAGGATCCCGCGCACCTCATCGAGGCGCTGGGCGAGCTGCGGCGCGAGCTCCTGGGCGCGGGCGCGCGACGGCGTGTCCGCCCGCCGCAGCAGCGGCGCGAGCGCCACCTCGATGAGGGCGGCCTCGCGCTCGGCGCTCTGGCGCATCGCGCGCACGTGGCGCGGGTCGATGCCGTGATGATCGAGCGCCACGAGCGATCGCATGATTCCCAGCGCATCGGCGTCGTAGCTCGCCGCGGGCTCGATGAGCCCCAGGCTGAACGCGTCGTTGAGCAGCTGCGCGGGGGCGCCGGCGGCCTGCAGGAGCTCGTCCCGCGTATAGCGCGCTCCCGGGACCGGCCCGATGCTCTCGGGCAGATCGGGGGTGCGACCGGCGTCGAGGTCATCGAGCGCCGCACGAATCACGGTCAGCGGCATGTAGTGATCCCGCTGCAGCGTCAGCGCGAGGCGCAACCGCTCCAGGTCGGACGGCGAGAACTTGCGATAGCCCGCGGTCGTGCGCTGCGGCGAGACGATGCCCTGCACCTCGAGGAAGCGCAGCTTGCTCGAAGTGAGCTTCGGAAAATCGCGCTGGAGCTTCGAGAGCACCTGCCCAATCGACAGGAGCGGGCCGTCCGCCCTCGCGGCCGCCGCCCTGCCCGCGGCCGCGGCCGCCATCAGTGCGCCGTCGCCTGCAGATCGCGCGGCGAGCTGAAGAAGTTCGTGCGGAACTTCCCGATGCGCACCTCGTCGCCATTCGCGAGCGCCGCCCGATCGACGCGCTCGCCATTGACGTACGTGCCGTTGAGGGAGCGCTGGTCGACGAGCTCGAAGCCCGCCCGCGAACGCGTGATCTCGGCGTGCCGGCGCGAGACCGTGACGTCGTCGAAGAAGATCCCCGCGTTGGGGTGACGGCCGACCGTGGTCGACTCGGAATCGAGCAAATACCGCGCGCCCGCTCCGGGGCCCGAACGGACGAGGAGCAAGGCGGCGCCGGAGGGGAGCGCCGCGACCGCGTCGAGCTCCGCCTGCGTCAACTCGCCCTGGAAGGGGACAAACGACAGGTCGGCGTCGTGGCCAAACGTCTGCGTGTGATCGCCCGTGCCGTCGTTCCCGCCGACACGGGGGATGTGCCGCGTCATCGTGTGCATCGACTCATTCTGCTGGGACACGCGCTCTCCTTCCGTTCCGGCCAGCTTAACCGATCCGTGACCTTTCCCGCGCGGCGATTCGCCCACAAACTGACGCGCCTCACGGAGGGCCCGCGGACCGGGGGCGTACGGTATCGGCGTGACTGATCGCACGCACTCGACCCCCCGTTCCCGCACCGCCGTTCTCCTCGCGATTGGGCTGTCCGCTCTCCTGGCGCCGCTCGCCGCGGCCACGGCCGCCTCGGCGCACTCCACGCTGGAGGAGACCAGCCCCGCGTCCGAGTCCGTCGTGTCCGAGCTCCCGGCCGAGGTCTCCCTCACGTTCAGCGACGACCTCACCCCGCCCGCATCGCCCGGCGACGGCACCACCGACATCGCCGTCTTCGACGCCACGTGCGAGGACGCGGGGCTGCTCATCGCGGATCCGGGCCGCGCCGACACCCGGGACTGCCGCGACTACGCCGACGGCGCCCCCGTCGTATCGGGGCGCACCGCGACGCAGGCGCTCGACCCCGAGGGAGCGCCCGCGGGCGAGTACACGGTCGTGTGGCGCGTGCTCTACGGCGACGGTCACGCCGACAGCCAGCTCTTCACGTTCGAGGCGACCTCGGCGTGGGCCCCCGCCGCGACGCCGTCCGCCTCGGAAACGGCCGCGCCGTCCGAGACCACGTCGCCCGCCGAGTCCGCCCAGCCGTCGGAGACGCCGTCGGCGACGACCTCCCTCTCAGAGAGCCCGACTCCCGAGGCTGCCGCGCCGGAGGAGGACGCGAGCGCCGGCATCGTGATCGCGATCGTCGCCGGCGTCGTGGTCCTGGCGCTGATCGCCCTTGTCGTCTGGCTGATCGTCCGCTCGCGCCGCGCCTCGTAAGTCGCGCGATCGGTCTGCCCACAACCGATTAGGCTGAGAACCATGCCTCACTACGACGTCGTCATCCTCGGCGCGGGCCCCGGCGGTTACGTCGCGGCCGTTCGCAGCGCCCAGCTCGGACTGAACACCGCGATCATCGAAGAGAAGTACTGGGGCGGTGTCTGCCTCAACGTGGGGTGCATCCCCTCGAAGTCCCTCCTCAAGAACGCGGAGGTGGCTCACACCTTCACCCACAAGGCCGACTTCTTCGGCATGTCCGGCGAGGTCTCCTTCGACTTCGGCGCGGCGTTCGACCGCAGCCGCAAGGTCGCGGAGACGCACGTCAAGGGCATCCACTTCCTGATGAAGAAGAACAAGGTGACGGAGTACTCCGGTCGCGGCACCTTCGTGGACGCCAAGACCATCGAGGTCGCCGGATCCGACGGCGGCACCGAGCGCATCACGGCCGACAACGTGATCATCTCTACGGGATCCGTCGTCCGCTCGCTCCCGGGCATCGCGCTCAGCGAGAACGTCGTGAGCTACGAGGAGCAGATCCTCTCCCGCGACCTGCCCCGCTCGATCGTCATCGTCGGCGCTGGCGCGATCGGCATGGAGTTCGCGTACGTCCTGTCGAACTACGGCGTGAAAGTCACGATCGTCGAGTTCGCCGATCGCGTGCTCCCGAACGAGGACCCGGACGTCTCGAAGGAGATCGCCCGTCAGTACAAGAAGCTCGGCATCGACATCCTGACGTCGACGGGCGTGACGTCGGCCGACGACAACGGCCAGAGCGTGCACGTCACGTACAAGAAGCAGGACGGCACGGCGGGTGAGCTGGACGCCGACAAGGTCCTCATGTCCGTCGGCTTCGCGCCGCGCATCGAGGGCTACGGGCTCGACAAGACGGGCGTGGCGCTCACAGACCGCGGCGCAATCGCGATCGACGACAACATGCGCACGAACGTCGACGGCGTCTACGCGATCGGCGACGTCACCGCGAAGCTGCAGCTCGCCCACGTCGCCGAGGCGCAGGGCGTCGTGGCGGCGGAGACGATCGCGGGGGCCGAGACGCAGACGCTGGGCGACTACCGCATGATGCCGCGCGCGACGTTCTGCTCGCCGCAGGTCGCGAGCTTCGGCCTCACCGAGGCGCAGGCCCGCGCGGAGGGACACGAGATCACGGTCTCGAAGTTCCCCTTCAGCGCCAACGGCAAGGCCAACGGCCTCGGCGAGCCGGTCGGCTTCGTCAAGCTCATCGCCGACGCGGAGCACCTTGAGCTTCTCGGCGCGCACATGGTCGGCCCGGACGTCTCGGAGCTGCTTCCCGAGCTCACTCTGGCGCAGAAGTGGGACCTGACGGCTCTCGAGGCCGCCCGTAACGTCCACACGCACCCGACGCTGTCGGAGGCGCTGCAGGAGGGCTTCCACGGCCTCGCGGGTCACATGATCAACATGTGACAACGCGCAGAAACGACGGCCGGCCCGGATCCTCGCGATCCGGGCCGGCCGTCGTTTCTGCGCGCCTAAGCCCCGAGGGCGCGGGCGAGCTTCGAGGCGCTCGAGGGCGCCGTCGCGCCGGCGGCCAGCGCGACGCGCTCGACCTCGGCGAAGAACGCGTCTCGGTCGCCGGGAGCGGCGGGTCCGAGCTCGATCTCCCACTCGCACCACGCGCGCCGGGCCCCCGAGCGCTCGTCGGTCGTCTCGACTCGGTCGTCCACGAATTCGGCGAGAATGCCGCCGTCCGCGCCGCGCAGCTCGTACGCGACGCGGTCGTTCACGATGCGCGCCAGCGGAGCGAGGTTGGATCCGTCCGTGAGGGTCGCCAGCTCCGCCAGGGCCTCCGGCGGCACCCCGTCGGCGAGCGGCCAGTGCAGCTCGACGCGCCCCCCGTCCACGAGCGGTCCCTTGATGTGCCACCCCGCGTCGGGGCCGCCCGTGCGGCGGCGCAACGCGTAGCCGGCGCGCGCGAGATCCGCGCTCGGGGTGTCCAGGTAGGTCGCGTCGAGGTGTCGCTTCTCCCCCGCCGAGACACTGGCGACCCCGGGAATCGTGGACCAGTCCGGGACGGGCGTTCCGGGATCCACGTCGAACTTTCGCTCGATCTCGATCGTGCGGGAACTCACCGGTCGTCGCCGTCCGGCACGAGGTCGTTCTCCTCTTCCACGTACCAGAACTGCGCTTCCGTGGGACCGTCGTCGGGCCCGGTGTTGCTCAGCTCGCCGGCGCGCTGATAGACCAGCTGGCCCGCCGAATAGGGCACGATCAGTCGCGTCTCATCGATGTCGTCCAGGGGAATGACCTGCCCGTCGAGCGGGCCGCGGTGCAGTCGTGCGATTGCCATGACCTCACTGTACGCCGCGGCCGGCGCCCGCGGGATCAGCGCGCCGCGTCGTGATGCTCGAGCTTCTCCTCGCGCTCGGCCATGCGCTCGCGTTCCTCGCGCTCGGCGTGCCGCGCGACCTGCAGCGCCTCCTCAGCGACGCGCACGTCGCGCTCGGCCGAGCGCACCGCCCGCTGCTTGAGGGTCTCGGCGCCGTAGCGCGATCCGACCCGATTGTGGCTCTCCTCGACCGTCACCACGATGTAGGTCGACGCGATGAGCGTGACCTGCGCCGAGAAGTTGAACCACAGCAGCAGGGCGATGAGCGACGCGAACGACGTGAGGAGCGGGTTGTTGTCGGCGCCCCCGACGAACAGGCCCGAGAGCTGCTGCAAGACGACGAGACCGATCCCGCCGAGGACCGCCCCGGGAAGGATGGTTCTGAACGAGGCGCGCACGCCCGAGAGGAGGACGAAGAGCCAGGCGATCATGACGGCGTTGATGAGGAATGCCACGACGAGAACCCCGAGGCGCGTGAAGAACTCGCTCAGCCCGCCGCCCGTGAGGCCCAGCCAGCCCAGCAGGGTGTCGATGAAGGCGCTGCCGACGAGCGATATGACCGCCGAGGCGACCACGAGCACGCCGATCGAGAGGGCGAACAGGAGGTCGCGGATACGGAGCAGCCACGCCGCGTCGTTCTCGTGACGCGTGCCGGCGATCATGCGGAGCGACATCCGGAGGTTTCCGACGGCGCTGATGAGCGCCCAGAGGAGCGCGAACGTTCCGATGATTCCCGCGATCGTGACCTCGGATCCGGCGGAGCTGAGCTGCGATACGTCGATCACGCCATCGGTGTCGTCCGTCTTCAACAGGCCCGGCACCATCTGGGACACCGACTCGACGAGCGCGTCCCACAGGTCGCTGCGCGAAGACAGCCACATCGAGGCGAGCGAGAAACCCAGGAGGACCGCCGCGAACACCGCGAACAGCGCGCGGAAGGTGATCGCGGCGGCGAGGAGGCCGCCCCGGTGGTCGTTGTACATGAGCACCGCGCGCACGATGCGCAGACGCAGGACCCACGCGATCGCTTCGGTCACGGCATTCCAGAGCTTGGCCATGGCCGCCACGCTATCGCGCGCGCGGTCAGGTCGCGATCAGGCCCGCGGCGGCACCGAGGATCATGCTCGGACCAAAGGGCACACGCTCCTCGCGCCCGGCCCGCCGTGCGAGGAGTAACACCCCAGCCCACGCGCCCGCGATCACGAACGCGAGGGCACCGCCGAGGACGAACGCGGCCCAGCCCTCCCACGCGAGCAGGATGCCGACGGGAACCGCGAACTTCACGTCGCCGCCGCCGACCCCGCCGCGCGAGGCGGCGCGGAGCCCGAGGTAGAAGGCGCCCAGGGCCACCCCGCCCGCGACCGCGCGCCCGAGGATCGCCGCGTCGCCCGCCCACGCCGCTCCCGCCGCCGCCGCGGCCACGAGTCCCGCCGCCAGCGGTGCCACGATCGCGTTGGGCAACCGGTGGTGGTGGATGTCGATGTGCGCGAGAACGGCGCCCACGCCGAAGAAGGCGACCTGCACGGCGCCGGCGAGGAGGGCGGGTTCCATGCGCACCACGCTAGCGACGCGGCGCGGGGTGGCATGTGTGCCTGTGGATCTCCTAGTCGCCGAGACGGTTGCGGGTCCGCATGGCGCGTTCGGCCTCGCGCTTGTCCTGGCGCTCTCGCAGCGTCTGGCGCTTGTCGAACTGGGTCTTGCCCTTCGCGACGCCGATCTCGACCTTGGCCCTGCCGTCCACGAAGTACAGCTTGAGCGGGACCAGGGTGTAGCCGCCCACGGCGACCTTCTGGCCGATCTTCGTGATCTCGTCCTTGTGCAGCAGGAGCTTGCGCTGCCGCTTGGCCGCGTGGTTCGTCCACGTGC
This sequence comes from Microbacterium sp. ZXX196, assembly GCF_009709595.1. NCBI lineage: Bacteria > Bacillati > Actinomycetota > Actinomycetes > Micrococcales > Microbacteriaceae > Microbacterium > Microbacterium sp. ZXX196. Next base: position 88,889 of record NZ_WMEE01000009.1, read on the forward strand.
CCTGCGAGTACTGCGGGATGTTCACCTGGTCGAGCCAGGCCTCGCCCTTGTCGACGAATGCGTAGCCGTCCGTAAGGTTCGCGTGCCCCGCGCGGAGGGACTTGACCTCGGTGCCGGTCAGGACGATGCCCGCCTCGTAGGTCTTCTCGATCGTGTACTCGTGGCGCGCGCGACGGTTCAGCGCGACGACCTTCTCGCCCTTTTCGCGTGGCATGCGCTCGTCCCCTCGATGTGCGGCCAGTGAACAGCCTTCTATCCTATGGCACGGCCGGGTGCCTATTCGCGCAACCAGCGGCGGATCGCCACGCCGGCCGACAGCGCGGCGAGCACGACGCCGAGGCCCACGACGATTGGGACGACGAGCCACGCGTCCGCGAGGTCGATCCACGGGATGGCGCCCGCCTCGCGGGCGAGGTACTCCTGCACTCCGAATCGCACAGCGACCAAGACCGTGGCGCTCGCGAGCGCCGCACCGAGGAACGCGGCGAGCACGCCCTCCAACACGAACGGCGTCTGGATGGTGCCGTTGGAGGCCCCGACCAGGCGCATGATCCCCACCTCGCGCCGCCGCGCGAACGCGGACAGGCGGATCGTCGTCGAGATCAGCAGGACCGCCGAGACGAGCATGAGCACGGCGATGCCGACCGCGATGTACGTCGCGATGGTGAGCGTCGAGAACAGCGGATCCAGATACTCGAGCTGGTCCGCAACCTCCTCGACCCCCTGCTCGCCGGCGAAGGACTCGCGGATGACGGCGGTCTCGTCGGGGTTGACGAGGTTGATGTGGAAGACGGCGCTCGTCTGGTCGACCGTCAACAGGCCCGCGAGGTCCTCGTCGAACGCCTCGACGAGCGCGTCGTGCGCCTCCTGCTGCGATTCGAACTCGACGCTCTCGATCATCGGCGACAGCGTCGACCCCTCGAGCCGGTCGCGCACCTCGTCGATCTGCTCGTCCGTCGCGACGCCGTCGACGCAGGTGTCGACCGTCGAGATCGACGAGCACATGTAGACGTCGACCTGCGCACGGTCCGTGAAGTAATCGTTCGTCTTGGCGATCTGTGCCTGCATGAGGACGGCCGCGCCGACGAAGGTGAGCGAGACGAAGGTCACGAGGACGACGGATACCACCATCGACGCGTTCCGGCGCAGGCCCTGGAACGCCTCGGAGAGGATCAGCGAGGGGTTCATGAGGTCGGCCCCACTTCGTTGTCGTCGCCGTCGCGCAGGCCGAGCTTGTCTGCCATCCCGAGCTCGTCCACGTCGACCGCGACGTGCGGAATCGACGTCGTCCGCGGCGGCTCCTCAGCGGCAAGCGGCGCCGGATCCGTCTCGCGCGCCTCGGGCGGGTCCGTCCTGTCGCTCGCCGGGCCGGGGCCCGCCGTGGCGGCGGGCGTCTCGGACACCTCGCGCTGGAGTTCGAGCGCCGCGGTCAGTGCCGCGAGCGCCGATGCGCCCTTCTCGGCCTCGGGGCGCAGCATGCTGATGACAGAGGTGTCGCCGTAGGATCCGCGACGCTCATCGCGGCGGAGCTGGCCCTGCGAGAGCTCGATCACGCGGCGCTGCATCTTGTCGACGACGACGGCCTCGTGCGTGGCCATGACAACCGTGGTGCCCGCCGCGTTGATCGCCTCGAGCACGCGCATGATCTCCACGGACGTCGCCGGGTCGAGGTTTCCGGTGGGCTCGTCCGCGAGCACGATCTGCGGCCGGTTCACGATGGCCCGCGCGATCGCGACGCGCTGTTGTTCTCCGCCCGAGAGCTCATGCGGCATCCGGCCGCCCATGCCCGCGAGCCCGACGCGCTCGAGCGCCTCGGGCACGGCGCTGCGCACGAAGCTGCGCGAGCGGCCGATGACCTGGAGCGCGAACGCGATGTTCTGCGCGACGGTCTTCGACGGCAGGAGCCGGAAGTCCTGGAACACGGATCCGATGTTGCGCCGGAAGTAGGGGGTGCGGCGGTCGCTCAGACGGGCTGTGTCGCGCCCGAGCACCAGCACGCGCCCGGAGCTCGGCACGCCCTCGCGCAGCATGAGGCGAAGGCACGACGACTTCCCGGAGCCGGAGGCGCCCACGAGGAAGACGAACTCGCCGCGCTCGACCTCGAAATCGACGCTGTCCAGCGCCGGACGGGAGGTGCCGCGGTATCGCTTGGTGACGTTCTCGAACCGGATCATGACCCCACGAGAGTACGCGGCGCGCGCGTCACGATCGGAAACGACACGGCGCCTCGTGCTCGGGGTGCCCTGTGAGATCCGCGCAGGCGGGGAGCTCGACGACGTGCGCGACGCCCCGGATCGCCTCCGCCCGGTGCGCAACGAGGACGAGCGTCGTGTCGCCGCGGCGCGCGATGCCCTCCTGGACGGCGCGCTGCGTCTCGGGATCCTGGTGACTCGTCGACTCGTCGAGGACGAGGATCCGCGGTCGGCGGGCGAGCGCGCGGGCGATGGCAAGCCGCTGGCGCTGACCGCCCGAGAGGTTCAGGGCGTCCTCCCCGAGGCGCGCGGCGAGGCCCTCGGCGTGCGCCCGGATGTCGCCCGCGAGCGCGGCGTCCTCGAGCGCCCGCCACGCCTCGGCCTCGGTGAGCGCCGGGTTGCCGAGCCGGAGGTTGTCGAGGACGGACCCCGCCACGAACACCGGGCGCTGCTCGACGAGCGTCACCGCGGCACGAAGGTCGGCGAGCGCCACGTCGCGCACGTCGACAAGGCGCCCGTCGCCCACGAGCACGACGCGTCCGACCGAGGGATCCCGGCGCCGCACGATGAGGGAGACGAGCGTCGATTTCCCGGCTCCGGAGGGTCCGACGATCGCGACGGCGTCACCGGCCGCGACATCGAGGTCCGTGGGATCCAGCAGGCGCCGTCCGCCCGGCGGAGCGACGCTCGCGCCCTCCACCCGGAGCCCGAGCGGACCCGACGGGACCGCCGCGGGCCGCGGGGGATCGGCGACCGAGGGGGTGCGGTCGAACGCCGCGAGGTATCGCCGCGCGGAGGCCAACGCGGCCGGCAGCGACCGCGCGAGGCCCGCGAGGGCGCCCACCGCCGGGGCCGCCCCGAGGACCGCCACCGCCGCCACGACGTGGGAGCCGAGTGTCGGCGGCGTCGCGAGGGCGAGGATCCCGATGGCCGCCGCGAACGGCCACGCGAGGCCGACGCCCGCGCGCAGGGCGCTCGCCCGCCCCGAGGACCCCGCCGCGCGCGCGAGCTCCTCCTCCAGCCCGGCGAGGCGCGCCATGCGCGCATTCTCGGCTCCCAGCGTGCGGAGGTCGACCGCCGCGTCGGCGTCCGCGGCGAGGTGGTCCGCGATCCGCGCGCGCACGGCCGCCTCCGCCCGCGCCGCGCGGACCGTCCGCGGCGCGCCGAGGAACGGGACGACGAGCGCGCCGAGCGCGAACGCGGCGCCGGCGACGGCCGCGGCCGGGGCTCCCGCCGCCGCGGCGACGCCGGCCACCACGATCGCCGGGACGAGGACGGCCGCCGCGGCCGGAACGAGCGTGTGGGCGAAGAACACCTCGATCCGATCGATGTCACGCGTCGCGATCGTCGTGAGGTCCGCGGACGCCTCCTCGTCGTCCGCCGAGAGCGGCGCAACGGCGTCGAACACCTCGACGCGCATGCGGGCGAGCAATTCGAACGCCGCGCGGTGGCCCAGGTAGTGCTCGAGGTACCGGGTCGAGCCCTGCAGGAGCGCGATCGCGACGAGGAGCCCGAGGAGCCCGAAGATCGGCCATCCGCGCCCACCCGCCGCCGCCACCATCGCGATGGCCGGCACGGCGAGCATCGCCGTGCCCGCGAGGAGGGAGGCGGCGCGCGCGAAAAAGGAGCCGACCAGCAGCGGCCAGACGGGAGCGGCCAGGCGCAGGAGTCGGCGGATCATGCGCGCTCCTCCGCCCCGACGACCGCCACGATCCGCCCGCCCGCGACGCGCGCGACGCGATCCGCCCGTTGTGCCTCGTCGGGCCGGTGCGTCACGAGGATGACGGCGCGATCCCCAGCGAGACGGCGCAGCGTGTCGACGACGACGCGCGAGGCCGCCGGATCCAGGTGGGCCGTCGGCTCGTCGGCGACAAGGACCGGGCGCTCCGTCAGCACGGCCCGCGCGATCGCGATGCGTTGTGCCTGCCCGCCCGAGACGCCGCGCGCGTGCTCTCCGACGGGCGTGCCGAGGCCGCCAGAGAGCTCGCTCGCGTCGAGTCCCGCCGCGGCGAGCGCGGCCCACATCCGTCCATCGCCCGCGCCCGGTCGGGCGAGCTGGAGGTTCTCGCGCACGGTGCCGGGAACGAGGACGGGGCGCTGCGGGATGTACGCGACCGAGGCGCGCAGCCCCTCCGCGGAGGCGTGCTCGCTGCCGATGCGGATCCCGCGGGACGGCACGAGGCCGGCGAGCGCCAGCGCGAGCGTGGACTTGCCCGCGCCGGACTCGCCCACGAGCGCCGTGAGCCCCCGCGCGGGAATCGCAAGTTCCGCCTGGTCAACGACCCGCACGCCGCCGCGCTCGACGACGGCGCCCGAGAGCGTGAGGAGCGCGTCCGACGCGGCCTCGCCGTCCACGGCGCCGGCGTCCGCGCGGCGCGCCGCGCCCGCCGACGGCGCGGGCTCTCCCGCCGGATCCTGCGGGGTCGCGAGGGCGCCGCGGATCCGCTCCCCCGCCGCGCGACCCGCGAGCCCCACATAGAAGGAGCGGCCGAGGCGGTCCACCGGCTCGCGCAGCAGCCCCGCGATCACGAGGAGGGCCGCGGCCTGGCCGAGGGAGAGGGCGCCCGATGCCACTCCCCACGCGCCCGCACACCCGACGGCGGACAGCGCGAGCACGCCGAAGATCGCGTCGGTCACGAGAATGACGAGCTGATTGCGGCGCAGCAGCGCCATCACCTCGCCGCGCAGGGCGCCGGAGCGCCGCACGAGCGCCGCGCGGCGCTCCGCCGTCGCGTCGAGCAGCCGCAGGGTCTCTCGCGCGCGCATCGACTCAAGGAACAGACCCGCCAGCCCCGCCGCGACGCGGCGATACCGACCGCTCGAGGCCCGGAATCGCGCGAGGAAGCCCGCGATGAGGACCGGGGCGAGGGCGACGAGGACCGCGAGCCCGCCCGCGAGCGGCCACGAGACGCCGGCTCCGAGGACCACGAGCACCACGGCGGGCACGACCGCCCCCGCGACGAGGGGGCCGAGGAAGTCGGCCCGGTAGTGCGCGTAGCGCTCGACCTCCCCGGTCGCGCGGTCGACGCGCACGCCGGCGGGTTCCGCGCCGTCGAGCGGATCCGCCAGCGCCCGCCGCGCCACCTTCTGGCGCCACTCCGCCTCGATCGCGGGGCGGGCGCGCGCCGGCACCAGCGCCTCCGCGGCCGCCGCGCACGCGGCCACGACCAGCGCGCCGAGGGCCGCGGCCCACCACACGCGCGGGTCTGCTCCGGCCGCGAGCGCATCCACGCCGGCGCCGAGGGCGAGCGCGCACGCGGACAGCGCGGCGGCGCGCACGGCCGCACAGAAGACGATGGCCCACCCGGAAAGCGGCACATCGGCGAGAAGCCTCGGAAGCATAGGCCTCCCATTGTCCTCCCGTCCCTGGGACGTCCCCTCAGATTGCGCTCCGAGGCGCCGCGGATCCGCGGCGGCGCACCGGTGAGGCACACTGTCAGGATGAGCATTTCCGCGTCTCAGGGATCCGACGACCCCCGCGCCGTGCGCACGCGGGCGCGACTGGCGGACGCGCTCGTGCGGCTGCTCTCGCGCGAGGACCTCGCGAGCATCGGCGTCGCCGAACTGTGCCGCGAGGCCGGGGTGCACCGCACCACCTTCTACGGCCACTACGCGAGCGTCGGGGATCTCGCGGCCGACGTGTTCGCCTCGATGCTCGACGAGGTGAGCGCCATCGACGTCGCGCCGGGGACGTCGCTCGCCGAGCTCGCTCGCGTCTACGCGGACGGCACCGTCGCGATCCTGACCGCCGTCGCCCGCGAGCGCGGTGCGATCCGCTCCCTCCTCGACTCCGCCGTGTCCCTCGGCTTTCGCAAGCGCCTACGCGAGCACCTCGTGCGGCGCGCGGACATCGCGATCGAGAACATGCGCCACGGCGGGATCGACCTCCCCGCGGACACCCGCGTCGAGGCGGCGGTGATCGCCGGCGGCGTCGTCAGCGCGATCGAGCTCTGGGCGAGCCTCGACGATGCCCACCCGGCCGCCTTCGCCGACCGGATCGTCGCGAACATGCCGCGGTGGTGGCCCACCGCGGGCTGATCCCGGGCGGGCCGCGGCGCTCACTGCACCGAGCGCACGAATAGCGAGCGCGCGAGGTGGTCGCGCTCCTCGCGCACGAGGCGGACGAGCGCCCCCGGCGCGTCGGCGTTGTCCTCCAGCCACCCGTCGACCGCCTCGAGCGTCTCCGCGTGCGGGAACAGCCCGCGCACGAGCCGCCGCGCGATCTCGATCGACCGCGACTCCCACACGGGACGGATCCGCGCGAAGTAGTCCGCGTCGAGGTCGGCCACGAGGTCGCGGCGGCCGCCGGAACGCACGCCCGCGATCGTCGCGGCGAGGGCGTCGTTGGTCAGGGCCTGGTCCTCCCACGCGGCCACCCAGCCCGCCCGGCGCACGGGCTCCTCGGGTCGCGAGGCGCGCGCCCGGCGCGCCGCCGTGTGCCCGGACATCGTGTCGTCGCGCGCGAGCTCGCGCGCGATCTCCTCCTCGCCGGCGTGCCCGGTCGCCGCGAGGGCCTGGAGGAGGATCCAGCGTAGGTCGGCGTCCAGCACGAGATCGGCCGGTGCGGGGGTATCGCCCGACAGGAAAGCCCGAATCTCGGACGCGCGGGCGTCGTCGAAGGCGGCCGCGCGGCCGAACGCGCGGGCCCACGCGAGCTGCGCGTCGCTTCCGGGCGCCGCACCCCAGAGCGCGTCCCACGTCGTCTCGAGCCACGCGCCGCGCGCGTCGGCGCGGCGGTCGTCGGCGACGAAGTCCTCGACCGCGACCGCCGCGTTCTGGAGGGCGCCGGCGAGCAGGGCCGGGTTGTCCTCCCGCGGGGCGTGCCGGCGGACCACGTCCAGGTAGGCCGCCGCCGCGTACTCGCCGTCGCGCGTGGCGTTCCACAGCGCCGACCAGACGAGGCCGCGCGCGAGCGAATCCTCGATCGTCGACAGGCCGCGCTCGGCCGCCTGGATCGAGGGCCCGTCGAGGCGCACCTTGGCGTAGGTGAGATCACCCGCGTTCGGAAGCACGAGCGCGGCGGGTCCCAGCTCGATCGCCGCGCGCGCGGCGTCCGTGTCGACGTCGATCGCCTCTCCGGCGACCAGTCGGTCCGCGTCCCACACGTACGTCCCGACGCGCAGGCGGTGCGGCCGCGGGTCCTCCACCGCGAGCCAGGCGTCTTCGCCTTCCCGCTCGACGCGGATGGTGGAGACCCCCGTCGTCTTCAGCCACGCGTCCGCCCACGCGCCCATGTCGCGCCCCGAGGCGCGCTCGAGCGCGGCCAGGAGGTCCGCCAGCGTCGTGTTCCCGTAGGCGTGGTCGGCGAAGTAGGCGTGCGCCGCGGCGAAGAACGCCTCCTCCCCCACGTACGCAACGAGCTGTTTGAGGACAGAGGCGCCCTTGGCGTAGGTGATGCCGTCGAAGTTCAGCTTGGCGGCCTCGAGGTCGGGGATGTCGGCGACGATCGGGTGCGTCGTTGGCAGCTGATCGGCCTCGTACGCCCAGGCCTTGCGCCGGTTCGCGAACGACGTCCAGGCCTCGGTGAAGCGCGTCGCGGCGACCGAGGCGTGGGACCCCATGTAGTCCGCAAACGACTCCTTCAGCCACAGATCGTCCCACCACCGCATCGTCACGAGGTCGCCGAACCACATGTGCGCCATCTCGTGGAGGATCGTGTTCGCGCGCGCCTCGTGCTGCGCCTGGGTCGCGGCGCCGCGGAAAACATACGCCTCCGTGAACGTCACGAGCCCCGGGTTCTCCATCGCGCCGAGGTTGTACTCCGGCACGAACACCTGGTCGTAGCTGCCCCACGGGTAGTCGATGTCGAACGCTGCGGTGAAGAAATCCAGGCCCTGGCGGGTGATCTTCAGGATCTCGTCGGCGTCGAAGTACTCCGCGAGCGACGCGCGGCAGTACGCCCCGAGCGGGACCCGCCCCGAGGATCCGGTCCACTCGCCCGTCACGCGGTGGTACGGCCCCGCCGCGACCGCGGTGATGTAGGACGAGATCGGGCGGGTCTCGGAAAACTCGACCGTCTGCGTGCGCCCGCCTCCCGACGTCACGACCGGCCGACCGTTCGACAGCACGTGCCAGCCCGACGGGGCCGTCACGACGAAGGTGTAGGTCGCCTTCATGTCGGGCTGTTCGAACGCGGCCATCACGCGCCGCGCGTCGGCGGGCTCGTACTGCGTGTAGAGGTAGGTCTGGCCGTCGGCCGGATCCACGAATCGGTGCAGCCCCTCGCCGGAGCGGTTGTATCGCCCCACCGCCTCGATGCGCACCTCGTTCTCGGGGCCGAGCCCCGTCAGGCGCACGCGCGCCCCGTCCCACAGCACGGGGTGGTCGGCGCCGTTGACCACCACGCGGTCGACGCTCTCGCCGAGGAAATCCACCCACGTCGATTCCTCGATCGCGTCGAATCGCAGGGTCGTCGTCGTCGCGAACCCGGTCGCGTCGGCGTCCGGCGCGTTCGAGAGGTCGAGCTCGACGCGAACGGCGCGCAGGCGGATCGCGGCCGAGCGCGCGGCCGTCTCCTCGCGGGTGAGGTTGGCGGAGGTGTGCGTACTCATCCCCCCATCGTAGGAAAGGCCCGCCACCGCCGGAACGTGCGGATCCGCCGCGTCACTAGAATCCGGATATGTTCACGACGACCGCGGCCATCCACCTGGCCGTCGCGTTCGCGCTCGGGCTGGGCGCGGTCCTCGTGCGCCTGCCCCCGCTCGTCGGTTTCCTCGCCGCGGGCTTCGTCCTCGGCGCCGCGGGCGTCGAGGACCTGCCGCTGGTCAGCGAAGCGGCGGATCTCGGGGTCACGCTCCTGCTGTTCGGGATCGGGCTGAAGCTCGACGTGCGGACCCTCGTGCGCAAGGAGGTGTGGCTCACCAACGGCGCGCACATGCTCGTGTCGACCGCGCTGGGAGCGGGCCTGCTCGGACTGGCCTCGACGCTCGGCATGTCACTCCTCGACGGGACGAACGCCGTCACGTGGGCGCTGATCGGCTTCGGGCTCTCGTTCTCGTCCACGGTGTTCGTCGTGAAGGTGCTCGACGACCGGTCGGACATCACGGCGACGTACGGCCGCATCGCCGTCGGCGTTCTCGTCATGCAGGACATCGCCGCCGTCGCCTTCCTCACGATCGCGGGCGGGGATGTGCCGTCGCCGTGGGCGTTCGCGCTCGTCGGGCTCGTGCCGCTCGCCTGGGTGTTTCGGAGGGTCTGGGATCTCATCGACGCCCCCGACCTGCAGGTGCTCTACGGCATCGTCCTCGCCCTCGTGCCGGGCTACGCGCTCTTCGAGGCGGTCGGGCTGAAGGGCGACCTCGGTGCGCTCATCGTCGGCGCGCTCCTCGCCGGGCACCCGGTGGCGAGCGACGTCGCGCACAGGCTCCTCAGCGTCAAGGAACTGTTGCTCGTCGCGTTCTTCCTCGACATCGGCCTGAGCGGCGTCCCGACCGGGGCCGACCTCGCGATGGCGGGAGTCCTCCTCGTCCTCCTCCCGGTGCAGACGGTGGCGTACGTGCTCCTGCTCTGGGCGATGCGCCTGCGCCACCGGACCTCGTGGCTGACGGCGCTCACGATGGCCAACTTCTCCGAGTTCGGCCTGATCATCGCCGTCACGGGCGCCGCGTCGGGGCTCGTGCCCGAGCGCTGGGTCACGGTGATGGCCGTCGCCGTGGCCGCGAGTTTCGTCCTCTCGGCCATCGTCAACGCCCGCGGCGTGCGGATCGCGGAACGCCTCGCCGCGCTGATGCCCGCGCAGGATCCCGCGCGCCTCCACCCCGAGGATCGCCCGCTCGACGTCGGGCATGCCTCCGCGCTCGTGCTGGGGATGGGGCGGGTGGGGCGCGCTGCCTTCACGCGCCTGCGCGACGAGCACGGCATCGCGGCGCTCGGGATCGAGCACGACGCGACGCGCGTCGAGGCGCTCCGCGCGGACGGACTCGACGTGCTCCTCGCCGACGCCACGGACTCCGACTTCTGGGCGCGCGTCAGCCGGTCGGACCGCATCGAGATCGCGATCCTCGCCATGCCGTTCCACACGTCGAACATGGAAGCGCTCGACATGCTGCGGGCGAGCGGGTTCACGGGCCGCGTCGCGGCCCTCGCCCGCTATGACCGCGACGCGGCCGAGCTGGCCGAGCGCGGCGCGAACGCCGTGTTCCATCTCTACGGCAGCGCCGGCACGGCCCTCGCCGACGAGACGATCGCCGACCGCGACGGGCTCTGACTACCGGGCCATCCGCCCCGCTCTCCCGCACAACGCAGTCAAAACGCACACCGGCCGACGAACGATCGCGGATCCGGGCCCATGGCACCGAAAATTGACTGCGTTGTGTTGGCGCGGGCGGGCAGGTGCTGACGCCGCGGCGGCCTACAGGGCGCGGGCGTCGCCGCGGGAGAAGAACTGGCGGTCGGCGTACAGCAGGGCATCGCCGGCCGCCGCATCGCGCTCGAGCGACGCCACCTGCGCGACGACGAGAACGGATCCGCCGACGCTGAGCGTGTCGAGGATCCGCACGTTCAGGCGCGCGCGGGCGCCCGCGAGCCGCGGCGCTCCGTCTGCGTCGAAGGACCAGCCCTGTCCCGGCGCGAAGCGCTCACCGCCCGTGAACGAGAACTGGGTCGCGACCGCCGCGTGCTCGGGCGCGAGGAAGTGGACCTGCAGCTCGTCGGCGCGGAGCAACGCGCCCGCCGTCCCCGTCGCGCGGGTCACGGAAAAGGAGATCGCCGTCGGGTCGACCGCGACGGATGCCACCGACGAGGCGGTGAGCCCCACGGGCCCCTCGGGGGTGAGCGCCGTGATGATCGTGACGGCGGCGGGGTGTTCGCGGAAGACGGCCTTGAAGTCGCCCGCGAGGGCATCGAGGGATTCCTGCATACTCCGACCGTAATCCGCCGCCAGCGCCCCGGCGCCGTTTCATGACGCTGTGTGGCGCGGATCCGCCCCCGCCGCCCACAGCGCGGCGCTCACGAGGAAGCGGCGATGACCCCCGGATTGCATCGCGCGCCCATCGTGCCCGAGGGTCGACACGACGGATCTCCCAGGATTCCGCTCAAGCGCCCACGCGGCGGGCTCGGCCCTGCCGTCGACGTCGCTCGTGAGGAGGATCCGCGCGCCGGCGTCGATGTCGAGGCCCGCGTAGCGCTCGTCGTACGCGCGCACCTCGCGGATCCCCGCCGTCGCGGGATAGCCCGGCTCGGCGACGACGAACCGCGCGTCCCCGATCGGGGGATGGCCGGATCGCCCGACGACCCACCCGCCGCCGATCGCCCGGCGCCAGTCCGGATAGTCGCGCAGCGAGGAGACTGCCGCGTGGACGGCGAGCACGCCGATCCCCCGCCGCAGGGCCGCGCCGAGGCCCGCGCTCGCCGCCGGGTCGGCCCCGCGGCGCGCCTCGTCCCCGCGCCAGGGATCGCCCGCGCACACCACCAGCAGGTCCGCGCCGTCGAGGCCCGCGAGCGCGACATCCACGTCCTCACGGACGTCGACGCCGCACCCCGCCTCCACGAGCCAGGCGGCGAGCGCCCGCGCGACCTCGCCGAACGGGTGCCACGGGTCCGCGTATCGCCCCGTGCCCACGGCGACGACGACGCGCGGCCCGCTCACGCCGGCACCCCGACCGGGCGCAGTACCGGCGCCAGCGCGTGACGCGATCCCGCCCAGGCGACGTAGAGGCACGCGGAGGCGGTGATGCCGACCGCGAGGGCGGGCGCCGCGACGAACACCGCGGCCTGCGTGCCGGCTACGGCCAGCGTCGCGGGCGAGAACGGCCAGCGTCGCACGGCGACGGCCGCCGACACGGCCGCGAGGCGGGCGAGCGGCGTACGCGGCGCCTCCGCGAGCGCGGCGAGCGCGGCGAGATTGACGCGGTCGGCATCAC